>JANOJB010000204.1:0-12516 GCA_031407985.1 Pseudomonadota bacterium | reverse complement strand
AGTCCCCGATCACATTTCGCCGGGCGAGAGGGCCCGGTAGCGAAACGCCTTGGTCTGCACGGTGGTCATCAGCATGTCGCGAATCGAAAAGCCGGGGACTGCGGCAGCGGCCCGGTGGGCCCGCTCCAGCGATCCCAGATCGGCGGACGACTCGAAGCGTCCCAGCAGGTGACGGAACCACTGTCGCGTCACGCACCACTTCACCTCGTCGCTGTCGGCCAGGCCTTTGACCAGGTCGATCGCGTTGCGGAAGGGGATCCTGGCACCGCCCGGTGTCAACGCCTCGCCGGTGGCATTCACAGGTTTGCCGTTGTCGGTGGTTTGGTACGCGCCGATCGCATTGTAGTTTTCGAATGCGAAGCCCAGCGGATCGAAGAACTTGTGGCATTCGGCGCAGGATGCCGCCGAAGAACGAACATAGCGATCGCGGTTGGTCGCCATGGGATCCACGGGACCGGGCTGGTCGTCCGTCGGGTGCAATCTGGCCGGCGTGTTGCCGCACAGTAGGCCTTGCCAGATCACGCGGCCCCTTTTTACCGGATCAGTCAGGCTGGGCGTGGCGTGCGTTGCCAGAAATGCTCCCTGGGTCAGGATTCCCGCACGCTCGGCTGGATTCAACTGAACCTGGACAAAACTGTCGCCCGTCGCGGCGAAACCATACAGACCACCGAGCGCGCTGTTCGCGTAGCTATAGGGCGCGGTCAGCAGCGACTTCAGGGTCCCGTCGCCGGCTCCCGACAGGACCGATGAAACGAAAACACGCAATTCTTCACCCACCGCCTGTTCCAAGGTCGGCGTGAAGCTGGGATAGCGCGCCGGATCCTTCACCACGTCTCCCAGACCCTGGACGCGCAGCCATTGTTCGTGAAAATTCGCCAGCCCGGATTTTGTCCGCGTGGGAACGGTCAGCATGCGCTTCGCCTGTGCCAACACCTGTTCGGGCGTCGCCAGTTGATTGGCGTCCGCGGCGGCCAACAGGGTTTCGTCCGGCATGGTTTCCCACAAGAAGTAGGAGAGGCGAGAGGCGACCTGATAAGGCGTCAAGACGACGAGATCTCCCTCCCGGGATGGCGGCTCGTCCCCGATCTCCCAGTGGTACAGGAAGTTCGGCGACTGGAGCATGGCGCTGACCACGTGGGTCAGCGCGGTCCGGATGTCCAGGCCGTACATCGTCCCCAGTGCGAACACACTCATCAGATCAGTGCCCTCCGCCAGGGTCACGGGTCGACGAAAAACACGTCGTCCGAAGCTATTGATAAAGGCGACCGCGCAGTTGGTTCCCGGGCAAGGAAACGGGATCGTTCCCGCGCGCAAGGCCGTGTCGGCCAGTTTTTCGGAGAGCTCAAAAATCTTGTCGGTGTGAAGGGCCGTGAATCCGGTTGGCGCGAGGAAACCGGTGCGGGAGATTTCCTCGATGGGAAATGGCGACGCGACGTTTTGCGGCATGCCCAGCAGATCGGTCAGGGTGTTCTGATATTCGCGCGCGGTGAGGCGCCGCAACGCCAACGGCCCCGCGTTTTCGGGAGTCGGTGGTTTGTCCGGGGCAGGCGGCATGCCGATGACGCCGGTGCCATCGCCGGTGGCGCCACCGTTCCCACCAGCGCCGCCGACGTTGCCAGTATTGCCAACACTGCCGGCGTTGCCAGCGCTGGCCGGGGCCATTCCGCCCGATGCGCTCCCGCCGGCCAATCCGCCCGAACCGCTTGCACCCGGCATTCCTCCGCCCGACCCCGCGCTCCCGCCGGTGCCCGAGGCTCCCCCGAAGGATCCTCCCGAGCCCGCCCCGTGGGGCAGACCGGCTCTTGAGCTCGTGCAGGAAACCAGCGCGGCCAGCAACAGCGCAAAATGCGCGTACGTTCCGCGCGGCGCCATCACAGCCCCCGCAGCGCGGCCAGCTCGCCGCCGTAGATTGTCTCGCCGAACGTGGTGGTGGGCACCCCCGCCGCGTTTGCCAGCGCGATCAAAACGCCATTATTGGGCGTGCTTGTCAGCGCCAAACTGCGACCGGTCTTGAAGTATCCACCGCAGCTTCCAGCCAAAATCGCCGGAACTCCCTTGAATTCATGCAGCCCGGTCCGCATGTTGTTCATCGCCAACAGGACGGTGTTGTCCAACATGGTTTTCCCCCCGTCGGACACATCCTTGATGCGGCTGATTGCGTAGGCGACCTGCTCCATGAACCAGGTATCGACAACGACCTTCTCCGTCGAATCACGATGGGCGATGGAGGTCAGGCCGTTGATGTTTCCGGTGTTGCCGTCCTGTTCACCTGGTCGAAAACCCAGCGAGTGAAGGATGATGTTGGAATTCGACTGATCGCCCAACTGCAACACCACCACGCGGGTCGCATCCGACGCGAAGGCGGCAACGGCGAGATCGATCTGCAACTTGGTGATGAGTTCGAAGTTTGTCGTGTTCTTCAGCGCGCCGGCGGTTAACGGGGTACCAAGGTCCGTTGGTATACACGTCGTTGACGCCGGGGGCGCCGCGGCACCCAGGCGCTGTTCAATCTGCCGCACGTTTTGGAGATGAGATTCGACGTTGGCGCGATCTTCGTTTCCGCCGACCTTCTTCACGAACCGATTCAGATCCCGCACGACGTAGTCAAGAACGCTCTTCCGCATCGCCAAAATAATGTCGACGGGGACCTTCGTCCCAGTGCCCGTGAACAGGGTCGAAAAGGCATGGAAGGGATCGAAATCGGGGATGATCGGATCCGCGGCCGCCCGCCACGACAGACGGGCGGTCGAGCCCGACCAGACCTGAAGGTTTAGGCTGGTGCGGCCGGTATAGCCTTGTGCCCGCAGGCCGTTGCCGATGTGCTGGTCGATCGACGGCCCACCCGCGATGTTGTTGGCCGTGCTGGATCCGAACGCCTGATAGAACTTTCCCGTCAGCATGCCCTGAAAACAGGCATGTCCGCTGACTTCTCCGCCGGTTGGGTTCGGGGCGTCCTGGATGAATTTGTAGTCGAGGCCATCCAGCAGAATCAGGTCTTGGCGGTGTTGTTCCAACGAGGTCATGTGGGTGGGCAATACGAAGTTGTTGCCCGTCGTCGCCCACGAACTCGCCTTGCCCGCGAACATCCCGTTTGGCCACACCACGATGAAGACCCTGCGTGGACCCGAAACGCCCACGCAGGCCGCTTGCGCCCTTTCCGCATCAAGAAGAGGGAGCAACGCTGATCCGACTCCCATGGCCTTCAGGAACGTTCGACGCGATGACATGAATCGGTTCATCAAGGGATCGTCTCCAACCGTCAGCCCAGACAGAGAGAGCCTAGTTCGAAAGTTCGCGCGCCGTCCCTAACCGCGACGACGCCGGTCGACTAGAAAGCGACACGAGCGCACGTGGCGGCGCGCCAGATGACTGCCGCGATCTATTCGTTGCTAGACGCTACGACCGCGCACCCTGAAGGCTGGCGATTCAAATCCCCGATGACGGCAGTACGCAGGCCTTACCGGCTGTACGCGACGCATCGGCGAACGTGACACTCGAAACGCAGTTGCTTTCGTTTGAGACGCTCCGGTTGCGGTTGCACTCGGACTTGTCGACGCACAGGCGAAAGCAATAGTTGATCGCGTCGTCGTGACGGACGCAGGCGGCCCCGGCGGGACAGTCGCCGTCAACCGTGCAACCGGTGGAACCGCAGTAGCCGCCACGGAACGCCGTCAGACAGGTCTGGTTCGTCTGGAAGCAGTCGTCGTTCGTCGCGCACTGGGCGCCAATACCGGCCTGATCCGCCGGGTTACTGTCGCTACAACCAGCCACAGCGGTCAACGTAATCGCGCAGAAGAGAAGGTGTTGAATCTTCGTCATCGGATGCTTAGAAGATGATCGGAACACAGCAGCCGGTGGTGCAGTATGTACCCGACGGGCAGTTCGCTGGCGAAATACCACCAGGCCCGCAGTACGCGATGGTTCCTGGACAGGGCTTCTCGACGCCACCACCGGCACCGCCCGTCCCTGACGCCCCACCGCCTCCAGAGCCGGTTGCGCCACCCATGCCGCCGGTTCCACCACCCATGCCGCCCGCGCCATCCGCGCCCCCCGTTCCCGAAGGAAAGCAGTCGGCCGGCAACGTCGGTTTACCGACACAGATCTCGCAACGCCCACAGGTATTCAGGCAGGACGGCACCTGGGTACAGGCTGGACACTTCGTGGCATCGGCATAGCTGGCCGCCGTACAAGTCGGCGCCAACTTGATGGCGGTAGGCGCACCAGGAACGACGCAGCAACCGAAGCAGTCGCAGCCATTCGGAGTCGACTCGCGACACGTGGATAGGCATTTTGCGGATTGGGTCGTCGGGCAATTGTTGAAATTTGAATCGTACGGGCAGGGTTTCGCGGAATGTGCACCAGGGTTCAGCGGGTCACATTTCAGATTCCATTCGCAACCATCGTTGCCCATCCCCGAGTCGCCATCGAAGAAGCAATCCTGCTTGCAGGCGTCCGAGTTGTCGCCCGGAATCCCCGTGCCGAAGCTGGATTCGTCGTTGTCGGTGGCCCCCACGCATTCCGAATCCGCCGCATCGAGGCGGCCGTCCAGGTCGTCATCGACGCAATTGTTGCATTGCGGTCCACCCGTGAAGCACCCCATGAAGCCCGCGCCTCCCGCGCCGCCCATGCCCGTCGTTCCGCCGGTCCCAGGGGCTCCGGACCCACCGGAAGAGGAGCCACCCGATCCCGGCACGCCTGTCCCGCCCGTTCCGCCCGTTCCGCCCGTTCCTGCCCCACCCGAAAGACCGCCGCTGCCAGATCGTCCCCCCGTACCACCTTGAGCATCTTTGGTCGTCTGACCGCCATCGCCCGGGCGCGCGCCACTGCCACCCGAACAACCGGCCGACAGAGCAAACGCCACGAATAGCAAGGGAAACGTGTTCCTCATTGATTCCTCAGGTTGTTGATGTGCGCGGGCACCGGATCTATCGGTTGATCCCGGCGCTTGCTGAACAACGATGTGGGAGTCCCCAATCTGGGGTACGGCGTGCCCGGGTGCTCCCCCTGTCCCTGTGCTAGACCGGCCGCCGAGAGGAACACCGACGTGACATCACACCAAGACACAAACGAAACCAAACCTTCACGAGACCAACCGACATCTCGGAGCATCTCGAACCTCATGCGTTTCGTCATCGCCGCCGGCCTCTCGTTGCTTGTGATCGGCATCCTCGCGGGCACAAAGTTCGCGCAGATCTCCTCCTTGATTCGCTTCGGCGAGGCCGCCCAGGCGGCAGGGCCTCCCCCCGAAGCGGTGGGAACCGCGGTGGCCCAGGGGGGCGCGTGGGAGTCGGTGCTGGAAGCCGTGGGCAGTGTCGCGGCCGGCCGCGGGGTCACCATCAGCAACGAGATCCCCGGCGTCGTGCGCGCCATCCGTTTCGAATCGGGAGCGAAGGTCCGTGCTGGTCAGGTGTTGGTCGAGCTGGACGCCGGCGTCGAGCGGGCGCAACTGGCATCTTTGCGGGCACGGGAGGACCTGGCCACCACCACCGCCACCCGCACCCGCCGTCTGGAAGCGAGCGGCGCCTCCACCAAGGTGCAACTGGACACCGATGAGGCCCAGCTGAAGACGGTCAGTGCCGACGCCCGGGCGCTGCAAGCGCAGATCGAGAAGAAAACCCTGCGCGCCCCGTTCGGGGGCAAGCTGGGCATCCGCTCGGTCAACCTGGGACAGTATCTGAATCCCGGCACGCCCATCACGGTCCTTGAATCGCTGGACGCGGTCTACATCGACTTCACCATTCCCCAGCAGCAGGTCGCGCGCGTGCCGGTCGGCACCGCCATCCGCATCGTCCTGCCCGGCACGCAGCCGCCACAAACGCTGGCCGGCAAGGTCGCAGCCGTCGACCCGAACGTCGATGCCGTCACCCGCGCGGTCAAATTGCGCGCCTCCGTACAAGAGAACAAGGACGACGACAAGACAAACGAGGACAAGCTGCGCCCCGGAATGTTCGTCAACGTCTCGGTTGTGCTGCCCGAACGCGCGAACGTGGTCTTCGTGCCGGCGACGACGGTCATGCGAGCGCCGTACGGCAACTCCGTCTACGTCATCGAGAACCGAAAAGACGACAAGGGTCGCCCCGTGACGGGACCGGACGGCAAACCGGCCAAGGCAGCGCGGCAGCAGTTCGTGCGCATCGGGGTTTCCCGCGGTGACTTCGTGGCCATCGACGAAGGGGTGACGGCCGGGCAGGAAGTGGTCGTGCTGGGCGCGTTCAAGCTGCGCAACGGTGCGCCGGTGATGGTGAACAACCAGACCAAGCTTGCGCCGTCGCAGACCCCCAACCCGCCGAATCGCTGACCATGCGCCTCACAGACATTTTTGTACGACGGCCGGTCCTGTCGATCGTCGTCAACCTGATCATCGTTATCGCCGGGCTCCAGGCCATCCGCACGCTGAATGTCCGGCAGTACCCGCGCCTCGAAAGCGCGACCATCACCATTCGGACCCCTTACGTGGGCGCCAGCGCCGATCTGGTGCGCGGCTTCATCACCACCCCGATCGAACGCTCGGTCGCCGCGGGCGACGGAATCGACTACATCGAATCGCAGAGCGACCAGGGCCTTTCCACCATTAACGTCCGGCTGGAACTGAACGTGGACGCCGCCCGCGCCCTGGCCGACATCAGCGCGCGGGTTAATCAGGTGCGTGGCGATCTGCCGCCCGAGGCTGAAGTACCAGCCATCAGCCTCGAGCCGTCTGACTCACAGTTCGCGTCGATGTACCTCAGCTTCGATTCGAAGATCCTGCAGGACAACCAGGTGACCGACTATCTGATCCGCGTGGTGCAACCGCGGTTGTCGGCCGTCGACGGCGTGCAGAAGGCCGACATCCTGGGGGGACGAACGTTCGCGTTGCGCGCCTGGCTGAAGCCCGACCGGATGGCGGCGCTGAACGTCAGTCCGACGCAGGTGCGACAGGCGCTGACCGCCAACAATTATCTTTCGGCCATCGGTCAGACCAAGGGGACGTTCATCCAGCTTAATTTGTCGGCCACCACCGACATCGAATCGGTCGAGGACTTTCGCAGGCTGGTCATCCGCCAGGAAGGCGGCACGCTGGTGCGCCTGGGCGACGTCGCGGACGTGGTGCTGGGGGCAGACACCTACGAGATGGACGTGCGCATGTCCGGCGACCGCGCTGTTTTCATGGGCGTGTGGGTGCTTCCAAACGCCAATGCGCTGGACGTCATCAAACGGGTGCGCGTCGAACTGGCCAAGGTCCAAAGCGAGCTTCCCACCGGGCTCTCGGGCACCATCGCCTTCGACGCCACCAAGTACATCGACAACGCCATCCACGAAGTGCGTGGGACGCTGATGGAGACGATCGCCATCGTCATCATCGTCATTTTTCTTTTCCTGGGTTCATTGCGCACGGTGTTGGTGCCCGTGGTCGCCATCCCGGTGTCCCTGATCGGCGCGGTTTTCCTGATGCAGCTGTTCGGCTTCTCGCTGAATCTGCTGACCCTGCTGGCCGTCGTCCTCTCGGTCGGCCTGGTGGTCGATGACGCCATCGTCGTCGTCGAGAACGTCGATCGGCACATGCGCGAAGGGCGCTCGGCGATCGAAGCGTCGATGCTGGGTGCGCGCGAGCTGATCGGGCCGATCATCGCGATGACCATCACGCTGGCCGCGGTGTACGCGCCCATCGGCTTTCAGGGCGGTCTCACCGGCGCGCTCTTCCGCGAGTTCGTCTTCACGCTGGCTGGTGCCGTGATCATTTCGGGCGTGGTGGCGTTGACCTTGTCACCCATGATGTCCTCGAAGCTGCTGCGGCCGCAGCAACACGACAAGCGGTTCACCCGGTTCGTCGACCGCATGTTCGACCGGGTGAAGAGCCGCTACGCGCGCATGCTGGCCACGACGCTGGCCAACCGTCCGGCGGTCTACATCGTCTGGGGCGTCCTGTCGGTGCTGGTCGTCCCGATGTACATGTTCTCGGCCAAGGAGCTGGCGCCCACCGAGGACCAGGGGGTCGTGTTCGGCGCGGTCGACGTGCCGGCCAACGCGACGATGGAACAGCTGACCCCCTTCACCGAAGAGATTTTTCGCACCTTCAAGGCGACGCCCGAGTTCAGCCACAGTTTCCAGCTCACATTTCCGAATGGCGGCTTCGGCGGCATGATCGTAAAGCCGTGGAACCAGCGCGCCCGCAGCATCTTCGACATCCACCAGGAGGTTTTCGGCAAGCTGATGATGATCACCGGGGTACGCGCACCGGTGTTCCTGCCGCCGGCGCTGCCCAGCTCGGGCACCTTCCCGGTCGAATTCGTCATCGCGTCGACGGGAACGCACGAGGAACTGGTGCGCGCCGCCGACCAACTGGTTCTGGAGGCCATCAAGAGCAACCAGTTCGCTTTCCCGCCGGTGACGGACGTGCGCATCGATCAGGCCAAGGCCGAGATTGTGTTCGACCGCGAAAAAATGGCGTCGATGGGGCTGAGCATGCAGCAGGTCGGCGCCGATCTGGCGACCATGCTGGGCGGCAACTACGTCAACCGTTTCAACATGGAGGGACGCAGCTACAAGGTCATCGCGCAGATCGAGCGCTCGGGGCGACTGACCCCCACCGACCTCGGAGAAATCCACGTCACCGGCCCTGGCGGAACGCTGATTCCGCTGTCGTCCATCGCGACCTTTCGCACGGGCGTCGAGCCCCGCACGCTGAACCGGTTTCAGCAGCTGAACGCCATCAAGATATCCGGCGTGGCGCCCCAATCGCTTGAGGGTGGCCTGGGTGTGCTTGAGGCCGCCGCGGCGAAGGTCCTTCCGCCTGGCTCGCGGTTCGACTACACGGGCGAATCGCGGCAACTCCGGCAGGAGGGCGGTAAATTCCTGCCGGCGATGGGCCTGGCCATTGTGCTGATCTTTTTGGTACTGGCCGCGCAGTTCAATTCGTTCCGCGACCCGATCGTCGTCCTTGCGGGGTCCGTGCCGCTGGCGATGTTCGGCGCGATGATCTTCACCTTCCTGAAGTTCTCCGGCCCGCCCGGCATGACGTTCGCGCTGACCGACGGGTGGACCACGACGCTGAACATCTACTCGCAGGTCGGCCTTGTGACCCTGGTGGGCCTGATCGCCAAGAACGGGATCTTGATCGTCGAGTTCGCCAACCACCGGCAAGAAAGCGGATTGTCGAAGGTCGCCGCCGTGCAGGCGGCCGCGGAGACCCGACTGCGCCCCATCCTGATGACAACCATCGCCACCGTCGCCGGGCACTTCCCGCTGACGCTGGTCAGCGGCCCCGGCGCCGCGGCCCGCAACTCGATCGGGATCGTGCTGGTGGGTGGCATGGCGATCGGGACGATCTTCACCTTGTTCGTGGTGCCGTCCGTGTACGTCCTGGTCGCGAAGGATCACCGCAAGGAGCGCGAGCGGCAAGCGCAACCTGCCCCAGGGACGGTCGACGCACAGGTGGTGCTGCCACCGCGGGTTCCCGCCGAGGCCGTTTCGGCCGGCAGCGCTTAGCTCTTCACGTGACCGGCGACTCCGTCCCTTTGCGGTGGCGGGGCGATCGCGATTCTCCTTTTGGGCGGGCCGCGCATCTCGTGCTATCTCACCCCGGTGGTGCCGGGGAATTCTGCGGCGGATCAGGTCACCGAGGCAGCGGTTCGGGCTGAGCAGATCCGCACGCTCTATCGACAGAGCGCCTGGGTGTTCCTGGTCAATCCGATCAACGCCGCCATTTTATCCTTGGTCCTGTGGGGCGCCGCTTCACACCCTATGTTGTTGTGGTCGACGGGAGCAATGGGCGCCATCACAGCGGCCCGCTTGTTGCTGAGATGGCGTTACCTGCGTGTCGCGCCGCCGGTGGAACGGGCACGAATTTGGGGTAGGCGGTTCGTGGCGGGAACGACTCTCATCGGGTTGACCTGGGGCCTGATCGCGGCGTTGCTCTGCAACCATCACAACCCGGCGGTGCAGCTGTTCGTCATCTTCTTGGTGGGAGGCATGGTCGCGGGTGCGTCCGGAACCTTGGCTTTCTACGTTCCCGCGTTCCTGGGGTTCGCGTCGGCGGCTCTTCTGCCGATCGTCACGCGACTGGCTCTCGAGGACGATTCGCTGCGAATGTCCATGGCGGCATTGACGCTCCTCTACGGCGCGACGCTGATTTTGGTAGCTTTCAACACGCAGCGTTCGCTGACGGAATCCATTCGTCTGCGGTTCGTGAACGAGCAGCTCCTGCAACGTCTGTCCGGCGCCCAGATATTGCTGGAGGAAGCGAATCGGACGCTGGAGGATCGGGTGGCCGAACGCGGTGCCGCATTGGAGCGCCAGGGACGGGCCCTGCATGACGCGCAGAGGATGGAGTCGGTGGGATTACTCGCCGGCGGGGTGGCGCATGATTTCAACAACCTTTTGACTGTGATCATGGCCAACGTGGACCTGCTCGGCGTGGACCGTTCCTTGGGTCCTTCAGCGAAGGTGGCCGTGAGCGAGATCCAGGAGGTCGCCTCAAGTGCGGCAGCGCTGGTGAGCCAGCTTCTCGCCGTGGGGCGGCGCCAGATGTTGGTTCCAAAACTTTTGGACCTGAACCTGGTGGTCGGCGGCATGCGGGCTTTGCTCGGTCGCTTGATCGGCGATCAAGTCGACATGACGATGACGTTCTGCCCGAAACGCCTTTTGGTCGAAGCCGACCTGCGCCAGATCGAACGCGTGATCATCAACCTGACGACGAACGCGCGGGATGCGATGCCGAACGGCGGGCGGTTGACAATCGAAACCCACGACGAGGATCCCGGCCCCGGTGACCAGGGGTCAAAGCGCCCCGGCATCAGATCGGGACCATACGCTGTCCTCACCGTTCGCGATTCGGGCGTCGGAATGAACAACGAAACCAAGCGCCAGGCGTTCGACCCGTTTTTTACGACCAAGGCCGTGGGGAAAGGCACTGGTCTTGGTTTGGCGACCGTGTATGGCATCGTGGACCAAAGCGGTGGTCACATCGTCGTCGAATCGCAACCCGGCCAGGGCAGCAGGTTCAGTATCTATTTGCCGCGGAGCTCTGATGACACCGCGCGCGACACGAACGAGTCGACCTGGTCCGAAACCGCTGCGGTCACCCCGCCGGCCGACAGGCCCGCCACCATCTTGGTGGCGGAGGATCACGCATCGTTGCGCGGGTCACTGGTGCGTGTGTTGTCCGATCTGGGTCACGAATTGTTGGTCGCGGCAGATGGAGCCCAGGCGCTGGAGATGTCGCGCCGGCACGCGGGTGCAATCGATCTGGTGATCACCGACGTCGTCATGGCCAACATGGGCGGTCCGGAGCTGGTCGGGCACCTGGGAAGGGAACGGCCGCTTCTGCGCGTGCTGTTCACGTCGGGTTACAGCGGGGACGAAGTGTTGCCCGCAACCGACAAGCTGCATGGCATCGATTTCTTGCGAAAGCCGTTTACACCCCAGGAGTTGACGGAGAAGGTTACCGGACTGCTGGCCGTGGTCCGAACGCCCCCGTAACACCCGCACCACGGCGGCACGCACCGGCTGATGGACGTCGTCGCCCTTGAAAACGATGGCCGCCAAGCGCGAGGCCCAGTCCGCTCAAGATTTTTGTCGTATAAGGAACCCCGAACGGAGATCTCAATGGCGAGAATGGTCAAATGCGTGAAGCTGGGCAAGGAACTTCCCGGCATGTTGTACAAACCTTTCACGAACGAACTGGGGCAACGCATCTACGACAACATCTCGCAGCAGGCGTGGATGATGTGGCTCGAGTTCTCGAAGATGATCGTCAACGAGTACCGCGTCGATCTGGCTTCGGCCGATGGAATGAAGAAGATGTTCGACCAAGCCGAGACCTATTTCTTCGGCCAGGGCGCCGAAATGCCTCCCGACTACGTGCAGCCGCAAGCCAAGGCCTGAGTAGGTGGACCGGCCGCAGGCAGTACGCCCGCGCTTGCAGGCAGCCGGCGATATTCTTCTGGTCTCCTGCTATGAGCCGGGCTACCAACCCCTTGCTGTCGCCTCGCCCGCCGCCTTTCTGACGCAAGCGGGGTACGCGCCGCGGTGTTTGGATCTGGCCGTCGAAGATCTTCAGCGGATTGGCATCGACCGTCTGACGCGCGCGGGACTGGTGGCGATCTCGGTACCGATGCACACCGCGCTGACACTAGGCCTACGCGTCGCGGAGCGGGTGCGCGCGCTGAATCCGTCCGCGCACATTTGTTTTTACGGTCTATACGCGCACCTGAACGCCGCGCTTCTCACACGTGCTGACGGTGGCGGTCGTCCCCTCGCCGATAGCGTGTTCGGTCCCGAATGCGAGGAGTCGCTGGTGGATCTGGCACATCGACTACGAGACGGCCTGGCGCCGCCGCCGCCGTCGGTGTCGCGCCTGCACCGCCTGCCTTTCCTTGCCCCCGCCCGGGAACACCTGCCGCCACTTGAAAAATACGCGCGCCTTCTGGTGGGGGGCGAACGGCGCGTCACGGGCCACGTCGAGGCGACCCGCGGGTGCTTGTACCTCTGCCGCCACTGTCCGATCCCGCCGTACTACCAGGGTCGGTTCTTCGCGGT
>JANOJB010000165.1:0-3147 GCA_031407985.1 Pseudomonadota bacterium | reverse complement strand
GAAGGTGTCGGGGAAGATCGACGTGATCAAGAACCTGCTTCCGCGCGTCGACAAGCTGCTGATCGGCGGCGGCATGACGTACACGTTCCTGAAGGCGCAGGGTCTAGAGACGGGGAAGTCCATCGTCGAGAACGACAAGCTAGACCTGGCGCGCAGCCTGCTGAAGGAATCGGGCGACAAGCTGGTGCTGGGAACCGACTTCGTCGTCACCGACAAGCTGGACTTCAAGGCCCGCACCGTCGGCGCGCTGAAGACCGTGGCGAAGGACGAGATCCCGGTGGACTGGGAGGCCGTCGACGCCGGCCCCGAGACGGTGGCCGCGTTTACGAAGATCCTGCTCGACGCGAAAACCATCATCTGGAATGGCCCCGTGGGCGTGTTCGAGATCGATGCGACCGCCAAGGGCACCATGGCGATAGCCGAGGCCCTGGCGAAGGCCACCGCCGCCGGCGCGACCACCATCATCGGCGGCGGCGACTCCGCCTCGGCCGTGAAGAAGGCCGGCGTGGCCAGCAAGGTCTCGCACGTCTCGACGGGTGGCGGAGCCTCGCTCGAATTTCTCGAGGGCAAGGTGTTGCCGGGCGTCGCCGCGCTGACTGAGAAATGACGGCGGACGAGCAGGGCTCGTCTTCCCTCACGCGATCGGGGGAGCGGCGCGCGTTTTCCGTCGCCGTGTTCTGCCGTCACGGCGGCGAGATCTTGCTTGTCCGGCACAAGCGGCTCGACCTGTGGTTGCCGGTGGGCGGTGAGATCGAGCCGGGGGAGACCCCTCTCGAAGCCGCCCGCCGCGAGTTGCGCGAGGAAACCGGTCTTGAAGGCGTCTTCCCAACGGGACTCGGTGTCGACGGAGCGCCTCCCGGTTTCATCGGCTACGAGGAGCACCCCGCCGGCAGCAAGGGCCTGCACCTGAACTTCGCTTTCGTCGCCGACGTCGCCTCGCGGGAGCTGACCGCCTGCGACGAATACACATCCGTTCGCTGGGTCGGCGATCCGGTTCCGGTCGAATGCCCGCTGAACGTTCGCCAGTTGGTGCGGCTGGCGCTGGGCGCGAAAAGTGCGGACGCCGTCAGGTTCGCTTTTCGCGACGCCAGCGCGGCGGACGATCCCATGCTCCGAACCCTGCTTCAGTCGGCGGAACTTCCCTTCGAGGACGTGGCGTCAGAGCAGCAGCACTTCATCTTGGCGACGTCGGACAGCCGGGTCGTCGGATGCGTCGCGATCGAAGCGTTCGCTGGCGTGGCTCTGTTGCGTTCGCTCGCCGTCGTCCAGGAGCTGCGTGGCGCTGGTCTGGGGCGCGCGCTCGTCGAGAGGATCGTCGCCCGCGCGAGGGAGATGGGCCTGACGCGGTTGTTTCTTCTGACCACGACCGCCGCGCCGTTTTTCGCGCGCCGGGGATTTCAGCCCATCGATCGCTCCGAGGCCCCCGACGCACTGACAAAGGGCGCGCAGTTCGCCAGCCTGTGCCCGACCACCGCCAGCTGCATGGCCCTGTCGCTCTGACCGCGAACGCGAAGGCCTGGCCGCCTTCCAGGCGACGAGGGATCGTTCCAGCGGTCTTTGTGTGCGCCGACCCCAACGAACGGGGACGTTACTGCTGCGATTTCGCTCCCTCGATCCGGGAATGCACGTACGTGAACAGCGTTCGAATGCTGTTGACCACCAGCAGCGCTTCAGCCTCGTCGAGGATAGTCTCATTCGGGTGGGCGAGGCTTGCGCGATTCCGGATTGGGTTAATCGCGTCGACGACGGCGGCCAGCGATCGAAGTGCTGGGGTACCACCGCATGCGGTCTAAGTCAGTGCCCCGCAGGCACCGCCAGCGGGTGGTGAGGGCCGTCGTGTTCCTGCCGGCTTGACAAGATGAGGTGGCCATCGAGGCCCTGATGCACGCTGGTATTTCAGGGGACCACAGCGGCGACCGGCTCGACGAGTAGTCGGCCTTCCTCCGAACGGATCGTGTAGTTGAACTGCCGGAGGAACGATAGTCCGAGCAGGCCGTCGATCCCGAAGCCCTCGGCGAGGTCGAAGACGTGGACGCGAAACGCCGGGACGGTGAACCCAAGCGCCGCAAACCGCGCGACCCGCAGCGTGTAGCCGTGCTCGTTCCCGAGCGCCGCGCGGACGGTCGTGATCGCTTCGCCGTCGCGTGCGCTATATCCGAGGTCATCGACGGCGGATGCCCGGATGACCGTCTCCGACGAACCCGTGTCGAGCGCGAGGCTGAGCGAAGTGGCCTCGCCGTGATGCCGGCCCCAGACGCGGGCCCGTACGATCACGAGATCGCTGTTCGGATCGAATCGTGTCTCCTTCACGGGAAGAGTCTGTAGGGCGAGCTGCGGACGATCTTGCCTGTGAAGAAGTGACCGATCTCGGGGTACTGCGCGCGGAGCGGCCGCGCCTGCGCAAGCGGCGCCCGACTCGCTGTCCCGTGCCCGACTACGCGGGCGTTCGTGAACGCGAAGTCGGTATCGTTCAGCCAGCCGATATCGGCCAGGCAAACCCATTGGTCGGGGTAACGCACGCGGATCTCGTCCCACGTCAGGGGTTCGGAGATTGCTGGCTGACGGGCGTGTGCGGCGTTCATGCTCCGATCCTGAACGCCCGTGCTTGTCTGTCAAATCATTGGAACGTGGTTGGGGGATCGACAAGACGGGCGGCATCCGCCATCCGCGATGGATCCCACCGCCTACTTTGCTCCTGATATCCTCCTTTCACGGGTGTGATGCGAGATAGGTCTACGGCGAATGTGTTGATCGCGTTAATCGCGGCGGTCTCGGCCGCTTGCGGATCGTCGCGGCCAGGCGTCGATGCCACGGGCGCGCTGGATGCCGCCGTCGACGTTGACGTGGCGAGCGCAGGTGATGCCGTCGTCGTCACCGACGTGGCCGGGGGCAACGAAGTCGCGACAGGCATCGACGGTCCCGCCGGCTTCTTCATCGTGGGCGACATCGACGGCCAGACGTGGCTGGCCACGCACAACATCACGCCGGTCGGGAGCAACCTCTTCTTCGAGATCGCGACCGTCGAGCCGGTGCCGCCGTCGCGCGAGTGGCAGTTCAATTTCACGCTCCCCGCGTCTCCGTTTCCGTACACCCTGGAGTGCGTCGGCAACTACATCGAGTTCCATGAGATCGGGCTGGACCCCGAGC
>JANOJB010000179.1:0-38106 GCA_031407985.1 Pseudomonadota bacterium | reverse complement strand
TGCCGGTCAATTCGTACCAACATTCTATTCATGTCGCCCGACCATCCGCCGCGCACCATTGTGGTCACCAGTCCCAGCCCTCAGGAGGGTAAGACCACCACGACGATCAACCTGGCCGTAACGATGGCCGAGGCAGGGGGTCGGGTCCTGATTATCGATACCGACATGCGACGTCCGCGTCTTCATCGCTCCTTTGGTGTTCCCAATCAGGTGGGTTTATCGACGGTGGTGGTCGGCAAATCGACTTTGGACGAGGTCATCAAAAGGACCGAGGTGCCGAATCTGGACGTGCTGCCCTGCGGACCGATTCCACCCAACCCTTCGGAACTGCTGCACGCCGACAAGTTTGCCCAGGTCATTGCCGAATGCGCGAAGCGGTACGATCGCGTGATCCTTGATTCGCCCCCGACGTCAGCAGTGACCGATCCGGCGGTTTTGGGTAATCTGTGCGACGGCGTAATCCTTGTCGTCAAAGGTGGAGAAACAAAACGCGAGTCCGCTGGCATGGCCCGCCGCCAGTTGCTGTCCGCGAAGGCCAAGATCCTGGGCGTGATCGTGAATGAGATCGACTTCTCGAATCCGTCCTACGGGTACCAGTACTACTACTACCGCGACTACGCACGGTATGGGTATGGAGCTTCCCCTGAAGAAACCAAAGCCTCCAGTTAGGGTTAGCCCCGTTCTCGTTACGGCGCACTGGCCTCCGAAATTTCCATGCGCGTCGTTTACGTCCATCCGTTCACGCAACAACTAAGCGGACCGGACGAGAGCCTGCTGGCCTTGCTCGGACCCCTGTCGTCCTCGGGTGTCGAGGCGCACCTGGTCGTGCCGCACCTGGGCCCGATGGCTGAACGGTACCGGGCCTTGGGCGTCGCCATCCACCTGCAACCACTCACGATTCTCCATCGCGGCATGCAGGCCACGGAAACCACCCTGTTTGGACCCCGATTGCTGGCCCGGACAGCTCGTCTGGCCGCACAGTTGCGAAGGATCCGCGCCGATGTGGTCCACACCAACATGGAGGTCGTCCTTGAGGGAGGATTGGCGGCCCGAATGCTCGGAATCCCCCACGTTCTACACTACCGCGGCAACAGCCTAGATTCGCCGCGCCGCCTCTTCGACGTCCTGACCTTGTTGTGGACCGCCCTTGCCGATCGCGTGTTCTGCATTTCAAACGCCACCGCCGAGATTTTTCGACGGCGTGGGCGTGACGCGAAGGTCCAGGTTCTCTACAACCCGATCCAAGTACCGGCGTTCCGCGCCGCCGCACGCTCGGAGATCGTGCGGGCCAGTCTGGGCGCGGGCCCCGGACAGCCCTTGGTCATCACCATGGGCCGAATTCACCCGCGCAAGGACATCAAGACGTTCGTGCGCGCTTGCGCGCGGGTGGCGGTGGCGATGCCGGAGGCACGTTTCGCCATCGTGGGCACGGCCGAAACCCCGTCCGAGCTAGACTATCACTCTCAGGTCTTGGAACTGGTCGATCGCGAAAACCTGCGGGATCGCTTGATCTTCGCGGGCGCCCGTACGGACGTCCCCGAGGTCATGAAGGCGGCCGACCTTTTTGTACTGGCCTCGCGGCACGAAGGGTTCGGCCGCGTCGTGGCCGAAGCCATGGCGGCGGGTACCGCGGTCGTCACCAGTCGAGAGGGCGCGTTACCCGAACTGACAGAAGAACCACGCTTTGGTCTGGGGGCAAATCCCGGGGACGACATCGACTTCAGCAACCAGATACTGGCCCTCCTCTGCGACCCCACGAAGCGGCGCCAGATGGGGAATGCCGCGGCAGAGCGCGCGACGGGCTTCGATGCCACGCAAGTGGCGGATCGGGTGCGACGATGCTACGAGGCCCTAGTTTCACGACGCCGACCACCGCAAAACACCGAGGTCCCCCTTGTCCCCTGACATATACTGCGCGCAGCCGCGATGAACATTCTAGGAATCAACGCCTTCCACGGAGACGCTTCCGCCGCCTTACTTACAAACGGAACCTTGGTAGCCGCCGTAGAGGAAGAACGACTGAACCGACGCAAGCACTGCGCTGGTTTCCCCAGTCTCGCGGCTAAAGAAGTCCTGCGCATCGGTGGGATCGCGCCCACGGATATCGATCACGTCGCGATTTCGCGGGATCCCAAAGCTAATCTGCACAAGAAGGTCCTGTTCGCGTTGCAGAAGCGACCATCGTTCACCAAGCTGGTCAAAGATCGCCTGGCGAACGTGGCGAAGGTGCGTGGTGTCCAGGAAACCCTCGCTGCCGCGCTTGGTGTCGGTAAGTTGCGTGCCCGCCTACACAACGTCGAGCATCACAAGTCCCACATTTCCAGCAGTTTTTTCGCGTCGCCCTTCGATGAGGCGGCCTGCCTGTCCATAGACGGGTTCGGTGATTTCGTGTCCACCATGCGCGCGGTTGGACGTGACCGTAAAATTGAAATCTTGGATCGGATCGAGTTTCCCCATTCAGCGGGTCTGTTCTACACCGCCATCACGCAGTTTCTCGGCTTCCACAAGTACGGCGAGGAATGGAAGATGATGGGGCTGGCACCCTACGGTCGTCCGACCTACGTCGATGCCTTGCGACAGGTCATTCACCTCGCTGATGCAGGTCGATTCGAGCTGAACCTCGAATACTTTCGCCACCACAGCGAAGGAATAGAGATGACCTGGGACGACGGATCTCCACAAATGGGGCTGGTATTTTCGCCCAAATTGGCCGATCTGCTGGGACCCGCGCGCGATCCGGAGGATCCCGATTTCTACGGCAAATGGGCGGACCTGGCGCACAGCGCCCAGGTCGTCTACGAAGACATCTTCTTCCACGTCATCCGCGATCTGCAGAAGCGATCCGGACTGACCCGATTGGCATTGGCAGGCGGTTGCGCGTTGAACTCCGTCGCCAACGGCAAGATCTACGAGCAGACCGGATTCCGCGAGATCTTCGTTCAACCTGGTGCGGGTGATGATGGAACCGCCATCGGGGCCGCGCTGTATGTCGGTCATTCCGTGCTGGACCAGCCACGCGGGTATGTGATGTCCCACGCATATACGGGGTCGGCGTACGGCGATCCTGAGATTCAAGCTGCCATTGAACAAGCCCGGGGTGTCGCCTGGGATCCCAGCATCCAGGTTGAACGCCTTTCCGATGCGGATTTGTATCGTCAGACCGCGGCGGCGATCGCCGAAGGACGTGTGGTGGGCTGGTTCCAAGGCGCCATGGAATTCGGACCGCGGGCGCTCGGCAACCGATCAATCGTCGCGGACCCACGCCGTGCCGATATGAAGGACATCCTGAATCAGCGCATCAAGCATCGGGAGACCTACCGCCCCTTCGCGCCCAGTATTCTGGAAGAAAAGGTCGGTGACGTGTTCGAACGGTCCGAGCCCTCGCCCTTTATGTTGATGGTCTACAAGGTCAAGGAACACCAACGGACAAAAATTCCGGCCGTCACGCACGTCGACGGCACCGGAAGGCTTCAGACGGTCAGCGCCAAGACCAACCCCCGCTATCACGCCCTCATTTCTGAGTTTGATCGCCTGACCGGGGTTCCCTTGATACTGAACACCAGCTTCAACGAACACGAGCCGATCGTGGCGACACCATCCGAAGCCATTGCTTGCTACTTGAAAACCCGCATGGACGTGCTGGCGCTCGGCAACTGGGTGCTGACCAGGCGGGGAGCCAGCGCGTAAGGAATCATGCGATCCACAATAGTGGCGTTCGTTCTGTCGATGTTGTCGGCTGCCCTTTTGACGCCCAGGGTGCGGGACCTGGCCCTGCGGATGGGTGCCGTTGATCACGCGTTGTCTTCACGGAAGGTTCACGGCCGCCCGATCCCAAGACTTGGCGGCCTGGCAATAGCCGCCGCCTTCTACGCCCCCCTGCTGGGAATGATCGCATTCCAAAGCGGTGTCGGTGCCCTGTTCCTGGCACAGCAGAATCTGGCCATCGGTTTGGTCATTGGCGGTACGGCTATCATCTTGCTTGGCGTCTACGACGATCTGCGGGGTGCCGGCGCCGGTCGCAAGTTCGCCGTGCAGTTTGCCGTAGCCGGCCTCATGTACGCATTGGGTTTCCGGGTCGAAATCCTGGCCAATCCGTTCGGCGATCCGCTACATATTGGCTGGTTCGGGCTTCCTCTAACGCTGTTCTGGATCGTCGGAATCATCAACGCGATGAATCTGATCGACGGCCTGGACGGTCTGGCCGGGGGCGTCGCACTGGTTGCCGTGGCCGCCACGCTGATCATTTCAGTTCAACGCGGCAACCCCCTGATGACGCTGTTCTGCGCCGCGCTTGGTGGTTCCATCCTGGGATTCCTGTTCTACAACTTCAATCCGGCTTCGATCTTCATGGGCGACACCGGAAGCATGTTCCTGGGGTTCATCCTGGCCACGACGTCCATACAGACCAACCAAAAAGCGTCCACCACCGTAGCCGTGTTGGTCCCGCTGGCGCTGCTTGGGGTTCCCATTCTGGACACACTCCTTGCCATCAGTCGCCGCGCCATGCGAGGCCGACCGCTGTTTCGCGCCGATCGCGACCACATCCATCATCGCCTGTTGGCGCTCGGCCTGTCACACCGACAGGCGGTTCTAGTGCTGTATGGGGTCTGCCTGCTTTTCGGCGCAACGGCCTTGGTCCTGACAGTGGCGAACAGCTTGCTGACGACGCTGACTCTGGCGACCGTGGCGGTGGTGTCGTTCGTCTTCCTGCGACGACTCGGTTACATGCGTTTTCAGTCGGGCACTGTCCTTTCTGATCAGCGGCGGCGCAGCCGCAACCTGCGCGCATTGATACGTCCATTTACCCTTCGATTGCGAGAGACGCTGGCACCATCTGAGATCTGGGGAGTGGTTCGGGACATGGCCGAGGCAATTGACGCTTCTGGCGTTGCCCTGCACCTTGGTAACGACGACGTGCCCGGGAAAGACTCCTCAGCAAACAACACCGCAACGTTCTCGGTGGGCGTTGCTGTCGACCCACCCCAATCCATACCGACGGAAGTGCTACCAGACGCAGGGAAGGTCGTGTTTCGCGCACGGTTCGGATTAATCGGACTCAGGCACGACGAGGGACACCTTGAATTCACCTGGAACGACGGCCGTACAGATCTCGACCGGGACACTGAGATTTTCGTTGAACTATTTTGTGATCATGTCGCCGCGACCTATGAACGCGTCGGAGGCCAGTCGCTTAAGGATTCGGCACGCGTGATCAAGTTGCCGTTCCGGTAGGCCGCCCGTGACCGGGCTCCAATTTAGGACCGCGGACGGCAGACGAAGAAGACCGAGGTCGAGAAGGCTGCGGGCAGGAAACCAACTGGAAACCTGCGGGTTTCCGTGATCTCGAAATTGTGACGCAGCGTCTGTGCCAGCCAGCGCCAGTCGAAGCCCTTGTGCCCGGTCGAGTGGGGCGGCAAACGATCGAGCTGATACAGCCCGGCCCAGAAGGTTTCGCCCCAGGAGTACTCATGATGCCTGCCATAGCCCGCCAATAGGGACCCGACGTTCTTGAACGCCACGGCGGGACCCACCTCAACCGGAACGGAACAAACAAATAGCCTCGGTTTGAGGGCCGCGACCCGTTCCACGACTCGAACGACCTGGTGTTCGGGAATGTGCTCAAGGGTCTCCAACGCGACAACGACGTCGGTGGAAGGTAGCCCACCCATGAGTTCTTCGTCCGCTGCCGAGCCGTGAAGAACTCGAAAGTTGGGTCTTCCGCCGTACCGCTGCCGAGATGTCTCCACGAACCCCTGGTCCAGTTCGATTCCGGAGTAATCGATACGAAACTCCGCATCCAAAGTGTGGAAAAGCTTGGCGTGGGCACATCCAATCTCCACCACCTGCAGCGGTCTGTCCGGAATCTCGGCCGCGAGTGTTCGAAAGATGCCTTGAATGCTGTGATAGCGAAAGGAATGCAGCCAGGCTGTCAGAAAATTGTAGTTTTGGCTCTTCTCATACTCAGTCAAGTTATCCGGCGACGTCCCCACGGAAGGGTCTCTATACTACAGGTGCCCTTCACAGGAACAGAGTCCTGCATCCGAGTAACGACGCCACCAGACCTCTTTCTTGTTCTGCGTGGTTTGAAGGTGGGGTTGTCGTTACACCGCCCGTTTGCTCACCCGAGGCGAAGTGCTAGAAGCAGGGGCTCATGGTGGCAGTCAGTAGTGGGCGACGCGTGGCGATGGTTTGTCCCAACTACTACCCTCTCACGTGTGGGGTGGGAGACTATTCAATGCGCCTGGCCCGCGAGTTGGCGGAGCGCGGTCACGAATTGCGACTATTCACACATTCGCCAGCGGAGCCAAACCCGGAATGTCCCTTGGTCCCGGTCGTCGGAGTCCACGGGCGAACATCTCTTGAGATCGCTGACGCACTCAGGAAAGAGCTTCTCGTCTTCAACCCGACCGATCTGATCGTTCAATATATTCCTCACATGTTTGGAACATTTCGGTTTGGCAGTCCGGCGTTACCGCTGCTGATGGCCGATATGCGTGGTCGAGCCAGGGTGACGGCCATTTTGCATGAACTGTACATTGAGTGGTCCGCTCGTCCTGACCTTGCGGTCGGGGCAGCCCTCCAGCGCCTTCAGCTTTGCGCCGTGTTCGGGGCGTCGGACCGCCTGTTTGTCACGACCGCGCCGCGGAAACGTCGCGTTGAAGGCCTCCTGCGCGCAGCGCGGCGCGATCTCCCTGTACTGCTGATGCTGGTCGGCGCGAACGCCACCCCGCTGGCACCTCGCCCTCACCATGGCGGTCCTCGACTGGGGATTTTCTCGACCCTGGCTCGTACGCGTCGTTTGGACTTGATGGTTGACGCTTTCGCGTTGGTTCAGAAACGTCACCCTGACGCCGAGCTGATTCTCATCGGGAATCTGGGTACAAGCGAAGACCCACGCTATCGCGCCCTGAAGGAACACATCTCGAAGAGTGCCGTGGCGAACCGTGTTCGATTGACAGGACCTTTACCCTTGTGGCGGGTCGCCGAAGAGGTCTCTGCCCTAGATATCTATCTATTGCCGGACGAGGCCGGAGCCAGCACGCGAAGCAGCACACTGCCTATTGCGTTCGGGTCGGAGGTTCCGGTCGTGGCTACCCGTGGATCCGAAACCGCGACGGACTTCTTCACCGACGGCGAGAACATCGCGTTTGCGGAAGGCATGACGGCGTCCGCGCTCGCTGCCGCCACACTTGGCGTCTTGGAAGACCCAATGCGTGCGGGGCGACTCCGCACAGGAGGCCGCCTGCTCTACGATCGACATCTATCTTGGGAAGCGATCGCTGACCACTTGTTCCCTCGCGAGCAGGCCAGGAACCTTCCTACCAAACAGCCTTCTTGGGTCTAGAGCTCCCTGTTCAGGACGTTATCCAATGCACGCCCGCCCCTCCCCTTCTCGCTTCGTGCCAGCTAAACCACACGCGAAGCCTACTGCCAACGTCCGCGTCCCGCACCGCGGCGTTGTATGGATGACAATTCTCCTCGCGGCGATTTGTTTTGAAGGCCTGGGACGCACCGTGTTGGTGGACATTCCATCCCTCGCTTTCTACTTGGCAAAAGACGTCGTGCTGATCGCGGCGGTGTTCCTCATAGGACTCCAGTCCGACGTCATCGCCCTTGCGCGAAGACTCTACGGAAGGTTCTCTGTTTTCTTGTTGCTGGCCATCGCCTGCACCGTTATTCAGGTGCTCAATCCTCGTCAGGTTTCCGTTGAGCTTGCCGTCCTGGGACTGCGGTCCTACTGGTTGTGGTGGATGGCGCCGATATTGATCGCGTCAGCCGTTCGAGGTGCGCAACAGCGTAATCGCGTGGGCGTCGTACTCGGAGTATTTGCGATCTTTATCGCGCTTTACGCCGCACTTCAGTTCGCCTCCCCGCCCGACGCAGACATCAACGCCTATGCCCGCTACAACCGCGAAACGGTCATGACGACTGCCACGGTGAATGCGACCGGAAAGACGCGGGTATCGGGCACGTTCAGCTACATCTCGGGCTTCGCGGACTTCGGCGTTGCCGCTCCGCTTATATTGCTGGCCATCGGTCTCGACGCCGGATTTCGCACTCGTCTCGTGGCCATAGTCGGGGCGGTTCTGATCGCCGGTACGGTAGCCATGGCCGGTTCTCGGAGCGCTGTCATCCTGTGTTCAGTGGCATTGCTCGTCCTGCTCTTCCGATCGGGCTTTATTCGCAACCGAACAGGCCGGTGGATGCTTTTTGCCATCGCGCTGGCGGCAGGGGTTTCATTCTATCGGGCCGACGAAGCCGTTGACGGCGTGGTCAGCCGATTTGAAGGCGGCGACACGCCCCAACGGATGGAAAATGCACTCCTAATTCTACCGCCGGTGGCGCTTACTCGACCCCCTTATCCCCTATTTGGAATCGGCACAGGTATGCAACAAAGTGCGCGCTATCAACTAGGCGTCCCGACCGAGTACGGTCTTGAGGACGAGCCCCCGCGACTACTCGTGGAACTGGGCGTCATAGGATACCTATTTTTCTGGCTTGCGCGGCTGGGACTAGTTGTCGCGCTCTGGCGTGCTTCGCGGATCCTAAAACGTGCCGGCCAAATGGGTGCCGCAGGAGGTGCCGCGGCCTTGGCCGTTCTGACGATGTTCAACAGCATTGTCTTCGACCACGTCTGGCAGGCGCTATTTTTCACAGCGCTGGGAGTCGTCCTCAGCGCGACACTGGACGCGACCAGAAAACAACAAAAAGCCGCAATCACGACCAATCAATGGGCCTCTGAGGCCACTCACCTTGGTTTCTAGAGGGCTGCGACCACTGCATCGATCTGCGAATCCTCTAACTCAGGGAACATTGGGAGGGATAAGACCTCCTTGGCGGCAAGCTCCGCGTGTCGGAAATCACCGCTCTTGTATCCGGCGCTTGCGTAGGCGGGCTGAAGATGAACGGGGATCGGATAGTGAATTCCTGTTTGAATCCCTTGGGCCTGGAGTTTGGCTTGTAGCTGATCGCGGTTGCCCGAACGCACGGCATACACGTGGTACACGTGGCGGGCCCAGTTCATAGCCTCGGGTGGTCGCACGACGCTGTTCCGAGCGAGGGCGTCGTTATACCGCGACGCGTGGGCACGGCGCGCTTCTGTCCACGTTTCAAGGTGTCTGAGTTTTACCCGAAGAACGGCGCCCTGAAATCCCTCCATACGGTAGTTGTAACCAGCCAGAACGTGGTGATACTTCTCCGCCTGACCCCAGTCACGGAGCATACGTACAGTTTTCGCCAGCGCCCCGTCGTTGGTGACTGCCATTCCCGCTTCCCCGCAGGCACCGAGGTTCTTGCCCGGATAGAAGCTGAATGCCCCGATCGCCCCGATCGCTCCGACGCGCCTGCCTCGGTATTCCGCTCCGTGGGCCTGACATGCATCCTCCACCACCGGAACGCCATGCCTACTCGCTACGTCCAAGATCGCGTCCATATCCGCAGGCTGGCCGTACAGATGAACCGGCAAGATCGCCCTGGTTCGTGGAGTGATCGCCCGTTCGAGAGTTTCAGGATCCATGTTGAATGAACGCGGATCGATATCGACCAGAACGGTGCGGGCACCTGTGTATCCGATCGCCGCAACAGTCGCGACGAATGTATTCGGAACCGTGATGACTTCATCGCCAGGTCCGACCTTCAGCGCCAACAAGGCCAGGTGGAGGGCGCTGGTACCCGAGTTCACCGCGACCGCGTGGGCCGCGCCGACATAAGATGCGAACTCCTGCTCGAACTTCGCCACCTCCTCACCCAGCACGAATTGCCCGTTGTCGAGAATAGTCTCGATGGCCGCCTGTAGCTCCGCCTTGATTCCTCTGATCTGCGCCTTGAGATCGACGAACGGAATCATCGCCCGCCTTCGATCTTGATCTCGATGGGACGTCCACGCTCAGCAATCGACCTAGTCGCGGCCTCCAAGATTTCGACGACCCTCAGACCGGACTCACATTCGGAGGTTAGGGCTCGCTTCTCTTCGATCGCCTTGATGAAGTGAAGAGCCTCGAACCGAAGCGCCTCGGTCATATCGAGTTGGGGCGCCCACATGTCCCCGGTTCGATACTGAATGAGCATCTTGTAGATACTCTCCGGATCGTCTTTGACGTTAATTCCCTTGTCGTAGACCTTGATCTTCTCGCTCGGCTCGAGATCGTCGTACAAAACCATCTTGGCACTTCCTCCAAGAAGGGTCCGCCGCAATTTGACCGGCGCCAACCAGCTGGCGTGCACGTGGGCGATCATTGGACTATCGAAGAAACATGTAAGATACGCAATATTCTCGGGCTTTCCAGGCACGTGACTGATGCCCGTGGCTGAAACCGCGACGGGACGAGAGCCGAGAACGAAATCCATGATCGACAAATCGTGCACAGCCAGGTCCCACATGACGTTCACGTCATTCTGGAAGAGTCCCAGGTTCACGCGTACGGAGTCGTAGTAGTAGATGTCTCCCAGGGCACCCGAGGTCACGAGTTCCTTCATCTTCCGTACCGCGCCCGTGTACGTGAACGTGTGGTCTACAAGGAGTACCCGATTGCGTCGCTCAGAAGCCTCGATGAGGTTCCTGGCCTGGACAACGGAGGCGGTGAGGGGTTTCTCGACCAAAACGTGTTTTCCCTGGTCGAGCGCCTGCATTGCAAGGTCGTAGTGGCTGCTGACGGGGGTGGCAATCACCACAGCATCGACCTTTGGATCACGGATTAAGACCTGCGCATCTGTGGTCGTGCTGATCGAAGGGAAGCGCGTCTGCGCCAACGCAAGCCTGTCGCCGCGGACGTCACTCACTGAAACCACCTTGGCCCCCGGAATCTCCATGAAGTTGCGGACGAGGTTGGGACCCCAGTAGCCATAGCCAACAACACCGATGCCGATCATTCTTGTTCTCCTATGTGCCGGTTGTGCGGCGAGTTGTGGTGCACAAGGAATCTAGGAAACGCCATCGCCCTTGTTCCCGTTCGGGTTCACCAGGCGCGCAGGAACCCCGGCAACGGTTGCGTTGTCCGGAACATCGTGTGTGACCACAGCGCCGGCACCGACCATAGCGCGTTCCCCGATGACGATCCCACACATGATCACGGCCCCGGTACCCAATGAAGCGCCCTTCTTGACGCGTGTTGGAACGCAGTGCCAGTCCCCTTCAGTCTGCATCCTACCGTCGGTCGTTGCGCGCGGAAGGCGGTCGTTGATGAACATCACGCCGTGGCCGACGAAAACATCATCTTCGATGGTGACGCCCTCGCATAGAAAACTGTGTGACGATATCTTGCATCGCGCACCGATACTGACGCTCCTCTGAACCTCCACAAAAGATCCGATCTTCGTTTCATCCCCTATCGAACAACCGTAGAGGTTCACCAACGATGGATGAAAGATCCTAACGTTTTTCCCAAGTCTTACGTCATCAGTGATCGGCAAGGCCCCTCTCCTATTCAGGACGGCGATGCGCGGTCTTCTTGGCCGCCTCGCGTTCCGCAATTTCTTCGTAGGCACGTTGGATACCGTGCCGGTATGTGTCCCACGTAAATGATTTCAGCCGCTCCGCACCGCGGGTTCCCAGTGCCAAACGGTAGTCGCGGTCAGCGGCCAAGCGGCGCAACACCACACGCCACCCTTCCACCTCACGAGCCGGTACGACCATCCCGTCCACTCCGTTGCGCACGATCACGTCGCCGTCGGAAGTGACGACCGGCAAGGCGGTCGCCATGGCCTCGAAGCAGACCAGGCCGAGTCCGCCGACCAGCGACGGAAAAGCGAGAACGTCGGCATCAGCATAGATACGAGGCATGTCGGTCTGTGGGACCGTGCCAATGTACCGAACCCGTTCGCCCAGCGCCGCCATGCGGCGGTCCATGTACGGACGCCATTCGGTATCGCTACGGCCGATGATGGTCAACCGTGCCCCCGGAATGTCCAAGCCGTCCATGACATCGAAAAGGTAGGGAAGGCCCTTCCAAAAATTGAGCGGCCCCGCATACAGGATCTCGAATCCGCGTCGAGGGGGGCGTGGTATAGGAAGGTAGGTACCGGTGTCAGCTCCGTAGGGAATCACGAACACGCGATCACCGGGAAATCCGTTCTCCACCATCGTCTCCTTTACGTAGGCCAAGCCCCCGAAGACGTAGTCGGAGAGATCAAGTTCTCTGTACTTGCGAACGACGTGACGGTCGAACCAGAATGGCTTTCTGCCCGGAGCCGGTACCCCGTGGCGGGCCCGCTCCTCGGCTTCTATGCGCTCCAGTGTTGCCCGGTGAATGATCGGCTGATCGAGTACCGTGATGGCTCCAAAGGCGCGCGCCCTGCGGAGGGAGTAGAGGGCGCATTGTTCAAAGCCATGGAATATGGCGCACGGTTCCATGTGCCGAGTCGCCACAAGCCAATCGAACACCTCGCACTTCAAATAGGTGGCCGAACGCTTGTCGTTCCAAACACCGAGTTTCGTGCCCAAGTGCCCGATCCCTTCCTCGGTGATCTCGGGAAGCGGAATGTCGACCACCTTATCGTCTGGTACCGAGGGCGCCCGGCGAAGTTCGAGGCGCTTGCGAGATCGATCCCCGCCTCGGACCGCCAAGTTGTGCAGAGCGCGACCGCGGAGGGTATTCGGCTTGTAATAGACAGAGGTCACGAATTTCTTGAGATACCCGGCGGCGGACGCCGCTTCCACGATCGGGTAGCAGTGGTTCCTGGCTACGTTCGAGATGATGATGCCCTCGCGCAGGGGAAGGCCAGCAAGAGGTCTGCTGGGCGAAGAATCTACTGGGCGCGCCGACATCACTAGGTGCCGCCAGCGTACAGGAAATAGCCAACCCACGCACTCTCTGGCCTTTGTTCCAATGGCAACCCCAACAGGAGTGCCATTCGGCAGCGCCGACCGACGGTGCCCCGCTGGCCTGACTTCCTGCCCCAAGCACCGGACTAGCACTTAGCGCGAGTGAAGCCGGGGCTCAAGTGCTTTTCTCGGCCTTCGTGGATACGCAGGCAACGAGTTGCCAACCAGCCACCAGGTATCTATGCTGCCTCGGTGAGTACCGCTAGAGAGGAGCATTGTGTGCCGGCTTTAGGGCCGGTTTCGTCGCAGGATCCTGCCATCGACCGCGAAGGTGCGAACGTAATACGCTCGGCCACACCAATGCAAAAGGATCCTGCGCACTGGAAGCTGGCTGGGGCGTTGACCTTCTTTCCGGTCGCCGCGATTCTACATCACACGATATTCAGACCGCACTCCTGCATCCTGAACCTCCTGGGAACAGACTACTACCCTTCAGTAGTCGCAACCTGGGTTCGATCGGATCCATCACCGTGGTTCGCTCTACTCGCGGCCGTGTTGTTGTCGGTCCTGGCCTCTCGAGGCCCTGGGTTCCGCCCCTGGATACTCGCATTTCTGGTGGCGTTCTCGCCGCTTACCATTTGGCTATGGGATATCCCCTTCACCGGCGGTTTGGTGTGTCGTACTCTTCACGATGGCCGAAGCGAGCTACGAAGTTGGCACTTCTATTTGCTGGCAGCCGCTGCATATTTTCCGCTTGCCTATCTCTTTGAGGGTAGGAGACTCGGGGCGCGTAATCGCGCAACAATCGGAGTTGATTCGATGTACCCGAGGAGACCGGTTCCTTACCGAATTCCTGGGAATGATATGCCTGCTCTGCCGCATAACCATCCACCTGGCCCCGCCTAGCCTGCCACATTCGGACGTTTGGAATCCCCAGCTTGGGAGAACACTCGCATGCATGGTTCATATTCTCTTGCATCCCGGGCCAGGGAAATCCTGCGAGAACGAGGATGGGTTGGTCTGATCAGCCACGCGTCGCAGAGCGCTGTTCGGAACTGGCACTTGTGGCGTTTTCGCCCGTACATAACGCATCAGCGTATTGCCGGCGAGGACCTGACGCTTCGTATCGCGGACCAGTTTGGTGAAGGGTGGTATGCGGTCCCGCACGATTGGGCCGAGATGGTGTGGGTCAGGGATCACTTGCTTGAGCCAGGTGGATCGGTCGTCGACGTTGGAACAAATCACGGCGTCACGGCAGCCTTGTTTGCCAAATGGGTCGGTCCGACCGGCCGGGTCATAGCGATCGATGGCCTCAGCAAGAATGTGGCTACCGCCCGAGAGAATGCTGAACTGAACCGTGTCTCGAATATTCGATTCGTGCATTCCGCCATCGGAAGCCGAAACGGTTCCGTCGAATTCATGGACCAACCCAACGGCGGGGTGCTGACTCGATCGGGGGGGTCTCGTAGGTCTGTTACCGTACCCCTCAGGACTCTAGATGACCTACTTGGTGACGAGCGCGTTTCTTTCCTCAAGATTGATGTGGAGGGACACGAGATCGAGGTGCTAAAGGGCGCCGCAAAAGTGCTAGAAAGTGCGCCGAACCTCGACCTGGAAATTCACTGCGCGATGTTCGACGACCCTGCTCAGGCCGTGAAGGACACTCTGGAACTCATCGGTTCGCAGCGGTACCAGCTTCACTGGCAGGTAAGCTTCGATGGAACGCCCACCGCCCACACCGCCCACACGACTCCCGAATATGTCGCCCAGTACCCGAACATTCATCTCTTCGCGAGGCGGATAGTCGGCAAGGGATCGTAGGAGTTATTCACGAACAGCGGCCGCCAACAAATCGAGGATTCCTGTCACTTCCACCGAGAACGCTAGTGAGGCGGCGGAGTGTCGAGTGTCGACCGGCTCCGATGATCCACGCGCGCCTAAGTCAAGAAAGAAACTGAGCGCGGCATCCAACGGCGGCGTGCGGGAGACAGGAACCGAATCCCCGTTTACCTTCAACTTGTCAGGGTGGGGCTGACCATCGTCGTACACAATCTGCCGCCCGTTGGCCAAAGAAACGGCGAAGCGTCGGGCCTTGTGAGAGGCACCGTTTCCGGTGGTCAGACGGACTTTGATTCCTGCAAGGTCAAACTCAGCATCCACGAGCTCGCCGCGAACGCCGCTACCGGGAGGAAGTCTTCGGGCTAGGTGGATGAAAAGCGGAGACGCGGTCCCCAGCAGATCCAGGCACATCGCCACATCGTGGCACCCATAGTCATAAAGCGCGGAGGTCGAACGGAACGGACCGGATCCACAGCCAACCGACTCGATTGCGACCACTTTCCCGCGACCCGCAAGTTCGTCGTTCACCAACGACTTCAAGGCCAAGTAGGCCGGCGCAAATAGATGGACGTAATTCACAACCACGGGTGAGTATCTCCCGGAGGTACGCTGACACTGCAACACGCCTTCAGTAACAGCCCGCGACAACCCGAGTGGTTTTTCAACCAGCACGGGGACCCCAGCCTGTGTCGCCGCGGAAGCGATTTCGGCCTGATTGTCCGGCGAGGTCGCCACGATCATGCCATCCAGATCTCCGCGCTCTCCAAGGCGCAACACCTCTTGCCAGTTGGCGCAGGCCAAGGCCCCAGGAATGTCAACATCCGTCCGGGAGGAGGAACGCGCGAAGGCCTTGAACTCGCAGTCTGGCCGGCGACGGACGGTCTCGATGTAGCGCTGGCCCCAAGCTCCCACCCCCACCAACCCCAGCCGCCTCACGTGTACGCGGTCTTCGCCCAATCGAAGAACCTCCTCAGCCCCGTGTCGATAGAAATCCTAGGCTCATATCCGACCTGAAGACGCGCCTTCGTGATATCAGGGCAGCGTCGCTGCGGTTCGTCTGCGGGATACGTATCGGGGTGCTCTATCACGCGGTACTTCACGCCCAAATCAGGCATGGTTCGCTCGATGATATGGACCAAGTCGAGTATGGAGATTTCCGGTTCCGGGTTGCCGATATTGTACGGTTCTCCTGGGAGGCCGCTAACCAGAACCTGCAGAAATCCACGAATGGCATCCGTTACGTAGCAAAATGTTCGAGTTTGCTTGCCCGTTCCATAGACGTTCACAGGTTCTCCGGCCAAGATATGCCCGGCAAAATTCGGCAGGACCCGGTAGTCAAGTTTCTGCATGCCTGGGCCATAGACGTTGAAGGGACGAACGATCATTCCAGGCACACCGTAGTGGGTGTGGTAAATGCGAACCAGCGTTTCCCCAAGGCGTTTGGATTCGTCGTAGCACGATCGCGCGCCCAGGCACGAGACGTAGCCGTGGTAGCTCTCTTTTGTTGGAAGGTGAGCAGAATCGGGATCGCCGTAGATTTCGCTGGACGAGAAAAAGAGCAGGCGCGCCCCACATCCCTTGGCCAATTCAAGCATGTTCTTCAGGCCCGTGGTGGCTACCTCTAACGTCTCGAGAGGCCACTTGCGATAGTAGTATGGGCTGGCTATTCCCGCCAAATGCAGGACGTAATCCACCGGACGCTCGGGATAAAAAGGCTTGATGATGTCGTGCTTTACGAACGCGAGATGTCGATCGCGAGGCAATTCGTTGCCAAGCTGACCCGATGTCATGAGGTTATCTATTCCAATGACCTCACACGGTTGCTCAAGAACCTTTGAGTTGAGTGCCAGAAACAGGTCCGTTAGATACCGACCAAGAAAGCCGCGCGCACCTGTGATGAGAATGCGCTTTCCTGCAAAGGCCTGTGCGAGACTGCCCAGGCTTTCCGAAATCTCTTCGATATCGCTGTCCAGTAGGAATGTCATCAGAGTTCACGAATCTCCGGCAGGGGTACAATGAAATGTCCACCGTTCTTTGTGTAGGTGGAATGCTTGGCCACAATCGAATCCGCAAAGTTCCAGGCGAAAACGACACAGAAATCTGGTCGGCGTTCATAAAGTTGATCAGCAGGGACGACGGGTATGTGAGTTCCAGGTGTAAATCGTCCCTGCTTCCAAACTGAATCGTCGACTACAAACGCGATGATCTGACGATCAAGGCCAAATTCGTGCATGAGGGTCGTGAGTTTAGCCGGTGCACCGAATCCGGCGATAGACTTCCCATCCTTGCGAAGTTCTGCCAACCGGGACCTCAGTTGAGCGCCGCGTTCTTGAATTCTCGACTTGAATCGCGAGTAGACCTCGGGCTGGGTTACCCCCATTTCGCGTTCCAAGGCGACAAGATCTGAAAGGCGATCGGTCGTTGGATGAGAGGCCTCGCGATGACAAACGTACCCTCGGATCGATCCACCATGGGTGTCGATTCTCTCGGCATCAAACAACCGGAGGCCGATAGAAGCAAAGAAGCGAATCAGTGGCGTCAACGCGTGGTACGAGACGTGCTCGTGATAGATGGTGTCGAACAAGAGCTTTTGAATGACATCCACCAGATACGAGACTTCGAAAATGAAAACGCCCTGGGCATCAAGTAGAATGGATACGGCGTCGGCGAAGCGGGTGAGGTCGTCAGAATGCGCGAAAACGTTATTCGCACAAACCAGGTCGGCCGGACCATGATCACGCCGAATCTCTGCCGCTAGATCGGGCGAGAAAAAAGAATCGAGGGTCGGGACACCTGCCCCTCGCGCGTCCTCCGCGATGTCCGACGCCGGGTCGACGCCCAGAATGTTCCGCACACCACCGTGTTTGAATTGTTTGAGCAGGGTGCCGTCATTGGAGCCAACCTCGACCACGAAAGAGTTCGTTCCCAATCCAAAACGAGAGATCGCGCTGGCTGCATAGCGGCTGAAGTGCGCGACGAACACGGATGAGGTACCAGAGACATAGACGTAGTGACGAAACAAGCGCTCCGGGTCAACAATCTCTGCCAGTTGGACGTGACCGCAGGAGGAACACAGCACCAGCGTCAACGGTATGGATTCTTGAGGAAGGGCTAGGTCCGCTTCGCGAAGAAACTCATTGGCCGGGGGCGTTGGAGCAAGGCTCAGAACAGAGTGGAACTGGGACGCAGGTGCCTTGCAAAGCGCGCAGCGCGCCCGCCGCGAAAACAAGGGATTCACTCCGCGCCCGGGAAAAAGACCTGCCACCCGTCCTGCGAGCCAGGGAGCGCGCGAATCTCGATCAATCTAACCCGCACCAGATCCTCCTCGTGATGGTCGTGATCACGTATGTTCTTGGCGAACGTCAGAAAAACCGTTTCCTCCGGGAAATGCATCGCGTGCTCTACCAGGGGAGGGGTAAAGAACATCGTGCCCGCTTCGAACCGCAGGCGCTTGAGCTGTTCTCGGCTGCCCGCACGACGCCAGTAGTATTCGACAGCCCCACTCACGACATAGGCATAGTGCCAATCGGTTTTGTGGTAGTGATTGGCGCGAACCGAGCCAGCCACCGAACGAATGATGGCCGCACTGGTGAAGCGTTCCAGAAGAAGGTTCTGGATGGTGCCATTCGCGTTCACGAAGGGCTCGTCGAGCGGCACCGCGACCTGATCCGGGTAGGTCCCTGCATCGACAAGCGCCGAAAATTTTCTATTCGGGAGCATGTCGGGGGGAAGATAGTAGCTTTGCGTCTCTGTCGCAAGCCTGCGGGTGCGGGCGCGGTGCCTCCGCCGTGTGGCGCGGAGAGCGGCCCGCATGACCTACTGCTCTCTGCGGGTCCCCCTGACTATCTGGGACAGCTTGATGGTGGCGTTGAAGCGCCTCAATAGCGTCTTCGCCAGACCCTTCGTGGCGGCCAGGCGCCCCTCCTTCGCTTCCCAGGCGGTGGAGAATTCGTCGAAGGCCGAATCGACCAGCCTCAGGTCGCTGTAGACATTGCCATACGCCCTCCGAAGGTCGCTGCTACTCATCGAACGAGCCTTGGCGGTGCGCGCGGGCCCCAAGGGTGCTCGAATGGCCTCCAGCATGGCTTCGCAGCGGCGTTCGTACGTGTGCTCTGCGATGACAAATTTTCTCCCAGTCTCTGCGATGCGGTGTCGATCCTCCTCATGCGTCAGAAAGTGGTCGACCTGTTGGAAGAGGGAACGCTCATCCTCGAACTCAACGAAATGCTCTCCAACCCGCAAGAGATCGTTCATGCCGTTGTCGATATGGCTGGTAAGTAGCAATGAACCGGCCGCGATAGCTTCGAACACTCTCATGTTCACATCTTTGTTAATTGCGTAATTGAAGGCGATCTTTGAACGAGAATATACCTGAGTCAGATCTTCCTTCGGATATGGCTTTCGAAAGTCATTCATCGTGTAACGAGCCTCCAGGGCCAGCAGCAGCCTTTTCCGCTCTTGACTCTGGTCAAGATTCCCAACGAATCCCACCTCATACTGAGGCTTGGCATCAACGCGCCCGTGAATCTCCGGATCACATGCGACGGGCATCCAATGTACGTTCTGAAATCCAAGCTGTTCAAATCGAGGGACGTAGTCCTTGTGGGCGACGAAGATGTGGTCGAAGAACGGAGCATAGTTCTTGCGTATCCGAAAAGTTGTGTGGACATCGATCATGTATCCAGCGGTCGGGCACTCCATCCTCTCGAGGCCGCGAGGAAAGAAACGCATTCCCGATTCGATGAACAACACGAGATCTGGCTTGGGTAGGACCCCTTGGCGAACCAGAACACTGATGTCCTCGTTCGGAGTCCGTCCGAGCCGTTCTCCCCACGGAGTGCCTATATAGTGAACATCGTGCTGCTTGCGCAGTGCTATCTCAAAATAGACGGAGGTCGTGTTGGGATGGTAGCCGTAGCATAGGAAGATGTTCATAGTCAGCGCCGCATCAAAGCCGAAAGCAAAAGCCTTACTCCACGTCGGAACTCTTCGCCAAGCAGGAGGCGCGCGAACAGAATGTAAAGTATCAGGCCAGCCGACACGCCAATCGGAAGCCCCAGTCGGGTACCCGCGGTACCAGTGATTCGCAGGACGAGGTGAATGCCCCCGGCCATTAGAACGGACGCCAGGATCGCTCGTCCGACAGAGTGCAGGTCGGCGAGCCATTCCCTCACATTTCCAGCGGCTACCGCCAGAAACACGAAGGCGCTGGCGATATTGAGGGCCGACCAGGCAGCCACAAACGATTCCAATCCCCCGACCCAAGACGCGATTGCGAAGGCGAACCAAGCAAGAGGAATGGTGAACAATCCGACGCGAAACACTGTTCCGGCACGCCCATCTGCAATTAGAAGATTGGTCGGCATCGACACCAGCGATTCGCCCAGCGCACCGATTGCAAAGCCCCTCAGCGTGGGCGCAAGATGGGACCACGATGCCGGTAGTACCTTGACCAACTCATCGGCGACTGCGAACATTCCGCAGGCTGCCGGTGCGGTGCACATTGCCAGCATTGTCAATGTCATTCTGTAAGTGCGCCGGCGTTCGACGGACGGGACCCGTCTAATGGCTGACAAAAAGATGCCGGCGAACGAGCCACTCACGCGGGCTATGGGAAGCGACACCAATTTCATTCCCATGGCATAGAGCCCCATCGCTCCGACGCCCGCGACGCGCCCAAGAAGGATCGTGGACGGAAGCCAGGCCAGCACAAAGGCAAGTGCCGATCCAGATAGCTTTGCGGAGAATGTGGACAACTCCCGCGCCAAGGGTCTCGAGAAGAGATGGGGGTGCAAGACAGGTCGGCCCCAAAAGAAAAACATCGCGCTTAGCAGGGCTGGCGCCGCCAGGAATGCGACGACCAAGCTCCATCCTCCGGCACCGGACCATGCCGCTGCGATCGCCAGCCCATTGGCTATTGTTGCACCAGCCAAACCGATGACCGATGTCGCACGGAACCTGAGCTGCCGCACCAGCTTCGCGCCGGGAACACGGCCCGGCGCGTAAAGTAGAAAAGTCGTCGCCACCACGACCGCCATCAAGCCAACATCACCTCGCTTGAAATAGAGGCCGAGTATCGGGGCGGAAATCAGCGACAGGGCGGTCAGAATCGCGGCTCCGATCATAGCGACGACAAATCCAGTCGTTTCGGTCGCCGGATCAAGCTCGGATCGACGTACGAGGGCCGAACTCAGTCCACCGTCTCCAAAAACACCCACAAATGCAACCACGGTTGTGGCCATGGAAAAGACGCCATAGTCTTCCGGAGCAAGCCATTTGGTCAAGACCGCAGCGGTGGCAAGTCCCAGAATCATCTGGAGTATCTGCGCCATGAGATTCCAGGCCGTCGATCCAGCCGCGTCCACCGCCAACGATTTGCCCGCCGTCCCCGTGGGATCGGAATCGGGTCCATGCGAAGTGCTGGGCACGTGGTCAACGCTGTCGCCTGATCCCAAACGATCAGTGCCCTTGCTCATGGGCCTCCTGGGCACGCGGAGCGCATTCGTGGTGTCGGTTACTAGATATCGTGAGCAATCCCTTCCTAGGCGCAATCTTGGTTCGAAGCCCCACTATAGTGCGACACTCATTCGCCCCCGAGCCACGGTTTCTCTTCATGGTGTTCTCAACCCGAAACATGATCCCGTTCTGGGACGGCCGAAGGCAACGGTGATCCGACGTTAGCAGAACCGCGCACGGGGTGTGGTCCCTGGCGATCCCAAGGCGATCCCAACCTTGCCTTGTCTTCATGTTGCAAATGGTGTAACGAACCTCGGAAAACGCGAGTTGGTCATGTTATTCACTCCGAGCCACCACATGGATCGCTGCCCGATTTGCTCCGCCAGTCGGCGTGGAAGCAGCTAGGGTCGGATACGTTCGTGTCGGCCGTGCGTCGCACCTTCATATTCTTCCACCACGAAGCCTTCGGCCCCATCTCGCTGTCCGCGCTCCACGCGGGAAAAGCGCTGTTCGGAGGCGGTGTCGCACGATTGAGATTGCTGTTTACTCTCGCTGACCGAGGGCACGACGTGTTCCTGGTGGGAAACGTGGAGACTGGCGAGTTCGGTGGCGTCAAGGCTGTCTCAGGAGCGGGCCCCGAGTTCCTGGCTGCCCTGGCTGAGGAGAAACCTGGAATCCTCGTTTTCAACAACCCTCCGTCCGAAGAACTCTGGAGGGCATTCTCGACCAGACGCTGGCCAGGCATTCGGACAGTGATTTGGGCCGGTAACCACTTCGAGCAGCAATGGGTCGATCGACTCGCGCGGCGCGACATCGACCGCATCGTCTGTGTCAGTCGCTGGCATCGGGACTGCTATCGCATCCAAAATGGATTCGCAAGGATCGAGTTTTCGTATTCCGGCATCGACAAGGACTTGCTCTCCCGACGCGGGTCCGTCGAGCCTGATACGGTACTCTCGCTGTCAGTGCCCCGGCGAACGAAAGGGTTCGACCTGCTCCTCGCCGCCTGGCGCCTTGTCAGAACGTCGAATCCCAGGGCGCGTCTGATTGTATCTGGAGCGGCGCGCATGCATGCACCGGAGGCGGCCGTAGGAAGTACCGGCATCCTGGACGCAGACATCGAATCGGAGTTTCCAGATATCTTCGCTGGGGGACCACCTTCAATCGAGGCAGCGGGAATCCGCCTGATGGGCGCACGTCCCCTGACAGAGGTCCACGACCAATTGTCTCGAGCAGCCGTCGCAGTGGTCAACCCCTCACATTGGTCGCCGGAGACCTACTGCCGCGCCGCCGTAGAAGCGCAGGCTGCCGGGGTGCCGGTTGTCGGTGCCCTATGCGGCTCGTTGCCCGAAGTCGTTGCCAACGAGCGGACGGGAATCCTGTGCCGAGACCAAAGCCCCGAATCGGTTGCGGCGGCGATCGTGCGATTGCTTGACGATCCTCAACTGGCGCGCACGATGGGCCAGTCCGGGCCGGCCTGGGCCAATTGGCTGGCTGACTACGACCTCATTGCGCCGGATTGGGAGGGTATCGCGGCGCGGGCCGAGAGCGACAGCCCCGCACCGTCCGAGCCGCGCCCCCTAGAAGATCGCCTCCGAGTGTTGGGGTACGGCCGCCTGCGGTCCTTGTTGCGAGCCACTCTGCCATCGTCTGTCCGTACATTGCTGAGACCAACGAAAGCGTCCCCATCATGAGATATTTTGTCACAGGCGCGGCGGGGTTCATCGGTAGCAACGTCGTCGATCGGTTGCTTGCTGACGGGCACGAAGTGGTCGGCTACGACAATCTGTCGACCGGCAACGAAGCATTTCTGGCATCCGCTTTCGCCTCGAAGCGATTTTCTCTGCACCGGGCCGATCTCCTGCACGACATCGACGCCATTGCGCGAGCGATGGAAGGTAGTGACTTCGTGTTCCATTTTGCCGCCAACGCCGACGTCCGGTTCGGAATCGGGCATCCTCGCAAGGATCTCGAACAGAACACCATCGTGACGTTCAACGTGCTCGAGGCCATGCAGCGGCAGGGTATTCGACGACTCGCGTTTTCGTCGACGGGATCAATATACGGCGAGCCGGATATCTTCCCAACTCCGGAGGACGCACCCTTTCCGATTCAGACATCGCTCTATGGAGCCTCGAAGTTGGCGTGCGAAGGACTCATCGCGGCGTATTGCGAAGGTTTTGGGTTTTCGGCGAATATTTTTCGATTCGTGTCGATCCTCGGCGAACGTTACACGCACGGTCACATCTTCGATTTCATGAAGCAACTTACGAAGGACCCACACACGCTAACCGTTCTCGGCGATGGCTCTCAGCGCAAGTCTTATCTGGAAATTGGCGACTGCGTGAACGCCATGCTCCTCGCGATCTCCGCTGCCAAACCGACGAAGGCCATGGTCTTGAACCTTGGTACGAACGCGTACTGTACGGTCAGCGACTCGATAGGATGGATCACGGATGAGCTTGGGGTGAAGCCGACCCTTCAATACACGGGTGGCAGCCGAGGCTGGATCGGCGACAGCCCGTTCATTTTCTTGGACACACGCAGAATCAGAGACCTTGGTTGGCGGGCGGAGCATTCGATCGAATCCGGTGTTCGGATGACGGTTCGCTACTTAGTCGCGAACCCGGATCTGCTCCAGAGGTCATCATGAATTTGGGCGTAGCCGGACTGTGGCATCTGGGCTCGGTGACCGCCGCCTGCATGGCCGAGTCCGTGCCTACCCTCGCCTGGGATCCATCAGTGGAAACAGTTCGGAACCTGGCGGCGGGTCGTCCTCCCGTGGACGAGCCGGGTCTTGACCGCGCTGTTCGCGCTGGACTGGATTCGGGGCGGCTGCGTTTCGTAGAGGACGCAACAGCATTGAACCAGGTGGACGTCCTCTGGATCACAATTGACACGCCCGTGGATGACGACGACCAGGCGGATGTTCAGTACGTCGAATCGCAGATTCTCAGACTGGTCCCCTTTTTGAAATACGGCGCGCTGATCCTGGTGTCCTCGCAGGTTCCGGTGGGATTCACTGCAAGAATTCGTCGGACAGTCGAAGGACTCGCGATGGACCGTGATTTCCGTTTCGCATACACGCCTGAGAATCTACGTCTCGGCGGCGCCCTTGAGGCTTTTCGGAAACCCCAGCGCATCGTGGTCGGTGCCGAACCACGTGATCGTATCGTGCTGAGCCACCTACTTGAGCCGATTGGCGCACCCATAGAGTGGATGTCGGTAGCGTCCGCGGAACTAACCAAACATGCTCTTAACGCCTTTCTGGCGACATCCGTGACATTCATAAACGAAATCGCTTCAATAGCCGAGCACGTCGGTGCCGACGGAGGTGAGGTGCGTCGTGGCCTCATCACCGATGTGCGAATCGGACCCCGTGCCTACCTGCGGCCTGGGGCGGCGTTCGCAGGAGGCACGTTGGCTCGCGATCTGGTGTTTCTGGCTGAACGCGCGACGGAGCTGGGATTGCCGGCGTCTTTGCTCAGGGCAGTCAAGACCAGCAACGACGAACATAGAGGGTGGGCTTGGCGAATTCTCGAACGGTTGCTCGATGGTGTTCGTGACAAGAAAATCGCTGTTCTAGGCCTTACATACAAACCTGGTACCAACACCCTTCGGCGTTCGTCCTCGATCGAGCTCTGCCAACGTCTGGCCAGCGCGGGAGCCAAGGTGCTGGTCCACGACCCCGCCATCAAGGAGCTTCCCGGAGACCTTGGCCGAATCGTCACCCTCTGCTCATCGCCAGCGGACGCACTGCGGGGCGCTGATGCCGTGGTTGTCGCCACCGAGTGGCCGGAGTTCAAGTCTTTGTCTGCCGATGACATCGTCAGCGTAGCCGGCCACCACCCCTTGGTCATTGACGCGAGCCACGTCCTTGGACCAGAGGTCAGCAAAGATACGCGCATTCAATATGTCACTGTCGGTTCGGGCGGATCATGATGCTTGCCGGCAAGGGAATCGTCATCACGGGGGCAAGTCACGGCTTTGGCAGAGCTGTGGCTGAGGCGTGCGTGAGAGATGGCGCGAGCGTGTTGGTCTGTGCCCGCGAGGCAGTCGCCCTCGAGCGATGCCGCGCAGAGCTGGCTGCCATCGCTCCCGCGGGAGTGCGCGTATCGGCGACACCTGTGGATGTCTCGTCACTGGAAGACGTCGAGCGCCTTGCTGCGGTCGCGCGACGGGAGCTGGGCGTCGTTGACGGCCTGGTCAACAACGCCGGTGTGTATGGTCCGAAGGGAAGGATCGAAGACGTCCCTTGGGATGAGTGGAGGCGGGCGCTGGAGATCAACCTTTACGGCACCGTGCTGCCCTGCCGGGCCTTCCTGCCGCTCCTGCGAGAAAGGCCGCGAGGCAAGATTGTGAATCTATCGGGCGGAGGGGCGACGTCACCTCTCCCGCACATCAGCGCATACGCCGCCTCCAAAGCCGCTGTCGTGCGGTTCACCGAAACACTGGCTCAGGAACTCGCCGGCACGGCCATCGACGTAAATGCCGTGGCCCCAGGGGCCCTCAATACGCGACTGCTCGAGGAGGTACTGGCGGCTGGGCCCGGAGCGGTAGGGCAGGATTTCTATGACAAGGCTGTCCGACAGAAAGCGGATGGGGGTGCACCGATCGACAAGGGAGTTGCACTGGTTCTGTTCCTGCTGTCGGATGCCAGTGACGGGATCACGGGACGCCTGATCAGCGCAATCTGGGATCCCTGGCGTCGGTTCGGGGAACTGAAAATGGAACTCGACGGTACGGATATTTATACGCTGCGCCGGATCGTCCCCGAGGATAGGGGCCACAAATGGAAAGGACCATGAGGGTCGTCATCGTCGGATGCGGGCTGATTGGCAAGAAGCGTTTTGCTGCGCTGCCCAAAGACGCGCTATTGGTCGGGGCAGTCGATCCAGTCCCAGGTCGCGCGCGCTCTCTCACAGATTTGGTGCCTGGTGCCCAGGCTCTTGAGGATTATCGAGAGGCGTTCAAAGCACTGCGAGCAGACGTCGCTTTCGTGGCCACCACCAACGACCACCTGGTTCCGGCCTCCCTGGCGGCGATCCAGGCTGGATGTCACCTATTGGTGGAAAAACCCGCGGCGCGCAGCGCGCGCGAGTTAGACGACCTTAGACTTGCAGCGAAAGCGCAGGGACGCGTGGTGGCAGTCGGCTTCAACCACCGTTACCATCGTGCGTTTCGGAAAGCCCGCGAACTTTTCGAGTTGAATGAACTGGGCCCGCTGATGTTCGTCAGAGCACGCTACGGTCATGGTGGCCGCATCGGCTACGATCGCGAATGGCGAGCGGATCCCGTCAGGGCTGGCGGGGGCGAGTTGCTAGATCAAGGCGTACATCTGATCGATCTGGCGCGATGGTTCTTCGGTGATTTTTCGACGGTCAGGGGAACCATCGGCACGTTCTTCTGGGACATGCAGGTGGAGGACAATGGATTCCTCCATTTAGAAACGACGGACGGGAAGATCGCCTGGCTTCATGCCAGTTGCACCGAGTGGAAGAACTTGTTCTCGTTCGAGCTGTATGGACGGAATGCAAAGCTCCACATTGAGGGACTAGGCGGAAGCTATGGAATCGAGCGTCTATCTTTCTACAAAATGCTCCCTGCCATGGGACCACCGGAAACCACAATTTGGGAGTATCCAGGCGAGGACGACTCTTGGCAGGTAGAGGTCGCCGATTTCATCTCAAAAATCAGGCAGCCGGATAGCCACCGAAACCTGGCTTCACTGGATGACGCAATGGCGGCCCTGCGAGTCGTCAATCAAGTCTATCGCCTGAAGAAGTCTATTTAACCCAGATCATGCACGTGCGTGGTAACGATCCCACGCTCGAAATTCGGCGATCTTTCCACGGCGTATCCGTCTGGTTTCCGAAGTATTGGGGTCCATGAGGTCCGTGGGGCCCATCGTCGAAAGTGAGAGGCGTTTCAGGATGATGACGGCCCTCGCTGATCCCGACTATTTGACAAACACCTCATCGTATTGTTCCCGATCGTCCCTCCTTCCCCCCAAGCTGCGGTAGCCATAACTCTCGAATGTTCCGTAGATATCGGCGATTGAGCAATCGATTTTCTTCAGATACTCTCGCGAGATTTCGACAACGAAGGCACAATCACTCACAATTTTCATAGATTCTTGCATTCCCCGTAACACAAACAGTTCATATCCCTCAACATCGATTTTAACGAGTCGGATCGACCGTAAGATCTCCGGCGAGAAAAGGGAGTCAAAACTAACACCGCGAACCGCAATGCGCTTTTCCCTGTAGATGTTCACTGCGGACAAGTCGACCAGAGAATTCATTCCGGGATTGTGATCCTCACAGATATTGAGCTCAAGCGCCGCTGCCTTGTCAGAAAGGGCAAATGGAAATACGACGATGTTACTACAACGGTTCAGAACGATGTGTTGATAGAACAACGCGAGCTCGCGGGGCGAAGGCTCAAAGGCGATGACATTTGCGCCGTATTTCGTCGCGGCGAGTATGGAGAAGTAGCCGATGTTTGCGCCAACATCTATGAAGGTTCCGGACCGCGTTGAGAATGCCAGGTGGATCTGATCTCGGACTACCTGATCATGGGGTTCGTTGGTGATCAGCTTGTTGTCTAGCGCCGAGAAAGGGGAGAGTCTAAATTTCATGCCGTCAACCGCGTATGTCGCGACTCCGACGACTTCATTCAAGACCTTCCCTAGTCGAGCCTTCCCTTTCTGGACAGGGACATGGTCTCGATACGAGAGGTAGAGTCCGTGGATGAATATCTTCGCCGCGTTGAGCATGCCACCCGATCGATCTGGGCAATTTTAAAGACGACCATCTTATCCATTCGCCGGGGCACTGAAAAGGGCTTCCTGGCACAGGATGGCACAGGGGCGTCCGCACCCTCTCCGAGCCCTTTCGTCGGCCACTTGCCTGGATTCACCGGGACCTTACTTGGCTTTCCGCGCCAGATCCTCAGGATGGATCAGGAACTTAGACTGGGGTCCCGCCACCACCCAGGGATTATGGAACAACTGGTGTATCGTTTCCGAAGGACGAGATTGCGGCTATGCTGCTCCAGCTTCGCGACCGTCAGTTTTCGACGGTCGAGCTGGCCATGTCTTTGCCAATACACAAGCCCCAGCAGGAATCGAGAACCCGTGTGCTGGACGCGGCTCGACAGTTCATGGACGAACGGCCGCAGCCCGCGTTCGTACCGGGGCAGACGTACATCCCCTCTTCCGGCAAGATGCTGGACGCCGAAGACTTAGTACACCTCATCGACGCGTCGATGGATCTCTGGCTCACTGCCGGCCGATATGCCGAGCGATTCGAAAGGGAACTTGCGCTCAGATTCGGCCTACCTCACGCACGACTGACCTCCTCCGGGTCGGCGGCAAACCTTTTGGCCTTTTCCGCGCTCACCTCATTCAAGCTTGGCGATGAACGGATTCTGCCGGGCAGCGAGGTACTCACCGTGGCGGCGGGGTTTCCCACCACGGTCTCGCCGATCGTCATGCAGGGCTGTGTTCCCGTATTCGTGGACGTCGACGTGGCGACAGCCAACGTCGACGCCTCTCTACTAGAGCAAGCGATCACCCCAAAGACGCGCGCCATCATGCTGGCTCACACCCTGGGAAATCCCTTCAACCTCAATGTCGTGAGCGAGATCGCGCGGCGCCATCACCTCTATCTCATTGAAGACTGTTGCGACGCACTGGGGGCCACCTACGCCGGGAAAAGCGTGGGAAGCTGGGGCGACCTGTCGACGGTCAGCTTCTACCCCGCACATCAGATCACCATGGGAGAGGGAGGCGCCGTTCTCGTGCGGCGCAAGAAACTCACACCGCTGGTAGAGTCTTTTCGGGATTGGGGCCGCGACTGTTGGTGCGCGCCCGGGGCAGAAAACACCTGTAACAAGCGGTTCGAGTGGCAGTTGGGCGACTTGCCGATGGGCTACGATCACAAGTACATCTATTCACACCTCGGCTACAACTTGAAGGCCACCGATATGCAGGCCGCGATTGGCTGCAGTCAGCTGGCCAAGGTTGACGGTTTCATCGCACGCCGCAGAGAGAATTTCCGCGCGCTTGACGAGGCCTTTCGATCCGTCGGCCTGGATGAGCATTTCCTGCTGCCGACCGCCACCCCCCAATCCGATCCCAGTTGGTTCGGTTTCTTGCTTACGGTCCGCGAAGGCTCTCCGCTTAGACGGCTCGATCTGGTCCGGCAGCTCGAAGCTCAAAAGGTGGGCACCCGTCTGCTGTTCGCGGGAAACCTCACCCGACAACCTGCGTTTCGGGACGTCGAGCATCGTGTGGTCGGCACCCTGGATAACACCGACAAGATGATGCGCGACAGCTTCTGGATTGGTGTCTGGCCTGGGATCGGGCCGGCTCAGCGGGAATATATGGTGGACATCGTGGCTAGCACCGTCAAGCGGCTGACTACATGAAGGTGGTTATCTTGGCGGGGGGATTCGGCAGCCGGCTCGGGGAGGAGACCGACCTGGTCCCGAAACCGCTGGTTCGAATCGGCGACAAACCGATGCTCTGGCACATCATGAAGATTTACAGCCATTTTGGGCTCAACGAGTTCGTGATCTGCCTTGGACACAAGGGCTACATGATCAAGGAATTCTTCAGCAACTATTTCCTCCACACCTGCGATGTCACGTTCGACATCAAGAACCAGCGCATGGACGTCCATCAGAACCGCGCAGAGCCTTGGCACATCTCACTGATCGAAACCGGCGCCGACACGATGACGGGAGGGCGCCTCAAACGCGTCGCGGATCACCTTAACGGCGAGACGTTCTGCTTCACCTACGGAGATGGGGTGGCGGACATAGACATCCGCAAGTTGATCGCGTTCCACTATGCCAAGGGGAAGCTGGCTACGGTCACTGCGGTAGCACCGTCAGGGCGTTTTGGGGTCATCGAGACCCAAGGCGATCTGGTCTCTGGTTTTCACGAAAAGATGGCAGGCAAGACCGACCTCATCAACGCCGGATTCTTTGTCCTCGAACCGGGGGTCCTCGACTATATCGACACAGACAGCTCGGTGTGGGAGCAGGAGCCGATGAACCGTCTGGCAGCCGATGGGCAGCTGGCTGCCTACCGCCACACCGGATTCTGGCAGCCGATGGACACTTTGCGCGAGAAGCGCCTTCTCGAAGATCTGTGGCGGACGAAGCGGGCGCCTTGGAAAATCTGGGAATGAAGTCTCGCGGACCGGGACCTTCTTCATTCGTTCCCGACGCGGCATTCTGGTCAGGCAAACGCGTCTTCGTCACCGGGCACACCGGCTTCAAGGGATCGTGGCTGACGCTTTGGCTCAATCGTCTGGGCGCGGTCGTGAGGGGTTATGCGCTGGCCCCCGATTCCAACCCGAGCATGTTCGAAGGGCTGTCGATCGCTCGTCTGTGTGACAACGTCACGGGCGATCTGCGCAGCCGCGCCGACCTGGCGCGGGCTATGGCCGCCTTTCGACCCGAGGTGGTATTCCACCTCGGCGCGCAGTCGCTGGTGCGCGTGTCGTATCGCAACCCCGTTGAGACGTTCGAAACCAATGTTCAGGGGACGGTCAATCTGCTCGACGCCTGTCGAATGGCGCCCGATCTGCGCGCCATCGTCGTCGTGACCTCGGACAAGTGCTACGAAAATCGCGAGTGGAATTGGGCCTATCGCGAGTCTGATCGGTTGGGCGGGCACGATCCTTACAGCGCCAGTAAGGCCTGCGCCGAGCTAGTCGTCGCGACTTACCGCCATTCATACTTCGGCGGTATTGGGCAGAGCAGGGTCCCCGCACTGGCGTCAGCGCGCGCGGGTAACGTGATTGGGGGGGGTGACTGGTGTGTGGATCGATTGATCCCCGACGCCGCGCGAGCCTTCCTGCGAGGAGGGGTGGTGGTAGTCCGAAACCCCAGCGCAGTACGCCCCTGGCAGCACGTCTTGGAGCCGCTGGCCGGTTATCTCATGCTGGCGCGCGCGTGTTACGAGCAGGGGGCAGCCTTCGCCGAAGGGTGGAATTTCGGACCATCTGGGGAGACGCTCTATCCGGTCTCCGAGGTCATCGAGACGTTCGCATCCACCTGGGGCGACGGCAGGCGCTGGCAGCATCAGAGCGAATCCAACGCTCCCCATGAAGCAAGCCTCTTGCTCCTCGACGCGGGAATGGCTAATCGACGATTGGCGTGGCGCTCCCATCTGCCCTTGCCGGAAGCGCTCGCCTTAACCGCTGCGTGGTACCAGGTCCATGGTTCGCTCTGCGATGCCGACGTCGTACGGCAGCTGACCTTTCAGCAGATCGCCGACTACATGGCGCGTCTTTCGGGGAATGAGCCGTGAGAATTCTGCTGACCGGTGGAACGGGGTTCATCGGCGGCCATCTGGTCCGCGCCTTGGCACGCCGGGGGGACGCGGTTCACCTGGTCGTTCGAGCAGGGACCTCGCAAGCACTGATCAACAGCGTAGCCGCCGGACCGGGAGCCGCACCCGACCCAGGAGCGGTCGTTGCCCACACGCACGACGGAACCACCGAGGGCCTCGTGGACATTCTTACGGAGATCCATCCCGATCTCGTGATTCACCTCGCGGCACTTTTCGTCGTTCAGCATCAGGTCGCTGACGTGCGCCCACTCATCGAAAGCAACCTCCTGTTCACCGCCCAACTCGCAGAGGCCATGGCCCGCGTTGGCGTTTTTCGCCTCATCAACACCGGCACATCCTGGCAGCATTTCGAAGATCGCACGTATAGTCCCGTATCGCTATACGCGGCAACCAAGCAGGCGGCGGAGGCGCTGCTTGCGTACTACGTCGAAACTGCGGATTTCCGGGTGCTAACACTGAAGCTTTTCAACACCTACGGGCCGGGTGACAGGCGGCAGAAACTGTTTGTGTTGCTCAAGGAGGCCAGTCAGCGCGACGAACCGTTGCCCATGTCGCCGGGTGAACAGCGCATCGACCTCGTGCACGTCGACGATGTGGTGGCAGCTTTTCTGGTGGCGGCGCAGCAGTTGATGCGGAACGGCGGCCCAGGCATGGAGAGCTACGCCGTTTGTGGCGGCCAGCGACTTACTCTGCGCGAGGTAGTGGCAACCTATGAGCAGGCGACAGGACGCCGACCCCACATCCGATGGGGTGGCCTGCCCTACCGCCCTCGCGAGGTCATGGCCCCCTGGTCGATCGGGACAAGGCTGCCCGGCTGGGCGGCACGGATATCTCTGGTCGACGGTATTCGTAGAATGGCGGAGTCGGGCGATGTTTGAGATCAGGGAAAGTGGTCTGCTGGGATGCCGGGCACTCGTTCCCAGGGTTTACCGCGATTCGCGTGGTCTCTTTGCAAAGACCTTTCATCGGGACTGGTTCGCTGAACACGGAATGGCCACCAATTTCGTCGAGGAGTACTTCTCGATCTCTGGAAAGGGCGTCCTTCGCGGCCTGCACTTTCAGCTTCCCCCGCACGATCATGCCAAGTTGGTTTACTGCGTACAGGGATCGATCCTCGACGCAGTCGTGGACCTGCGGATTGGTTCGGCCACCTACGGAGGCCACGCGCTGTTCTCGCTGGTGGCGGAGGAAGGACCTGTCGTTTACGTTCCGCCGGGCTTTGCCCATGGCTTCTACGTCACCGCCGAAGCGGCAACCGTCGTTTACAACGTGACCACAACATATCGGCAAGAATTCGACTCGGGAATCCATTGGAACTCGGCCGGCATTGCCTGGCCGACCGACCGACCAATTTTGTCGACGCGTGATTCAGGGTTCGCTCCCTTGTCGGAATTCTTATCGCCATTCAGGTTCGAGTAATGCCACGCTATCTATACGCCCGCATTCATCCGTGAGGGTCCGTGCTTTCCTCGCCGCTCCTCAGCATATGTATCCCGACTGTCGGTCGACTTGACTATTTACGAGAGGCTGTCGCGTCTGCGCGGGCTCAGACGCTTAGCGATATCGAGATTTTGATCGGCGACAACGCGGAGTCCGCTGAGATCCAGTCGTGGTGTGAGCTGCAGGTCCGGACGGATCCGCGCGTCCGCTATCAGAAGGCTCCACGACATCTCAGGATGGCTGAGCATTGGAATCATCTTGTCAGCTTCGCGCGCGCCGAGTACGTCTGCGTGATCGGCGATGACGATCGGCTGCTACCCGAGTTCGCCGCACGATTGGTACGCGACGCAAATGGCCGGGTTGCGGTCGTTTTCTCAAATCACTATGTAATCGACACACAAGGCCAAAGGCTGGAATCAGAATTGTCTGCGACCGGCAAACGGTATTCCCGCGCCGAGCTTGCTTCGGGAGTCGTCGAAGAACCCGGAAGGTTCGTGTGGCGAGGCGCCGTAGCGATATCAGCCTGTATCGTGCGAACCGCCGATGTGCGCCGGCTGGGTTTCAAGATTGACATCAACACGCCGGAACTCGAACTGTTTGTGCGAATGGCTGCCGAAGGTGGAACGTTCGTTTTTGCCGAAGACTATCTAGCGGAATACCGGGTGCATCCCGGATCCGCGACGGCGCATGGGCTCACCCTCGATCGGCTCGCGGAGTACCTACAGCAGGTTGAGGTTTCCAGTAGCGTGGAGTTGGCGAAGCAGGACTGTCTAGAGCTGATGCTCATCGCCGGGGTAGGCATTCGTCTCGCCCAAGGGGATGTCCACGGAGCACGTTCTCTCTGGGCCAGCCCGTATTACCCGCGGTTCAAGATCGACCCACGCGTGCTGGTTCATCGACTCATGATAGCTCTGCCGGATCCCTTGGTCGTACCGGTCTATTCGTCACTCCGACGGATGGACCGCCTTCTCAAGGTGCTGCGTGGCAGGGTGATGGCCTTTCGAGAGGGTATTTCGGTGAGACGTTGAGTTCCATTCTGAAACGGGTGCTTCGCGGTCAGGAGGATGAAACTCATTCGCCAACGTTCAGACCAGAGGGATCAACAACCTCAAACGGAGCCTTGCATCCAAGCAGGCCCAAATCCGCCGCCAGAAGAATCCGCAAGACTGCATCAAACCTAACCCGCGGCGCGACACCCAACTTCCGCTGCAGCTTGCCGGTGTTGCCGATGATAGGGGTCTGTTCGCTGGGCCTTACCAAGGCGGTATCGAGGCGTACGTATTTTTGCCAGTCGAGGCCGACCAGTTCAAACGCGTGCGAGACCAGATCCCGAACCGTGTGCCCTTCTCCTGTCGCGACGACGAAATCGTCAGGGGTTTCGAGATCGAGAACTTTGATCGACAGCGCCGCGTATTCTGGCGCGTATCCCCAATCCCGAACGGTGTCCAGATTCCCCAGCGTCATGTGGTCGATCCTGCCTGCAACTATTTCCGCCGCCCCGCGCGTGACCTTGCGGAACACAAACTCTGGTGTCCGACGCAAGGATTCGTTCGTGAAGAAGATGACGTTCGTCGCGAATTGCCCGTAGTGACGGCGATAGGCCCTGACCGTGTGATACGCGAACGCCTTGGCGATTCCATACGGGTTAAGAGGCCGAATCGGGGTCTCCTCGTCCTGAGGTGATCGATCTGCCTCGGCGAACAATTCGCTGGAACCGGCCTGCAAGACGCGGCAGCCAGGCGCGGCCCGACGAACTGCTTCGAGGAGCCTGACCAGGCCCAGCGCCGTGTACTGTGACGTGAGGATGGGCTGGGTCCATGACGCTGGGATGACGCTTTGGGCTCCGAAGTTGAAGATGCGATCCGGCTGGACCTGCTCCAAAATCGACAACAGGGAGTATTCGTCCAGTAAATCACCGGTGATGGGTCGGTAGGGCAACGACAATTCCCCGGCATTGCGACCGGTGGTTGACTGCCGAACCAACCCCCAAACGGTATCCCCGCGTCGGGAGAGTTGCTCGGCCACATAAAAGCCAAGCTGGCCGGTCACGCCGGTCACAAGCACATTCCCCATGATGCTGAGGACGGTACCGTATCACATGGAAGGCGGTCTAATGACTTGCCAGCGCAGCTGGTCTTCCCTACCGAGACGGGTCCAAGTCCACGCCACCCTGTCCCCTGGGGCCCAGTCGCTCTGACGCTTGCAGATCGTTGATCCTCCGCATCGCCTCGCTGACCTGTCTGTCAGGCGCCAAGCGCATGACCTGGGCGTACGCCTCGCGTGCCAGGACGTAGTGTTTGGTTGCCTCCGCAGCAGAAGCGAACTGACGCCAAAGCCCCGCGTTCTCGGGATCGGCGGTCGTGGCGATCCGGTATTCAGCCAGCGCTTCCCGGGTACGCCCCAGCCTCAGGTAGATTCCCGCGGCGGCCAGGTTCGCCTCGGCCGTAGACCACCCGCGTCCTTGAAACGCCTGCTTGAACCCGACTATCGACCGATCAGCCGCGCTCCAACGTTCGAATTGCGCGACGATCTCGATCCGCTTCCTTTGCAGATCCAGGTCGTTCGGATCTCGATCCAGTGCGTGCTCCACCACGCCGAGAGCCTGCACGCCCGCATCCTTGCCACCCGTTCTCAAGACCTGGGCCGCGTCCAGAAGAGCTACCCGCGAATCCGTAGGCGCCAGACCCTTCACATGCGCGACTGCCTGTTCAGCGGCCACTGGGTCCGGTCCCGCCAGTTTCATGCGGGCCCGCAGCAGCGCCACCTCCAATTGGGACGCCCCGTTTTGGGAGGCGGCCGTGATGATCGAATCGGCCTGCTCGGGATGTGCGGTTCCCAGCAAGAACTTGGCGACGTCCAGCAGCCGCTGGGGATCTTCCTCCGCCAGCCGGCCCAGCTCGCTTGGCCGGGCGCCCAGGGCGGCCAATTCAGCCAGCGACTGCTGGAAAATCGCGGCCTGGCCCCGGGCAGCCGTCGACCACTCCGCGATCGCCTGGGGCCGCCTTCCAAGCCGCCACATCGCGCGGGCAATTTCCAGGTGAACGTCGGGGCAGTGCAGGCACAACCGCAGCGCCTGATTCAAGGCCCGCAATCGGGGCGAGTGGCGTCCCCCTGGCGAAGTCAGCGGCTCGATCGTCGACAGGACCAGTGGGTAGTAGTAGTCGAGGGGATGCGCGCTGCGGGCATCGGTGATTACGGCGCGACGCTCTGGCGCATCCACGGCTGCCTTCAGATCGGCATCGAAATCACGGCCACTGCTGGTGCCGGTGGCTGTCCATAGAGCCACGATACCCAGGCCCGCCCCCAGTATGATGGGGACGTAGCCGCGCGCCCGAGAAATCGACGACTGCGGGTGGTGTGCGCCTGACGATTCGACTTGTTCCGACGGGCGATGGTTTCGCCCTAACACCGTACCCAAGACGACGACAAACGGCAGCAGGACTCCAAGCGTTTCGAGCCCGAAGTCAGTAAGGCTGTGAGCGCCGACCGCCAGAATCCCGGCCAGCAGCGCCAGTTCGACCCGATCGCGCCGCCCATTCTTGATGAGTTCGCGAATCGGAAAGACGGCGGCGCACGCGAGCAAGAAGAATCCCGCATATCCAAAGTCAATCAACATCTGAAGCGGCTGGTTCTCGACAAACGAAAACCGCAAAGGAAAAGGCACGGCCAGGGTGCGATAGATGGGATAGACGGTGTCGAACGCATCCCGACCGATGCCAAGCGGGTGCGCCCGCAAGACAGTCAAACTGTCGCGCCACAGTCGGAAACGCAGGTCGCTTCCCAAGTCAGTGTTGTGAAAACGGTCGAGGAGCTGCCCTGCCCCTATGCTGGCAGCGACCACGACAACGCCTATCAGGCCCACGGCAGCGGGCAACCATGCGGGACGAGCGCGGGCGGTCGGTACGGACGGGCGCTCCCGGACCATGGCCACCGCTAAGAACGCGGCACCTACGCCAAGGGCGAAGACCGAGGAACGGGAAAGGGTGGCCAACGCCCCCGCCGCGCAGGTCACAGCCGCCGCATACCAGCCGATCCTCCCAAGCTGTGTTGGGGCTTGGCGGGCACAAGCTATTCCCACGAATGTCGCCAGTTCCAGGAATTCGGCTGTGTGGTTCGAATTGATGAAAGGCCCCGTCAGTAAAGCCAGGTGCCGCGTGTTCGGGAAGATGCCGTAGATTTTGGGGATCGCGAAGATCCGATGGCCGAGACCTATGACGACCGCTGCCACACCGGTCGCCGCCACCGATCGGAGGATCCAGGTGCGGCCATTTCGCTTCGTGGCTGTGTGATAGGCGGCCAGGAATATCAAGAAGGCCATCACGGCACGTACCAAGACCTGCCGGGTCGCTGGCGGGTCCAATGTCAGGGGGCGCCAGCCAGCGTCTCCCCCTCCCCCCTGCGCCAGCAAGGCGGCAGCCTGCGGGTCCAACCGGTCAATGATTCCCGGAGGCAGGGGAAGCAGCTGAACCGCGGTCAGAAACGCAAAGGCCGCTGGGAAGATGGCAGCGGCCGAAATGCTGATCCGGTTTCCAGCCCGCCATTCGGACACCGTAAGGATCCCCACGGCCAATAGGATCGCGGGGCAAAGAATCAGGATCACCGACTGGTGGACGCCCCCTGCGGCAAGGGGTGCCAGGGCGGCGGCGAAGATGATTAGAGGCGTCGACCAAATGGTCGCTGAACGCCGGCGACGGCGGGACCGCGATGGGGAGGAGGCTCGCATGGACCGGATCGGATGCTGGCCCCACGGGCGGCGGCGGATGCCTCCACGTTGCTAGAACAAGCGCTCCTCTACGACAACGACATCACCAGGCAACACCGGAATATTGATTGAACGTCCCTCTGTTATGTCGGCGACGCGGTAGACGCGGCTTTCGACCTTGCCGCCACCCTCGCGGCGCAAGCTGACGGAGTTCTTCGCGGCGATCCCCGTGAATCCGCCGGCCAGGGCAATCGCGTCGATAATTGTCATGTGGGGATGGTACGCCACGGGACCTGGCTTCTGCACTTGGCCAAGAACCGAGACCTTCCGACTGTTCCACTCCTTCATCGAGACGGTGACCTGGGGATCCTTCAGATAGCCACCCCGAAGGCGCTGGATGATCTCCTTCTGTATCTCCCCCGTTCGCAGTCCCATGACCGGAATCCTTCCGGCCAATGGAAAATCAATGGTCCCATCCGATGCGACACGATAGATGTTCGATAGATCAGGTTCTCCGAAGACCCTGACGTCGAACGTGTC
>JANOJB010000176.1:0-9998 GCA_031407985.1 Pseudomonadota bacterium | reverse complement strand
GCCAAGTGCGCGCGCAACTGGGGATACAAGCCGTGGAATCCACAGCTGGCCCCCCACTACAACGCCTGTCTCATCGCCGCGCGCGCCGACTATTGCCAGGACGGGCAGTCCTTCACGCGCAACGGAACCCTGGTCGACCTGTTCGACAGCGACGGCAACACGTCGATCAACCCCACCGCGGGACTGGCGTACGCGCCCTACTCGCCCCTGGTGATGATGCACGAGGAATATCAGATCTCCGTCGCCCAGAAGGTCCGGCAGACCATCTTGGACAGCGAGTTCATGACCCTTCCCGCCGACGAACAGGCGCTGGTGGGCCGGCTTCTACGCTCGGGCTTGCAGTCCAGCCGGTACGCCGACCTCGACCCCGGCCGATCCTGCGCGGCCGCGCCCTACATCGACAGGTGCGATCCCACCGAGCCCTACGCCTGTTACCGCGCGACCAACCTGTCGTCGCAATCCTATGGCGCGTTCCTGTCGGTGAATTCGCCGCGCCACTGCACCCACGACGAAGCGCACGCCGGTGAACCCCTGGATCCGCTGTGCAACGCGTGCGTGAACCGCGTCTGCCAGATCGATCCCACCTGCTGCGGAAACCCTGGCGACACGTTCTATCCGCGCGCCCTGGTATGGGACGACCGCTGCATCAACCTGCGGAACGACGTGTGCCGAAGCACTCCGGGCACGGGAGACGCGGGACTGTGGCCGCCGGGCAAGGTCGCGGATCCCGCCGGCCTGCATGCGCCCGGTTTCTTGCGCGGCGCGACCGGATCGTTCGAAGGCATCGTCACCGACGCGACCGGCACCTACGCCGAAGGATGGGCCTGCGATCCCGACTTCCCGGGCGCGTCCAGTCCGATTCAGGTTTCGATCGGCGGCGCGATGGGCGCGGGTACTTCGTTGGTGACCGCCACCGCCGACCAACCGCTGCCGTCGTCGGGCTGGCGCGAGACCGTGGCCGCCGAATGCGGCGCCGTCGGAAGACACGGATTCCGCGTCAGGCTGGACAACGCGGCCGGCGCCGACGTCTTCGTCTACGGCATCGATCTGAACACGCCGGGCGCGCCGTTCTCGCTGTTGCGCGGTGGGAAGAAAACCGTCGGCGGCGCCACCGTCAACCCGCGCGCCGCGATCTGGACCGGCTGGATCGAACCGTCGCTGTCGGGCAGCTACACGTTCTGCCGTCAACGCCCGGGCTTTTCGCTGGCGTGCGATCCCCTGCCCCCCGTCACCATGAACCCCACCACCCTTGACCGGTACCGGCTGTGGGTCAACGGAACCTACGTGGCGGGTAACTGGACCGATGCCGATCCCAACGTCCCGGGCGCGTTCACTCAGGATCCTCCCGCGGCCGCGCAGCCGCTGGTCCTGCAGCGTGGAACGCGCTACCCCGTACGCGTCGAGTACGAACGGCCGGGATCGCTGCCGCCCCAATCCGAAATGGTCCTGCTGTGGTCGCGAAACGGCTCGACGCCCGCGCAGGTTCCCAGGGAATCGCTGTTCCCCATGGCGCAGCCCGACGGCAACGGCCTTCAGGCGACGTTTTTTCCCGACGCCACGTCGCTGGACAACCTGCCGGTCGATTCGGACGGCGTGCGGTCGCCAACCTTCGACGCCGTCGATTACATCTGGAGCGACCCCGCCCCGGGAAACCCCGCCAACCCGCCGGTCCCCGGACTGTCCGTCGAGCGGAACTTCGGGGCCAGGTTCGTGGGGCAGATCGTCCCGCCGATCTCAGGCGACTACCTGCTGACCGCCGACACCGACGGCAAAGTCCGCATCACCGTCACCCGCACCCCCGTCACCGACACCACCCGCGGCCCACCCGCGGCCGAGCCCGAAACCTGTTCGCACGACATATGCACGGCCGGCGGGGCGATCAGCCGGACCTGCAAGCAGGGGAACTTCTGCGCTGGACGCGTCTGCATCGGCGATCCGTCCTGCTGCTCGATCACCTGGGACGCGCGCTGCGTGCAGGAAGCGCAGACCATCTGCGCCGTCGACTGCGCCCCCACCTTGCCGATCCCGATCACGCTCAACGCCGGTTGGAGATACGACGTGACGGTCGAATACGTCCATCAGGGCGGCACGACCGAAAAGCCGGTGCGCGCGGCCAAGCTGCGCCTGATGTGGGCCATGGCGGGTGGGCCGCGGGATGTGATTCCGAAGCAACGTCTGTTCGCCTCGACCGGCACCGAGCCGCCGCTGACCGGCACCGGTATCAACGCCGCCTACTTCCAGGGCGCGGGCTTCAGCGAACCCGAGTATCTGAACCGCGTCGAAGGCCGGCTGGACTTCCGCGGCAACGCCACCCCCCCGACCGCGGCGCGTACGACCAGCTTCGTCTGCCCGGGCGCGGGCGCCGGCTGCGGTACGGCCGATACCCTGGGTGCCCCGGCCCTGGCGTCCGCGGTGATTCAGCCGGGTGGCGGTGGCGGAATGGTGCCCGTCCTTATCAAAGGAGGAGGCGCCGCCGCGGGCGCGACCGTGACCGTGTTCGACAACGGAACGGCGTTGCCCCCGATCAGTGTTGGGGCCGGCGGCGTGTTCACGACAACCCCGAACCTGACCCGGGGCAGACACACGCTGACGGCAAGCCAGTCGCTGGGTGGGATGACCGGCGGCCCATCGCTGGGAATCACGCTGGACGTGATCGAACTTGCCGCGCCGGTACCGCCGGGTCTGAATACACCCGCGCCGCTGTCCGGCAACGGCAAGGTCCCCGTCACCGGCAAGGGGACGACCGGCGCCACGGTCACCGTGACCGCGACCCCGCGGCGCACCGAAGGAACGCCGCAAGGGTCGGCGGTCAGCTTGACCACGACCGTCGGCGGAACTGGCACGTGGAATGACACGCTGACGCTTGCAGCCGGCAGCTGGGACATCACCGTCACCCAGGCCGTGGGCACCGGCCCCGCCAGCGCCGCCAGCACACCCGTCAATGTTGATGTGGCGATCCCCACGCTGACGTTGACCTCCCCGGCCGATGGCGGCAGCTTCGGTTGCGGTGCCTCCGCGACCCGGACCTGTCCGATCACGATCGCGGGCCAGGCCGGCGCGGGCGTCGCCGGCAACATCATCGTCGCCGACGGTGACAGCGACGGAAGATTCTTCGTCAAGATCGCGACCCTGACGAACAGCGGCGGCGCCTTCGGCGGGACCGTGCAACTGGACTACGGCGCCCACGTCTTGAAGATCTTCCAGCAAGCAAACGGCCTGGACGGCGACGGCGTGATCCGCCATGTGCTGATCCAGCCACCGGTGGGATCGCTTGGCATCACCAACCCCGCGACCGGGGCTGTCGTGAACGCGTCCCTGACGGTGGTCGGCGCGGGCGGACTGCCGCGCACGGGCCTGCCCGGCACGGTGATCGTGTACCAGGGAACCACCCGCCTGGCCGAGGCGCGGCTGAATGACGACGGCACCTTCGCGGTTCCCGTCACGATGACGGGAGCCGGCACGCAGCCTTTGTCCGTCAGCCAGACGGCGCAATCCCTGTCAGGTGGCGGTGCCGCCGAGAGCAACAAGGTCACCATCACCGTGAACGTGCGCCCCGGCGCACCGGTAATCGAGGTGCCGGTGACGGGCACCGAGCAGCCAGGCTCGCGCCATGTGCTGGTCGCGGGCACGGCCGTGCCAGGCAGCAACGTCACCGTGCTGGCGCGCCTGGCGCCGAACCTGCCCCCTGTCGCCACCCAGTCGATCGATGCGGCGGCGGCAGGGACGGCCAACCCGGGTCATTTCGAGCTGACGTTCCTGAACCTGCCGGCCGCCACCTACCACCTGACAGCCCTGGCAACCGCCGGTACCGCGCCGGGCCCCGAAAGCACGCCCGCCGTGCTGATCGCTATCGGCGACGTAACGCCACCGACGGTCAAGATCACCCCCAACCCGCTTCCGGTATTCACCGCGCAGGGCGAAACGGGCCTGGCGGTGGACCTGACGTCGTACCTCAGTGCCTCGGATCCGGTGCCCCTGATGACCACCAGCGTGACCCTGGACCCAAGCACCATCGCCTGTTCGCCGGCGAAGGCCACCACGCATTTTCCGATCGGGTCGACCAGCGTGACCTGCGAGGTGCAGGACGCCGCGGGAAACCGGGGCGCGACCAACTTCACCGTGACGGTTGCCAGCCGCGAGCCCCCGGTGATCACCGGAACCGGCCTGACCGCCGAGGCGCAGGGCCCAGGCGGGGCGGTCGTCAATTACCAGATCGGGGCACGGGGCTTCATCGCCGACTGCGCGCCGCCGGGATCCAACCAGGTCCGAAGCTGCGGCGGCTGGGGACTGGCGAACCGGGGGCTCGGTCTTCAGCCCTCGGCGCTAACCACGAACACCACCCCCGGTGACGACGAAGGATCGCTGTACACGATCCTTTCACCGGCGGGCTTTGATTTGGCTGTGCTCAGGCTGAAACGGGGCGCGGGACAATCGTGGCAGCAACTGACCCGCCCGAGCACCAGGTTCGCCTCGCAGATCGTGATCGGCGGCGGCTCCCCGCCCGTTCTGTACATCCCGTCGGACGACGGAGGGCTGAACGACGACGAACAGAACAGGGGCATTCATATCAGCACCGACGACGGGCACACATGGTTGAAGGCGATGCAGGGGATCGGTGTTGGGCGCATTGCCGCCGATCCCCGCGACGCCACCAAGCTGCACCTCTTCGCGTTTGGAGGATTCAACGAATCCGGCGCCACCCTGTACGAGACCCACGACGGATGGGCCACACCCAAGCGCGCCGACTTCGGCCTGCCCCCGGATCGGGTGGTAGCGGTGGCACTGGATCCCGTGAACCCCGGCCGCGTGTATGCCAGCCTGACCGCCAGGGACAGCGATGTGGTCAAGACCAAGCTGTTCTTGCGCGAGGCCGGCGGCAGCCAGTGGCAGCCGCTTCTGATCCCGGTCACCCCAGGCTCGATGCTTGGCGAGGCGCAGTCGATCGTCATCGCGCCGGCCATTGGAGCCACCTGCGGTGCACAGGGTTTCCCCACCGTGTTCGCCGGAACGATGGTTTCATTCAATGGCGGCGCCATGTGGCAGGACCTGGACCCTTCGCTGCTTGGCGAGGGTAACGTCGGGATACTGTTCGACCGCGTCGATCCGTGCACCGTCTACGCGGCCAACGCGTTCCATGTTTTCAAATCCACCCAGGGAGGACAGCTGAACACGTGGCAGCGACTGCCGGACGGTCCGTTCGACGGGCTCAACGATCGCAGCCTGGTTCAAGACGTCGGCAACCCGAACGTGCTCTACGTCGCCGACACGACCTTGGGCGTGCTCAAATCCACCGACGGCGGCCAGAGCTGGTCGGTGATCTCGACAACCGGTCTTGCGTTGACGCAAGCGCGCGTCGACGGACTGGCGGTCGATCCCGTCGATCCCAACCTGGTCCTCCTGGCGCGTCAGGACAGCATCTTCAAATCGACCGATGGGGGAGCCAGCTGGCAAGGCGCCGCCGACAACGATCGCGTCAGCGACGCGTTCCCAACCGGCCCCTACTCGCCCAATCAAGTCATGATCGATGGTTTCCAGAGAAACCGGATCTACGTCGGAAACGGAGGCAGCAACTGGGCCAAGTCCACGGACGGAGGCAAGAGCTGGACCGCCCTGCTGAACAGCCAGGGCGTCGCGGCGACGGGCGCCGTGGGACTGGATCCGCTGAACAACGGCAACTGGCTGGCCGCGGACGATGCCTTCGTCAATCCCCCTCTCGTGAGCCTGGTCGACAACATACAAAGCCGTGTCCTTCCGATCGCGGTGGCACCGGGATCGGGCACCGTGCCGAATATCCTGGGAATCGTCGATCCGAACCCCACCTTCGTGCAGGTGATCCCGGACGCCGGGCGGACCGTGGTGCTTTCGTGGACCCGAAGCTCTTTCTTCGGCGAACCGGACGTCAACCTGTTCTCCTATCGCAAGACACTGCAAGCGTCGTCGTTGGTGCTGGAAAGCGGTGGCTTTGGGCAAGGCTTCCTGGGCAGACCCGCCGCCCTTGTCTACGACGGGTCGGACGGCGCGCACCGGGTGTACATCGACGGCGGGGCTATCGGCCGGACGTCGAACGTCCTTTACCGCGCGCCCGTGGCGGAGGTGCGGCGGCAGCCGGCCAGCCAGGTGAACTGGGAGGAACTGGGAGGCGATCCCGACCTCATGGGATTCCGACGCCTGATCATCGATCCGATTGGCGGCGGCCAGCACATGTTCACGATTGGCAACCCGTCCTCGCTGTGGGAGAGCCACGACGGAGGAAGGACCTGGAAGCGGGACACGGCCGCGCCGTCCACCATAGCGGGTCTGTGGCTGTCGCCCGCCGACGGCGCGCTGTTCGTGTCGACGAACTTCGAGCCCATCGGGATCGGTACCCTGTGGAAGCGCGCGCCCAACACCGTCGCGCCTGCCGGCGCCCGCATCCTGAAGGGAGATCTGCGGATCAGCTGCGCCGCAGCCGACCCCGTCCCCCTGGATGACCGCGACGGACTGCAGGCGCGACCGACCGCCCCGGGATCGACGTTCCCGATCGGGGATACCCGCCTCGCCTGCACGGCGAAGGATGTCTTCGGCAACACGAACGCCGCCGAGATCACGATTAGCGTCGTCGATACGACGCCACCAGCGATGACCATCGATGTACCTGCCGCCCCGACGACCGCGCCGGCCGGCGCGCGGGCCCCGGTGACCTTCGTCGTAACCGCGAACGACGCCGTTGACGGCCTGCGCGGCGTGAACTGCACGCCCGCGTCCGGCACGCAGTTCGACATCGGGATCACCCCGGTCACGTGCACCGCATCGGACACACGCGGCCACCAAGCACGGCTGTCTTTCCCCGTGATCGTTTCGCAGCAGGGCGCGCCGGCGCTGGGGGTGCCCACACTGACGGTGCCGACCGAACCCGTCGAGGCCACCAGCCAAGCCGGTGCCCCCCTGATCGTCACCGCGACGACAGCGGGCGGCGCCAATCTGGTGCCGGTCTGTACACCCGCGTTGGGCGCAATCCTGCCATTTGGAACCACGCGGGCCAGCTGCACGGCCACCGATCCCGGCACGGCGCGGGCGATCACGCGCGGCTTCGACGTTACGGTCCGCGACACCACCGCGCCGCGGATCGCGCAGCTTCCGGATCGCACGATCGACGCCCAGGGGGCGTTCGGCGCCCATGTGACGTTCACGCCGACGGCATCAGACATCGTGGACGGCAACATCGTGCCCACGTGTTCGCCCGATCCGGGCGCGGTATTTCCGCTGGGGGCGACGATCGTCGCCTGCAAGGCGGTCGATCGCGCCGGCAACCAGTCGTTCGCGCATTTCAAGATCACGGTCGTCGATCAGACCGAGCCGATCCTGACGCTGCCGAGGATGCCGACCCAGGACGCCACCGACTTCATGGGGAAGCGGGTCGACTACGTTCCGGCGCCGGGCGCACGCGACATCATGGGCCGCGACCTGGTGATCGACTGTTCGCCGCCCTCGGGATCCCATTTGCCCATTGGCGAGACCACCGTCAGCTGCACGGCCACGGGCCAAGGCGCGACGCCCATCGTTGCGAACGGCAGCTTCGTGGTTCGCGTCGCGGATCTGTCGCCGCCGGTCATCACCGTGCCGCCGGACTTCACCGTCGAAGCCGCGGGAGCCGCCGGCGCCATCGTGCCGTACATGACCCGCGCCAGCGATCTGGTGACCCGCAATCTGGTGCCCTCCTGCCGACGGACCACCGGATTCGGATTGCCCACGCCGGTCGCATCCGGGGCGGTGTTCCCGATCGGCGACAACCTGATCACCTGCTCCGCCGAGGACGAAGCCGGCAACGTGGGCTCCGCGTCCTTCCGGATCATCGTGCGCGACACGACGCCGCCGGTGCTGATGTTGCCCGGGCCCATCACCACCGTCGCCGACGGGACGGACACCGCGGTGGTGACCTTCGTCGCCACCGCAATCGACACTGTCAGCGGAAGTGTCCCCGTCGCCTGCACCCCGCAAGCCGGCGACAGGTTCCTGGTCGGCACCACCGCCGTCACCTGCGTCGCCCGCGACGCCGCCGGCAACGAAGCGCGCGGCGGCTTCACCGTCACGGTCACTCCCAACACGCCACCGACGGTGACCGTGCCCGCCAACATCGTGCGCGAGGCGACCGCAAGCACGGGGGCCATCGTCACGTTCACCGTCACGGCCACCGACGCGCAGGACGGGACACTGACACCCACCTGCACGCCCGCCTCGGGCGCGACGTTCGCGATCGCGGTGACAACCGTAACCTGCCGCGCGACCGACAGCGCGGGCTCCACCACGACGGCGACGTTTACCGTCACCGTCCGCGACACCACGCCGCCCGTGCTGACCGTGCCGCCCGACATCACGATCACCTCCTGCGCGGTGCCGGCCATCGGCACAGCCACGGCCACCGACACCGTCAGCCCTCCGGTCACCCTGACCAACAACAAGCCAGCCACCTTCCCGCTGGGGACGACCGTGGTCACGTACACGGCCCGCGACGCGCGCGGCAACACGATCACCGCGACCCAGCGCGTGACCGCGGTGCTGGGCGACGATCAGACGTGCTGCCCATCGGGAACCGTCGTCAAGCGGGGGACACCGAACAACGACACGCTGACCGGGACGGCGGGACGCGACTGCATCCTGGGCTTGGGTGGCCAGGACACCATCAACGGCGCGGGCGGTGACGACGTGATCAGCGGCGGCGAAGGCAACGACATCATCGACGGCGGCACCGGCAACGATCAGATTTTTGGAGGGGGCGGCCAGGATACAATCACGGGCGGTACCGGCAACGACGTCATCGACGGCCGCGACGGCGACGACATCTGCCGCGGCGGCGACGGCGACGACACGTTGCGCGGCGGCCAGGGCCAGGACCAACTGTTCGGCGAAAACCAGAACGATCAGTTGTTCGGCGACGAAGGCGACGATCGCCTGGATGGCGGCCCCGGCAACGACACCCTGAACGGCGGTATCGGCAACGACACCTGCGCGGGCGGCACGGGGACGAACACGATCACCCAGTGCGGTCCGTGACTCTTTGTCCGGCGACGCGGACCGGAATTCAGGCCCCGTCGCCGGATCGCACCTTCGCGGCTCTTTCCTGCGCGCCGCCCGCGCGGCCGCGCCACAACATCAGGCCCAGCGGAACCAGTTCCAGCACCGCCGCCGCGAAGAACGCGCGGTCGACCCGACCGAAAACGTCATAGGCCAACCCGGTCGCCACGTACCCAAAGGCGTTGCCGACCCCCAGCATCGCCACCACGTACAGCGCCTGTCCCGTCGCGCGCAGGTGGGAAGGCACGCTGGCCGCGACCAGCGCGATTCCCGATCCCCAGTACAGCCCGAACGTCAGGCCGTGAAACAGCTGCAACACGATCAGCAACGTGCTGCCTTGGCATAGCGGCATCAGCGCCCAGCGCAACGCGGTCGCCGCGAACGAAACCGCCAGCAGACTCTCGATGCGAAACCGGCGCGCCAGCCGCGCGAAAACCAGCAGGACCAGCATCTCGGCGGCGACTCCGGTGGCCAGCGCAACACCCAGGACGCGCGCCGGCAATCCGCGATCGCGCATGAATATGCCGAAGAAGACGTTGTACGGCGCGCATCCGATCCAGTGCAGGGGGGCCACGATCAGCAACAACCGGAAACGCCGATCCGACAGCAACGCGCGGACGTCGGCCAGGTGCGGTCGCCGCGACGGCTCGCCGGTTCCACGCATTTGCAGTGAAACCAACAGCAATCCCAAGTGTCCGGCCGAGATCAGCCACGGAACCAGCGGATCGGCGGCAAGCCCCCCGCGCGCGGTCAGCCAGATCCCCACCCCGATCGACGACAGCATGTAGCCGAACGATCCCCAGACACGGATCCTCCCGTAGTGCGCCCCGGCCCTGACGCGGGCGATGGCCACCGCATCGACCAGACCGCCGATCCCGACGCTGAACAGCGCGAAAAACAGATAAGAACCGAACAACGTGCCGAACGACCCGGCCAGCGCCAGCGGC
>JANOJB010000138.1:0-11915 GCA_031407985.1 Pseudomonadota bacterium | reverse complement strand
CGGTCCCAACGCCGAGCCGCTGCGGGGGCTGGTTGTCCGAATCGTGCGCGGCCGTGGATTCAGGACCCTGACCAAGCTGCCTCACTACGAGGGTACCGGACAGTACCCGGGGCTGGCGCGTGATCATCACCTGACGGCATTTGTCACGGCGGATCTGGAAGAACGCGGCCGCTGGCAGCGCATCACGTTCCTGGTCTGGAACGGCGTGACGGGATCGATCCTGGGACGCTGGACAACGTCGGCTCCGGCACCGCAACTGGCGCGTGCGATCGGCAAAGGCTTCTGGCAGCACCTGGGCCCCGCGATGCTGAAGGCGGAAGCCCCTGCCCTGCCCATTCAATTGGAGCAAGCGCCGCCCATGCGCATCGACGCGTCGAACCAGACAGCCGACGACGATCGCGTCGCCTCGCGCGAGTGATCCGCGGGGGGTGATCCCGCCAAGGCAGGGCGGCAGGGAGGCGGTATAGTCGCGAAATGACCGCGTTCGCATTTCAAGAAATGCTGCCCCTTGGGCCCGATCACACGCCGTACCGCCTGCTGACCAGCGACGGTGTATCGACGTTCGAGGCCGCCGGTCGCACGTTCCTGGCCGTCGAGCCCGAAGCGTTGACCCTGCTGACCAGCGAAGCGATGCGGGACATTGCGCACCTGTTGCGGCCGGGACATCTGGCGCAGCTTGGTGCGATTCTTGATGACAAAGACGCCTCCCCCAACGACCGGTTCGTCGCGCTTGAACTACTGAAAAACGCGAACATCGCCGCAGGGGGCGTGCTGCCGTCCTGTCAGGACACCGGCACCGCGATCGTCATGGGAAAAAAGGGACAGTTCGTCTTCACCGGCGGTGGCGACGAAGCCGCAATCGCGCGCGGCATCTTCGACACCTACCAGACCTCAAACCTGCGCTATTCGCAGTTGGCGCCTCTCGACACCTACCGCGAGGTCAACACGGGCACGAACCTGCCCGCGCAAATCGAGATCTATGCCACCGACGGCGACGCTTACAAATTCCTGTTCATGGCGAAGGGCGGCGGATCGGCCAACAAAAGTTACCTGTTTCAGGAAACCAAGGCGCTGTTGAATCCCGACAGTCTGATGTCATTCCTCGACGCCAAACTGCGATCGCTGGGCACCGCGGCCTGTCCGCCCTATCACCTGGCCATCGTCATTGGCGGCACGTCCGCCGAACACACCTTGAAGGTCGCCAAGCTGGCGTCCGCGCGTTACCTCGACGGCTTGCCGACGGAAGGCAACAAGCTGGGGGTTGGACTCCGGGATCGTGTACTTGAGGGACAGGTGCTGGCGCTGGCGCAGAAGACCGGCATCGGCGCGCAGTTCGGCGGCAAGTACTTCTGCCACGACGTCCGCGTGATTCGGCTACCGCGCCATGGGGCATCGTGCCCGGTGGGCATCGCCGTGTCTTGTTCGGCGGATCGGCAGGCGCTGGGGAAGATCACCCGCGACGGGATCTTCCTGGAACAAATGGAAAACGACCCCGCGAAGTATCTGCCCGACACGACGGACGATCATCTGGCGGGGGACGTGGTCGCGATCGATCTCGGCCGCCCGATGGCCGAGATACGCGCCACGTTGTCGCACTATCCGATTCGCACGCGCCTGTCGTTGACGGGACCGTTGGTTGTCGCGCGCGACATCGCCCACGCCAAGATCAAGGAACGCCTGGATCGCGGCGAGGGCATGCCACAGTACCTGAAGGACTTCATGGTCTATTACGCGGGTCCCGCCAAAACCCCCGCTGGATACGCATCGGGATCGTTCGGGCCCACGACCGCGGGTCGCATGGATGCGTATGTCGATCTGTTCCAATCACACGGCGGCAGCATGGTGATGCTGGCCAAGGGCAACCGATCGGCGGCAGTGACGGCGGCGTGCAAGAAGCACGGGGGCTTCTACCTGGGATCGATCGGCGGACCGGCGGCGCGCCTGGCCAAGGACTGCATCAAGAAGGTCGACGTGCTGGAATACGCCGAGTTGGGCATGGAGGCGGTCTGGAAGATCGACGTCGTCGATTTCCCCGCGTTCATCGTCGTCGACGACAAGGGAAACGATTTCTTTGCTGGTTTGACCGGCGACGGCAAGACCAGGCTGCCGGTCACCGGCTGACGTTCAGGATCACCCGCACCGGCCGACAAACCAACAAGGACATCATGGCGATCACACTGTGGCAGTATCCAAAATGCAGCACGTGCCGTAAGGCCATGAAATGGCTCGCCGCGCGCGACGTCGCGACCGAGATCCGGGACATCGTGGTCACACCACCGGCACTGGCGACGTTGCGTGACCTATTCAAGCGCTCGGGCCTGCCGATCGCCCGGTTCTTCAATACGTCGGGTGAAAGCTATCGGAACGGCGCCTTCAAGGAACGCTTGAAGTCGATGTCGGAGGCCCAAGCGCTGGCCGCCCTGGCCGCCGACGGCAAGTTGATCAAACGCCCACTGATCGATGCGGGGGCAACGGTCCTGGTCGGATTCGACGAAGCGGTGTACACCGCCGCGTTCGCGGACAAATCACGCGGCCGACGCGCCGGCTGAATCGAACGTGGATCTCGTGTCCGGCAACAAGAACAACCTGGCAAGGACGGATCTGGTGCGTGGCCCGGACTTCATCTCACCGCGCGGTGGGCTGGTCCGGGCGACGCGACGCCCTGATGGCTGGATAGCGTCCGGTCCCCAACCACGACCACCTGAGGATCGGGACCAACTGTGGCCCGATGCCGAAGAGGACCTCTGCTGGCTCTGCGGTGATTGGCGCATTTTGCAACGAACCGAGGGGCATCGATTCTCTCTGGACGATCTGGTGACCGCGCACTTCGCCGCACGTATCGCGGGCGGCCCATCCGCGACGACCTTTCCACCGCGCATCCTGGACATTGGCTGCGGCATCGGCACCGTGCTGTTGATGATGGCGTGGCGCTTTCCGAGAGCCCACGTCTTGGGCGTCGAGGCGCAGGAGGTCAGCGCCGGACTGGCGCGCCGATCGATCGCGTGGAACGGCGTATCCGATCGGTGCCAGGTGGTTTCAGGCGATCTGCGCGATGCCGCCCTGCTGTCGGCCGCACCACTCTTCGATCTGGTAACGGGAACCCCGCCCTATTTTCCACGCGGCACGGGCCCGGAATCCGATCAAGTCCAACGCGGACCGTGCCGTTTCGAACATCGCGGAGGCATCGAGGACTACTGCCTGGCAGCCGTCAACCGCATGGCACTGGGATCGTCGTTCGTCGCCTGCGCCGCAGCGACGCAGATCGATCGTGTGATCGCGGCGGCGGCGGGCGCGAATCTGGTCGTCGAACGGCTGCGCGAGGTCATTCCACGCGCCGGCAAACCACCGCTGGTGATCGTCTTCAGCATGCGACACCGGGGCGAGGCGCAACGGACAATCGACGAGCCCCCGCTGGTCGTGCGCGACGCCGGGGGTCGCCGCACCGACGAGTTCGTCGCGCTGCGCACGGACATGGGCATGCCGCCGTGAACCTGTACTGTTCCCCGATGAACGACCAGATTCCAGGTTCATGGCATGGGCCGATCCCGGGGACGCCGCAACAGGACCGACGAAGCGGCGACCAGGGCGCCCGCGATCGCGAATACGGCGGGATAACCGATGCGGCCAACCAGGAAGCCCACGGGGAAGACCGCCGAGACGCCGATGCTCATGGCTCCGTTGGCAACGCCGAGGGCTCGCGGACGACCCGCAGGTGAGGTGTTGTTGATCAACAGCGCCATCAGCGCGGGAAACAGCGCTCCGTGGCCCAACCCGATGAACAGACCCAACGCCGCCAGGTGGTGCGGGCCGAACAGCCCCGTCGATGCCACCACGCACCCGTACAGCAGCAGCGCGCACATGACGATGAATCTGTGCCCCAAGCGATCCGCTATGCGCCCACCCACCACGCGCACGATCAGCGCGGATGCGGTGTAGGCGATGAAGAACGCGCGAATGGCGCGCACACCGTGTGCCAAAGCGAACGGCGCCAGGAACGTAAACATCACGCTGAACGCGAGGCCGGAGGCCGCGAACACGACGTAGATTGGGATGCGCCGCGCTGCCGCCTCGCGCCCGGCGCCGACGTCGACACCGCCGGTTACTGCATCGCCGGCAGGAGCGGAGCGCGATTCGGGAAGGCGCCGCGCCAGCGCCGACGCAAGCAAAGCGGCGACGGACGCCAGCAGGAATACGGGACGATACCCGAAACGATCCGCGAGGGGCTCGCCGATCGCGGGCGCGAGGGCGTTCATGATCAGGGCGGCGCCACCCGCCAAACCGATGGCCTGGGCCAGACGGTCCTTCGGTGAGATCTCGGCGGTCAGGACCACGGCGGTGCTGAACATGATCGTCCAGGTCACGCCCTCTGCGGCGCGCAGAAACACGGCGCCCAACCCGACGGGCGCGACCAACGCGAATACCGCGCCCGCGACCGCCATCAACAGCGTCGCCGCCATCAGCGCTCCGCGCCGGCCAAGCACCGCCACGATCCCATGCAGAAACGGAATCGTCAGCACGCACGCGACGCCGAATCCCCCCATCACGAATCCAATTTGGGTCGGAGCGGCGCCCGCGCTGGCCAGGTACTTCGGCAGCAGAAAGAAGATCGAAAACGAAAACCCGTACGCGGCCTGCATGCCCAGCAGGCGCACGAACGGACGCGAAAACAGGCGGTGGCCGGTCGCATCCAGGTCGACGGGGCCGTCGCCGGAAAGTGGGTCGGGATCTTCGGAATTCGCTGCCGTGGACATGTTCGCTCCGGTTCTGCCGGCCGGGAGCGACTGGGACCATCCCACCCTCTGCCCGACGCGGCGGGAGAGGGTGACGGTCAACCGATGCTTAACGGTCGCGCGTACCCACTCCATGGCCGCTAATTGCGACCATGACGCCGTACCAAGCGCGCTTTGAGTGGGTGCGGAGCATCGTCATGAAGGAATCAGTATTCACGGGCGACGTCGCGGCTGTCAACAAGGTTTTCCTCGGACCGCCCCAATGAGGCATCAACTGGCGAGCAATTCCCGGTAGTTTCGTACAATCGCAAACATGCCCGGCCCCCCCACCGCGCCGCCAGCCCGCGTTCGCCTCGACAAATGGTTGTGGGCGGCGCGTTTCTTCAAAACGCGATCGGCAGCCGCGCAGGCCGTCGACGGCGGCAAGGTTGACCTGAATGGGGAACGTGCCAAACGGGCGCATCTGGTCCAGCCGGGCGAAACCATCACCGTGCGCCGCCCGCCCTACGAACATCACGTCGTTGTCCGCGGCTTGTCCGAGGTGCGCGGTCCCGCGTCGGTGGCGGCGACGTTGTACGAGGAGACTGTCGCCAGCAAGGAAGCGCGTCAGTTGCTGGCATTTCAGCTAAAGAACGCGCCGACGCTGTCGTTCGATGGCGGCGGGCGGCCGACCAAACGCGACCGACGCGACATTCAGAGGGTCAAACAGAAGTGGTGATGGGCGTGCCGAAGGATTCAAACGACGCCTTGCCGATCGTCGCCATTCAATCGATCGCGGTGGAACCGTTGTCCGTACCCCTGCGCGAGCCGTTCGTGATCGCGACGGGCAGAATGGACGTTACGCGCGCGGTGTTGGTACGCGCAACGCTGGTTGATACCGCCGGCCGCAGCGCGGTTGGTTTCGGTGAGGCCGCGGCGCTGCCGCCCGTTACGCGCGAGGATCAACCCGAACTGCTGGAGTTGATCGCGCGCGCGGCGCTTGCGCTCGCCGGCGCGAACCTCGTCACATTCTCGGACGTACCACCCACCCTCGCGCAAGTACTCGCCAGCAGCGTGTTGGCGCGCGCGGGGGTGGAATCGGCCATCGTCGATGCGTGGGCGCAACTGGCGGGTCTGCCGTTGGCACACGCGCTGGGTGGCGCGCGTCAGGCGTCGTTGCCTGAGATGATCACGGATATCACGCTGCCGATCTCGCTCCCCGCCCACATGGCGGCGACGGCGACGCGCCACCGGGCAGCCGGATTTTCTTGCTTCAAGGTGAAGGTCGGCCGCGATTGGCGTGTCGATCGCGCCGCGCTGCGGGCGGTGGCCATGGCCGTACCCGACGCGCGCTTTCGCCTGGATGCCAATGCCGGTTTCACATCGGCTGACGCGCTGGCGCTGCTGGACGCGACGATATCCGATGGGCTGACAATCGAATGCTACGAACAACCGTGCGCGGCGGAGGATCTCGACGGCATGGCCCGAATCACGGCCAGCTCGACGGTTCCGGTGATCGCCGATGAATCGTTTCGCGGGCCGGGCGACTTGGAAAAACTGATCGCGGCGGGCGCCGCCGACGCCGTGAATCTGAAACTGGTGAAGCTCGGCGGCCCACTGGCGGCCCTGGCGTTGGGCCGCCGTGCGCGCGCCGCGGGTTTGCGCCTGATGGCGGGCGCGATGGTCGAAACACGCGTGGGTCTGCTGGCGATGGCGCACGTCGTGGCGGCACTGGGTGGCGTCGACTGGATCGACCTGGATACCGCGTTCCTGCTGGCGGACGATCCGTTCGTCGGCGGCTGGAATGTGTCGGGCCCGCGCATCACGCTGACGGGAGAGACGGGATTGGGCGTGCGCGCTCGGTGATGGGCACACCGCTGGGCCGCGCTCGCCTTGGACAGTCAGCGCGGCGCCGCGGATCCTGCGAATTTCTAAATATAAATTTTTATGAAGTGTAAAATACAATTAATTCGCAACCTCAATCGATCCGGCACCGGGTTCGGCGCGGGACCTTTTGACCGATTGATTGGAAATGGAGATCCGAATGCTGACCAATCAGCGACTTCGAATTGCAGCGGGATTGCTTGTGCTTGGTGCGTGCAGCCCGACCACCCTGAAGGCGCGCCCCCCATCAATGCCAACGCCGCCCGCGGTCGCGACCAGTCAACCCAAGCGGTCGCTGTACCAAAGGCTGGGGGAAAAACCCGCCATCGAGGCTGTCATCGACGAATTCCTGAAACGAGTCGCCGCCGACACGCGAATCAACGCGCGCTTCGCCAACACCGACCTTGCGCGTTTGCGTGATCACTTGGTGGATTTCGTGTGCTCCGCCACCGGTGGGCCCTGTGCGTACGGTGGGCGCGACATGCACCTGGCACACGCCGGCTTTCAGATCATCGATGATGAATTCAACGCTTTGGTGGAGGATTTGCTTGGGGCCCTCGTCGCGCTCAAGGTCCCCAAGGCCGAACAAGATGACGTCGTCGGGGCCTTGGGGCCCCTGAAAAGCGACATCGTCAACACCCCTTCAGCCGAGGCCTCCGCGCACGATCCGAAGCTGGCGGAATCGGCGACGGCTAAGGTTCAGTCGTTGCGGGCCTCAGGTCAGGCCCCGGCGGCCGATCTTCTGCGCGCCGCGATCAACGCGCGGGTGCATGGACAGCGGAACTACGCCGAACAGATCTTCAGTTCCGCCGAGCGGCTCTTGCAGCCGAACGAGCTGTCCGCGCTGGACCCGTTGTTTCGCGAAGGCGCACCTCCCCGCATCACGACCGCGCTTCGGACGCTGCCCAAGGATACGGCGCCGCAACCGAAATCGGGGGTCGGGGCATCGGACGATGACGAACCCGAGAAACAGAAAAGCAAACGTGGCTCGCTTTCCGGCGAAATGAAGCTTGGGGGTGGATCGTCCGGCGGTGCCCTGGGTGTCGTTGTGTTGGAACCAATGGGGGGCAAGTACAGCCGGCGCAAACCCAAGCAAAGGGTCATCGAGCAGCGCGACCGTCATTTCGCGCCGCATCTCATGGCGGTCCCGGTGGGATCGACCGTGTCCTTTCCAAATTTCGACCCCATTTTTCACAACGTCTTTTCAGTTTCGAAGGCCAAGTCGTTCGATCTGGGCGTGTACAAGGATGGGGAGACGCGCGAGATCACGTTCGACAAGGAGGGTTTCATTCGCCTCGGATGCAACCTGCACGCGAACATGTCGGCGTATCTGGTGGTGGTCAAAGCACCGCACTATGCGGTCACGGATGCGGGGGGGCGTTTTCGGTTTGGCAGTCTGGCTCCGGGGAAATATGAGTTGAGGGCCTGGAGCGAGAGGAACGCAGAGCCGTTCACGCAGACGGTCACCATCAACCCGGGCGAGAACAGCGTCAACCTTGACGTGCCCGGCCGTGCCACGGTCGATCTGGGCACGGACAAGTTCGGGGTCGCGCGTGGAAAGACGCCCTAGGGTTGTACTGACGCTGGCGGGCGTCGTCGGCGCCGTGGCCTGGATTGGCGTCGCGGGAAAACGAACGGCGCCGATCGAACAAATCGACGCCGCCCTGACCGAAATCGACATGCTTGTGCGCGAGACGTCGGCTGGTGCGCAAGCGCGGGCCGTTACGCTTGCTCAGCTTCCTCGTCTTGCGTGGGCCGTCGTCACCGACGAAGCCACGGTTCGCGATCTGACCACCGAAGAACTGGCCTTTCGCCCGCAAAAAGGCGAGCAGATCGAGATCGCGCAGATCGAAGCGAAGGGGGGCCGGGTTCGCCGGTTGATAGCCATTCCCGCGCACGCATCCTCTGCGTTGGCCATCCCCCAACCGGGACTTCACCTGGTGGTCGTCGGCGATGACGTGCGGGTCACGGCCGTCGTGAGGATCGACCCCATTCAACGGGGGAACATCGTCGCGGGTTTACTGGCGGTGGCACAAAAACTGGACACATCGCGCCTGGCAACGGTGCTGGGGACCAAGGGGATTGGTGCGCGCCTGCAAACGGCATCAGGCTCCGCCGTGATTGGCGGCGTGCAACCAGCGGGAAATGCACGAACGGTCGAGATGCTGCTGCGAAGCCCCGCGGCACAGGGTGCCAAGCTGGTCTTGTCGGTGCCAGTCGGCATCGCCTGGGGTCACGTGGCGGGAGCGATTGTCTTGGTTTGCGCATCGATTCTGACCGGAAGGCTGGCTGGGCGCGGGAGGCACGTAGCCGCGCCCCCGAAACCTGCCCTTCAAAATGCGCAGGCTGACGTCGACGAAGCTCCCTTGTTCGAAGCCGATGACCCGACAGCCGTGGAGTCGCCTGGCAACGTGGCGGCCGACGGCGATGGCTACGTAACCAGGCCGGTGCCGACTCTCGATTCGATCGGTGGGACGGAGGGCCGCTTCACGCCCGCGCCCGGTGTGGCCGGGGAAGCCGGCGGAGACTTTTCGGCTTCGGGTACTGACGGCCACCAACCAGGCGCCCAGCCAGGCAAGGAAAAACCCATGGAATTGTCGGGAGTGGTTTTTGCCCACGGCAACTCCACGACGATGCCTAGCTCTCTTTTCGCGGCCACTCCAGGAGAGCCGCGCGCGACGGATGCGCCCCACGTCGAAGAACCGTTCGCGACGGAATACCGTGCCCTGTTCAGGGAGTTCGTCAAACTGCGACGGACGTGCGGCGAGACGACCGAAGACCTTGATCGCGATCGGTTCGTCGAGGTCCTGTTTCAGAAACGAGCCGCGCTCATCGCGCAGCACGCGGCGACCGATGTCAAGTTCCGGCTGGCCTTCGACAACGGGCGGGCGGCGGTTCGTTTCAAGACCGGCACCTGACGCCGCCGGCAAGCCATTCGGCACCGCCCTCTTTGATTGCGGGCCAATCGATCGCGCCGTTAGCGGCGCACCCTATGATAGTGGTCCTCCATGCGTACACCGCTGGTCGACCCGATTCGGGAACGCAGGCGCAACGGCATCCGCTTCGCGGCGGTCGTGACGCTGGCCCTGGCTCTGTACGTCCGCACGCTCACTTTCGATTTCACCTATCTCGATGACAATACGTTGATTCTCGACCAGCAAAGTTTCCTGGCGCAGTCGTCCAGTCCGTGGCGATCGTTCGCGCGGCCGTTCTTGCCATCCGCCGCCCGGGACCACACGTACTACCGCCCCCTGGTGAACGCGTCGTTCGCGCTGGACGCACAATGGAGCGGGACCAACGCGCGTGGCTACCACCTGACGAATGTATTGCTGCACGCATTGGCCGCCGGCCTGCTGTTCTTGCTGCTGCGACGCCTTGGGGGTCGCGACAACGTAGCGCTGTGGGGCGGGTTGGTTTTCGCGGCGCACCCGGCACTGACCGAGGCTGTCACCTGGATCCCGGGACGCACCGATATCCTGCTGACTGTTTGCGCGATCGCATCGTGGTTGCTTCTTCCGCGCCCGCGGAAACGCACGCGGGCAACCGGGCCAGACCAGCGGTCGGCCGAGCCAGATGAAGCAGATCCGCCGGACGCGCTCATGTGGGTCCGACGTGTCGGGCACCTACTCGCGTGGCTGGCGGCGCTGTTCAGCAAGGAGGCGGCCGTCGTTCTGCCGTTGGTGTACCTGGCGCACCTGCGCCTGTGGGAACGCCATTCATGGCGACGGGTGTTCGCACCCTGGTTGCTTGCCGGATGGGGCGTCACGCTTGGGGTGTACCTGGCGGCGCGCGCGGCCGTTGTTCCCGAAGGCATGGGACTGGCGGGTGTTTCCGCCCTGAACGTTTTTTCGAATGTGCCAGTGCTGTTGATAAGTAGCTTCGGCAAACTCACGTTGCCCGTTCACCTTGCCGTGCTGGCTATCCCCGAGGACACGTCGCTTTGGCCCGGAGCCGCCGCCGCAGGACTAATGGGCGCGGCTTTGTTCGTGCCACGCATTCAGCGCGCCCCCATTTTGTTCGGGATCGGCAGCTTCATCGCCTTCGTCCTGCCGGGCCTACCGGCGTCGAATCTGTTGATCCTTGAAAGCCGCCTGTACCTCCCGGCGATCGCGATCGTCATTGGTGTTTGCGCGCTGGCGAATCAGGTTGACCGGCTGCCGGCGCGCGCGGTGGGCGCCGGCGGGATCGTGATTGTCGGCCTTCTGGCGATCACGTCATTCAACTACAGCGGCGATTTTCGCGATCGTCTGACGTTTTCGCGCGCCGCCGTGCGCGGATCGCCCCATTCGGCGCTGGCGCACCGCAACCTGGGCGTGGCCTACCAAATCGCGGGCGACGACGATTCCGCGCGGCGCTCGTACGAATGGGCGTTAGCCCAGGACGCGGGCGAGCCGGTGGTGCACAACAACCTGGCGGTGATTCTGATGGCGAAGGGGCAGTTGGCGGAGGCAGAACGCGAATTGCGCCAGGAGTTGGCGATCAACCCACGCTACGCGGATGCGCACAACAACCTGGCCCGCGTTCTGGAGGCGCTGGGGCGCACGGACGAGGCCGCCGGGCACTGGGAGATCCATCGCGGGCTTGCCAGGTAGCGCTCGCACCGATTCGACCCGGTTGACGTTCGGTTAACGTTCCCCCCGCCATGGACGGGAAACCTGCACCCACCGGCCGCGACGCGGTAGCAACAAGGTCGCCGAAGCAGCGTAAAGCCTTGCCAGCGCCATCCCCATGCCGATCGGTCGGTGGTATGTTTTGCCGCTTCGTGGAGCCTTTGCCCGCAACGTTTCTTATGAGGGGTCTTCGCATGAAATCATTGCTACTTCGAGGTGCCGCCGGACTTGCCTCCGTCGGTCTGGTCGTTCTTGGCGCCGGCTGCGGCCCGAAATCCAGCACACCCGTTGTCGATGCAGGTCCCGATGGCGGAACAGGCCCGGCCTGCGCGACGATCGAGGACGATCTGATCTCGGACTTCAAGACCAGCAACGGGATTTTCCCGGCGGATGGGCGACAGGGGGGGTGGTACACGTACGGGGACAAATCCGGCTTCGGGATTCTGGATCCGGCGGAGGGGACCCCGATCGTCCCCGACCTGACAATGGGCAATCCCAACTGCTCGAATGCGGGATCGTTGTGGGTGAAGGGCACAGGGTTCGCCGACTGGGGCGCGGCGATGGGGGTGGACTTCATGCCGAAGGTGCCGACGGACGCCAGCATGTTCGGCCTCAACGTGAAGGGGACGTACAACGCGTCGAAGTACAGGGGCATCGCGTTCTGGGCCAAGGCGGCGGCGCCAGTGAAGTTCGTGATGGTGAAGTTCCTGGA
>JANOJB010000132.1:0-8218 GCA_031407985.1 Pseudomonadota bacterium | reverse complement strand
CTTGCGACTTTGAATCTCGGATACTCGTCGGCGTAGCTCTTCCCGCTGCTTCTCGATCATCCCGGCTCCTCCTTGTTTGGAGGCACCAGAATCACCCCTCAGCGCGTTGCCGACAAGACGGGGTAGGGCGAGGAGTTACGGACGACTGGTCGAGTCCGCGGTTGGCGCCCATCTTGCGAATGCAGCTGCCGACGGCGACTGCGAGCTCTTCTACTGGCGCGAGCGCAACCGCGAGGTCGATTTCGTCGTCAAAGCCGGCCGTACGGTGGTCGCACTCGAGGTTAAGAGCGTGCGCAGGCGGGATGCTCTCCCCGGTCTTGCGATGTTCACGGCGGCCTTTAAGCCGCGGCGGTCGTTGCTCGTGGGCGGGGAGGGGATCGCGCTCGAGGAGTTTCTGGGAAAACCCGTCCTGCATTGGGTGGGGGGATGATTACCGTCTATGAGAATTCCCGACTAAGTTCTTTGGTGCGTAGAAAGCAAACACAGTTGAAGAGGGCGCGCATGCGCGATGCGGCGGACGCCACCCGGGGGTTGAGCCGGATGTCGACATCGAGATCAAGTACGTCGGGTTGCGGCCCGGGGAGAAGCTGTACGAGGAGTTGATGGCGGCGGTGCGCGAGCTGGTGCCGGAGTACCAGGAGACGAGGCGCGGGGAGTAGTATCCGCAAGCTACTATTGTTAGGCCCTCTCTTTCCAATAGCCAGGTCGCCGTTGCAGGTTTGAAACGGCGATAATGTGAACCGATTCTGATTTTATCTGGTAAATGAGTCCATAAGGGAAACGATTCAGCAGGCAACGCCGTGTGTTTTCAGACAGCGGAGCCCAGGCAGTTGGATAGGCAAGTATTCGAGTGACGGTTCCATAAACTTCTTCGGCAAACTCAAGACCAAGTCCAGGCTGGCAATCTTCGTAGTAAGACACGGCCTCGGAGAATTCCTCGGAAGCATCGGGGTGGAAGAAAAACGTCATCGCCGATATTTGGTCCGGATCTTCTCGAATACTACTTCACCTGGGACGAGTTCGACTTCACCGTGATCGATCGCCGTGACTCGACGCTCGGCCTCTTCAGCCCATAAATGGTCGATTTCGCTCTGACAAGGGAGATTCAGGCTGGACAGGAGAACTTCCACCAAGCCGAGTCGGGCATCAGCCGGGAGGGCGAGTGCCTCGTCAAATACCTTCTTCGCGACAGTTAGCATTACTTCTCCCTCCTTTCAGAACCATTATACTATCTTCACTGGCGCGCGACATGATCCGCCTCTCGGGGCTGGAGCCGGACGTCGACATCGAGATCAAGTACGTCGGGCTGCGGCCCGGGGAGAAACTCTACGAGGAGTTGATGGCGGCGGTGCGCGAACTGGTGCCGGAGTACCAGGAGACGAGGCGCGGGGAGTAGATCGCGCACAACCCCTCTTAGAGATCCGTCCAGTATCGGGGTTTTCGACGTAAATGGGCGAAAGCAATGACAACGATCGCGTCGCCTTCCAGTCCGTAGATCAGGCCGTGCGGAAAGTGGGCCAGTTCTGGTCCAGCTGGCGCCGGCAGATGCCTTTGGGACAGTTTTGCCAATTTGGCACCGTTGTGTATATTATTCATCCGAGGAGGAGAAGAACCATGTCGACTGCCAAGGCGGAAGAGCGAATCTCAGCGAGGGTGCCGTCCCATGTGCGTGACCGCATAGCCATGGCTGCACAGGCAATGGGGGCCACGGTCAATCAGTTCCTTGTTCAGTCCGCGGTTGAAAAGGCGACCGAGGTGCTTGAGAGGGAGCGGGTCATCTCTCTTTCGTCAAATGACGCGAAGATCGTCTATGCTCTGCTGGACGCGCCTCCTGCGCCCAGCGATGCGCTCAAGAGCGCGGTACGGAGCCGCAAGGGGCTCCTGTGCTCAAGATAGTAGCGCTTTCTCGCCTTCACGATCGGAGCAGTTTTTCGTGCGGATCTCCGGTTCTTTACACTTTCTCTGTGTGAGGTTAGGGCCGAAGATCTTCCGTTAGAACATGCCAAACGGTATCCGACACACGCGCTTCCTGCTGTCCGTCTCGCTCGCCTGGCCATCGCGCGCTCACAGCAGGGGAGGGGCTTTGGGAAGCTGCTTTTGGCGGAGGCTATTCACCGTGCTGTGAGCATTGAAGAGCAGGCCGGACTTGTGGGCTTGTTCGTGGACGCGAAGAATGCAGGGGCTGCCTCCTTCTACGAGCACTTCGGGTTCGTTCGACTTTCCGATCAGCCGGCCCGCATGTTTTTGCCAGTCCAAACGCTACGGGCGGCAGTCCGAGGGACATCGCTGACGTAATGCACTGAGCCTCAGAAAGATCCCCCGCTGGAGCCCGCTCTTCTCGCCCTGCAAAGGGGCAGGCTGCCCTTTTCCCGCGAGCCGCCAGAACATATCCATTCCGAGGTCGGAAAGGAAGGAACCAGCAACCATCGGTGCGGTGGCCGACCTATCGGCCGAACCGGTTCAACGCCGCTGGTGGCGTGGCCTCACGCGCATTTCCAAAAGATTCAACCATATGTCACAAGCAGCGATAAGACGCGACGCGAGTTACACCTACGCCGATTACCTCCTGTGGTCCGACGACGAACGCTGGGAGCTCATCCACGGCGTCGCCTACAACATGACGCCGGCGCCGGGGCGGCGTCATCAGGATATCTCCCGAGAGCTTCTAACCCTGTTTTCAGTGCACCTTCGAGGAAAGAAGTGCAAGGTCTACGACGCCCCGTGATCGAGATCCTGTCTCCCGAGTCGCTGGCCAGAGACCAGCGGGAGAAGCTCCACCTCTACGAGCAGACCGGGGTGCTGGAGTACTGGATTGTGCATCCGGTGGACAAAACCATTTCGGTCTTCCGGCGGGGCCAGGACAACCTGTACAGAAAACCGGCGCTCTACACATCCGAGGAACGCATCCCCGTCGGCGTCCTTCCGGAGCTGGAAATCGATCTGGCGATAGTGTTCGCAGAATAAGGGTGCGATAGGCCGCTTCTTCAAAGGCCGAGCAGGACGAGGTCGACACTCGCGGTCTTGCCCACAAGTCATTGGCGCCCGAACACCTTGATAATTTGGCAAGTTGTCAGGTATTGTGGATCAGAGGTGGACCCCATCTTCAGGGTGATGGAAAACGTCGAGCAAGGTATTCCTCGGCTGTGCAGACCTGGATGGCCGAATGCTTGAAATCCCTGATGTTCCTCGTGATGAGACAGGCCACGCCTTTCTTCAGGGCGGTGTGATATTGCAGTGCGTCTTCGAAGTCGGTGAAACCGGCGTCCAGAGCCGAAACTACAGTTTCACTGCCCACGGGCAGAATGGTCACGAGCTTGCAGAGTTTCTTCAGGATGGTAGTCGCCATCGGGGAGGAATGCTCCTTGCGCAGGATATAGAACAGATTCGCGTAAGCCAGCGAGGAAACGCAGGCGTGAATGTCGCCTTTCTCGGCCAGGGAAAAGAGCCGGGCAGCCGCGGGATAGAAGGGCTCGCGGCGCGCTAGCAGATCGAGGATGATGTCGGTGTCGACAAAGACGACCGGTTTCACCGATACTTGTCCGTCAAGTAGGCGGCATAATCGGAACGGTGGCCTTGAACTCGTCCGGCGTCGACCACACCGGAGAGCTCGGCGACAACGGGGGACATTTCGCCTGCGTTCGGCTCCTCGACGGTGACTGCCCTGAGATAATTTTCGATCAATCTCGACAGGCTCTTGTTCCGTTTCCGGGCGAATATCTTGGCTCTTACAATGGTCTTCTCGTCGATACTCAAGGTAAGCTTAGTGTTCATCGCGCCCTCCAATACGTACAAACTTACAACCAATTCACGTATTGTCAAGCTTCTCGTGGCGTTCTGGAGAAGGTGTATCGCTATTCGAGGCCGCCCAGTTGTCCGGAGCATGGGGGCCACCTCACCCGACCAGCGGGATGCGGGCCTCCAAGCGCATCCCCGAGGCGGCGCAGCTGGTGCTGCAGGCCGGGGTGGCGCATTAGGGGGTGTGCTTTTCATCACTTGGTGCCTGCCATCGATCTTCCGCCGCTTCTTCCAGGGACCGGAATTTCTTGACCCCGGAGGAATACCGTCTGGGTGCGATGCGCGCAGACAGCTCGAAGAGGGTACGCATGCGCACTGCGACGGATGCCACCCGGGGGTTGAGCAGCAAGGCGTCGGCGGCCAGCTCAAAGGACTTGAATTTAGCGGTCGGCATCGTCCGGCAGGTGAAACTTGCGCTTGAGGTTGCCGGCGTCGGCCTGGTCGATGGGCCTGACGGTGTCGCTCTTCATGCGGTAGAGCATCTGCGGCGTGGCCACGCGCACGCGAATCCCTTCGAGGTCCGCCTCCTGACTCTCGATGTCCGCGAACGAGAATGCGGTGCCGAGGCCGCTCATGATGTCGATGGTGGCGCTGCCGTCGGGTGGCCCGTATCGCACCACCGGGTACTCGCCGGCGAGGTCTTCAGCGCGGATGGCATCGATTTCGGGATCATCCCAGAGATCTCGCAGCGCGCTCCGAAGGGCCGCGACGTTTTCGGGTGTCGGTTCTACGAATAAGTCGATGTCTTCGGTGGTGCGGATGATGCCGTGCACATTGAGCGCAATTCCGCCGACGAGGACATAGCGGACGCGGCGGGCGTCCAGGGCGGCGAGGATCCTCTTCAGAATGTCGATGTCCATGCACTTGATATTCTTGCATATAATGGTCATTTTGATCCAGCGTCAATCCACGGCTACGCTCGATGAGAAACTCTGCTCGAGCGAGGAATTGCATTGACAAGGCAGTGGTGTCGCCAAAAGAAACAACCATATGCCACAAGCAGCGATCAGACGGGGGACGAGCTACACCTGCGCCGATTACCTCCAGTGGGCTGAGGACCAGCGCTGGGGTTGGCGCGGGCCCCCTCGTGCTCGATGAATTTCCGTACCTGGTTGCCATTGCCGGCTCTGCCAAGCGTCCTGCAGGGCTGGGTCGGTCGACGCTCTTGCGATGGATCCCATGGGGCCGCTGCACCGGGAGCCCGATCGCCTGCTCCTGGAAGAAATGCCGCCTGCGGTCAGCCTGCGGCCCCTCCTCGACGTCATCGGCGCCGGAGCCAATCGACTCTCGGAAATTGCCGGAAGGATCGGGCAGCCCGCATCGTCGCTGACACGCCCGATGGCCCGCCTTGTGGAACTCGGGCTCGTGCGGAGGGAAATCCCCTTCGGTGAGTCCGAGAAGACCGGTCGGCGCGACTCAGAGCAGGGCTCTTCGCCGAAGCCTGGCAGATGCTCTGCCGCAGCGCGGCTTCACGGTTGGACGGGGTTCCCGCGGTGTCGTCGCACTCCCCCTGGTTGCCTGCATTTGAACGGTGCATGATTTCTGTTGACTTGCCGGCGAATGTGCCCAAAGATCATGCCATCTAAGATCATGGCGTGGTTATCCCCGGCCCGAGGTGATTGGACGCATGGCACAGGCGGCGCTGATGCGGGACGCGAGATACACCTACGCCGATTATCTGCAATGGTCTAACGACGAGCGCTGGGAGTTGATAAACGGCGTCGCGTACAACATGACGCCGGCGCCGTCGATCAGCCACCAGCGGATTTCAAGGGAACTTCTCGTCCAGTTCGCGACCTGCCTGAGGGGGAAGAAATGCGAGGTCTTTGACGCCCCCTTTGACGTCCGCCTTCCGAAGCCCGGCGAAGCCGACGAAACGATCAGCACCGTTGTCCAGCCTGACTTGGTGGTTGTTTGCGATCCCTCAAAGTTGGACGATCGGGGCTGCCAGGGTGCGCCTGACCTGGTGATCGAGATCCAGTCTCCCGACTCCGTGGCGAGGGATCAGAAGGAGAAATTCCTTCTCTACGAACAGGCGGGGGTACAGGAGTACTGGCTTGTCCATCCAACGGACCGGATCGTCACGGTCTTCCACCGAGGCGCCGACGGCGCCTACGGCCGCCCGGCAGTATACACGCCCGGGGAGCGTATCCGGGTCGGCGTCCTTCCAGAGTTGGAGATCGATCTCGCTGCCGTGTTCGGGGAATGAGATGCCGGCGTCCTGTTCGATAGTGTGGTCTGCCGGGATCAGCATTGCCGCCGGGGTCGAATACTACGCGTGAACGCGCGAGCTGTTTAGCAGGGAGTCGCGCGCCAGCTCTTCCGAGTATTCCTCGGTTGGGATGAAATCGATGCCCCCGACATGATCCGCCTCTCGGGGCTGGAGCCGGATGACGACATCGAGATCAAGTACGTCGGGTTGCGGCCCGGGGAGTAGGGGGGCAATCCCCTCTTAGAGATCCGTCTATCTGGCGCCGGCAGATGGCGAAGGTCAGCAAAGCGTAACGCCACTTGGTCTCAGCATTTGCATAACAACAGCCCGATGGTTATCTTACTTCGAAGACAATGGATGGCATGTTACGACTGAGGTCATGGGACTAGGCTTGGAAGAAAGAGCGAGGAGAATCTTGTTCTCTGGGTAGAGGAAGCTGAGAGGCGGCTGTCGGAATTGCGGACAGAGCGTCGGGGATGTTATGAGGATCAGTGGGCAATTCGGCACACTTTGTTTTCCATGAAGAAACGGGAGCACACGAAATGACAAGCGTCGATCGTATCACCTTCGATCCAGCGGTCATGGGGGGGAAACCTTGCATCCGAGGGATGCGCGTGACTGTCGGCACCATCCTGGGTTTGTTGGCGGCCGGGAAGTCTGAAGAGGATATACTCGCCGACTATCCATACCTCGACCGGACCGACATCCGCCAGGCGCTGGCGTACGCGGCATGGCGGGCTGAAGAGATCGAAATGCCCCTCGTCTCCTGATGAAGATTCTGATCGACATGAACCTGTCGCCGGCATGGGTCGAGGCTTTGAGACGACATGGTTACGAGGCTGCGCACTGGTCTACGGTGGGGGACCCGAAAGCTGCGGATGCCACGGTGATGGAATGGGCCAGAGACCGTGCGCATGTCGTTTTTACCCACGACCTTGATTTTGGTGCGGCTCTGGCGGTGACACAGGACAGGGGTCCGAGCGTCCTCCAGTTTCGCACCCAGGATGTTTCCCCAGAGTCCCTCGTCGACAGGGTGGTCGAAATGCTCGGCAGGTTTCGCAATGCCATCGAGGATGGTGCCCTGATCGTCGTCGACGAGACAAAGTCCCGAGTCAGGATTCTCCCTCTCAAGAGACAGCCTCAATGAGGGCCGTCCACGACGCTTGCCGCACGCTGATCGACGGTTAACAAGGGTGGGGTCATCGACGGTAACCTCTGTCTCCCATGGTTGCTCGCCAGCCAATTGACAGACGGGAAGGGCAGGACTAGACTAGTCTAAGGCTGGTCTCAAGAGAGGTGACCGATGGGAACCGTGGGGACCTATGAGGTGAAAACGCACTTCTCGAAGCTTCTCGCACGGGTCGAGAAGGGAGAGAGAATCACGATAAGGAGTTGATCCGGGAAGGTCGGCGGTGAAGGGGATTGTCATCGATTGTTCGGTGTCGATCTCATGGTGTCTTCATGACAGCCCGGATCCCTACGCGGAGCGGCTCCTGGACGAGCTCACCGGGTTCGAAACGGTACTCGTTCCCGCGTTGTGGCGGCTCGAGGTCGTGAATGTGCTCCTTTCGGCCGAGCGCCGTGGGCGTACCACCCGCGCCTTGGCGCTGCGTTTCCTCGAAGACCTGCAGTCGCTGCCGATCAGAGTGGAGTCCTCCGAGGAAGCGTCGTCGATGGACGCCTTGCTGCGTCTCGCCGCGGACCGTGGCCTTACGGCATACGACGCGGCTTACCTCGACTGTGCAGCGCGGAAGGGTTTTGCCTTGGCCACCCTCGACGAGAAGCTCAGAGCAGCCTGCCACGCCGCCGGGGGCGACGGCGTTCGGCGTGCCGGCGAAGGTCCGTAAAGCGTAACGCCACTTGGTCTTAGCATTTGCATAACAACAGCCCGATGGTTATCTTACTTCAAAGACAATGGATGGCATGAGAACGAGAGGCGTTGCTACTACCAGGATGTCGTCGAAGGGCCAGGTCGTGATCAGACATTGGTGTTGCGATTGCGAGGGTGCTGAACACCAAGTGGAGGGGTAAGGCGGTACTTCGTGACTCAGGGATTGTGGTCATTCGTGGGGAGGAGGAGATCGATGAAGAAAGTAGACCAGATTACGACTGAGGTCATGGGACTAGGCCTGGAAGAAAGAGCGAGGATTGCCGAGTTGTTGATTGTCAGTCTCGACGCTCCTTCTGAAGAGGAGAATCTTGTTCTCTGGG
>JANOJB010000120.1:0-9368 GCA_031407985.1 Pseudomonadota bacterium | reverse complement strand
ACGTGCGCCACCTTGGGATCGGAATCCGAAATGCGCGGTCTTGACCTTCGGGTCCCTCGTGGCCACGGGGCGGGCGGGCAAGCGCAGCCACGAGATACCGGTTCGTCCCTGCCGGGTAGTTAGTCCAGCGACCTCAGGTTGAGCGGGAGCACGCTGCGGTTCACGGAGCCTTTCGCGTAGTAGGTGTAGATGGGGCTAGCAGGCGTCGGACCCCCGGTTGATTTGATGAAGTCGATGCCGACGATGGCTCCATAGTCGGCATAGTTGGCAACCTGCACCTGCTTCTGGCCCTCGTAGTAATCCGCATCGGAGACCTTGCCGACCGTGCGCCATACCAGGTTCGGGTTGGCTTCGTCCCTCCAGTAGAAAGCCCACCTCCCCCCGAAGACATCCCACTGGGAGGTGCTTGGTATGTTCACGGCGTCGATCATCTGCGACGCCTTGAAGGGAGCCGCTGAGAACGCCGTCATCCCCTGGACCGATCCCAGATTCGTTGCGTCGCCCATGCTGTAGTAGCCGTGCTCGTACCACGCAACAAACTGGGTCCCTAGAACCCCGACACCGCGCAGGTATTTGTACACGTTGCCCGGTACCTAGTACGCGTAGCTTCCGCTCTCGCACACGCGGGTGGTGCTTCCTTTACAGGCCGAAGCGTCACTGTAGAAAATGTGCATCTTGCCGTTCGCGTAGGCCGCCGCCTTCGTGAGGTTGCTGTAGCGCGGGGGGCTGGCGGCGTCGCTCCAAGTGTAGAACAGCGCCGACTGTACCTTGGTGGTGGCATCATCCGCGGCGGGGTCGTCGATTCCTGCGTCCAGCATGCACCCCCCGACGGCGAACAGACCCATTGCGACGATCGAAAGTTGTTTTGCGAACATGACTGCTCCTTGTCCGATGTGCGTTGACGCCGGCGGGCGAGCTTCGCTCCGGCCGATCCGCCCTCAGCAACCTCCATGCCCGCACGTGGGCACGAACAAAGGCCACGCGCATCCTTGGAAACTGCGCGGGCTGTCGGGCCTGTATCCGGATACACCTTAAAGGTGTAGCCGTACAGCCGCTGCGGCCGCATCTTGCACGCGATTCGCGGTCCGCCTGCATCGGTGGACGCGTTCGTGGCCTCCCGCCATAAACAAACTCGGTGCCGTCCTGACGGACCTAAAACTCGCAAATGAGGCTGATGGGCCCCGTGCCGAACATGGTCTCGCCACAGGCGATGTCGTTCCAGTCTCCGGCGCCCGAATGGAGGACCGCACAGTCCTCGCCCGCTTGGGCGTTGTTCGGCTGAGTGGCGGCCCAGTTCCTGTAGCCCTCGTTCACGTAGGTGCCGTCCATCCAGCGCCAGACGCCCTCCGCCTCGAGGTCGTTCCCGCTTGTCCAGATGCTGCCTCCCTCGATGTCCTCCGTGTACGCCCAGACGTTTTCTACTTCCGTGTTGATGCTGATGAGCTCGCCGCCAAGGCTCTGGCAGTGGCCGCGCGCAGCGAACCAATCGCGTCCTGCGTGGGGACAAAACACGTAAACCTTGCTGGCGAAGGAGACCTGGCGGCACGCTGGCGTCATGCCGCCGCCGGCGGTGCCGCCGGCCCCCGCGACGCCGGAACCTCCTGCCCCGCCACCGCGCCCAGCGGGTCCGCCCCCACCCCCGATTTGAGCGTTGCCTCCTTGTCCCCCACGACCTCCGCTCATTTCACCTGACCCGCCACCTGACGAGCCCCCTGCGCCAGCTGATCCACCGGTGCCCTCCGAAGCGACACCTCCAGCGCCACCGCCAGCCGTTGCTCCACCCGCACCGCCCTCGGCGCCAGACGCGCCGCCGCTTCCAACACCCGCATCCAACGCTCCCGCGGCGCCGCCCGTGCCTCGCCGACCGCCACCGCCGGAGCAAGCGCAAACAGCGGCGACCACAACAGCGCAACAGAAGATCGACGCTGCGGACAACCCTTGCTTCGCGGCCATTGGCCCACCTTCCCTTGAAATCAGGGCGCTGACAATATCATGCGTCCGGGCCCGCGCCCTACGGGCTTCCGGTGGCCAAGCGACCGACACGGCTGCTCACGATTGGCCGGAGGGTGCTGCTCCACGGAAGCTCCGCCCGAGCCAACGAGACGTACCCGCTGCTCTACTCCGAGGATCAGGGGGCGAGCTTTCGCGGGCGGTAAGAGCGCACTCGCCGGTTGGTGGGGTGCCGTTCACTTCACGTCGATGACGGTCGTGCAGCCGAGCTGGATCTCCACGGAGCCCTCGGTTGCGGCCTGGAAGGCGTCGCAGCTCGCGGGGCAGGCGATGATGCTCGTCCATGTGCCGTCGGCGGGATTCACGTCGTAGTACCAGCCGCCGGCGTCGGGGTCGCACTCGTCCACGGTTGCCCGGAAGAACAAGGTTTGGGGATTGCCGGCGTTCGTGAAGCGGACGTTCACCTGGGCATAGTCGAGCGTTTTTCCGACGGCTGGAGCCGCAATGGCGAACTCGCAAGCGAGCCGTGCGCCGCGCACCAGCGGTGTCGGATCGTGTATTGGGCGTTAATTGGGCGCTACGTCAAGCCCAGCGGGCAGTCCGACGCGCACAGAAGGCGTTTGGACGGCCTAATCCCAATCACGACGAGTGCCTCGCTCCGCGTACGTCGTCGAGCCATTGGCTCTTCGTCATGGGGTTCGTGGGTGCGATGAAAGCGGGGCACGCCGTAGTCGGAGGCGTCGGCACACGTTACCAGGGAAGCGGTGCCTTGACCCTGTTTACGAGCTGCAGAACCACGTGGAGGTTCGCGAGACCGTCCGTGAGTGGAAAGTCGACAGTACCCACGAGGCTCAACCATCCATTCGGCGAGAGCGCCTCACCACGAACCTCGCTACCGACCACCTCGTGGCGCTCGGCGGTACCTAGTGTGACGAATGCCGATCGTTCAACATCACCGACGAGTGGAAACCCCTTCGCGCTCAGCTCGATAGCCATCCGGAGGGACATGTCGCGGAGCGCCGTCGCACCAGCTGGCGATGCCACACTTCCAGGCGTGGTCGTCGGGGTGAGGACGAGAGTGATCGGGACGCCGAGCACCGTGGCGTGAACCTCTACACGGCCAAGCCACACCGACGTCCGGGCGTCATCGAACGAGAGCGCGATTTCGTTCGCCGGGTGGGCTTCGGCACGCCCCTTCGTCGGGCCGGAGAACCAAACGTGCACCGCGAGTGGCCACTGCGTCGTGAACGACGGCTGTGGCTTCGTTGGCGCGAGACACTCCGCTAGCTTCGCCTTCGCCTCCTTGAGCTGAGCGACCATCTTGGCGATCTGCTTTTTGAGCTCCGGCTTCTGATCCGGCGGAGGATTTGAGTTCAGCTCGGCCTGTAACGATGCGACCACACTCTCGAGATCGGCCACCGCTTGTTCTTCGGCCGCGCATTCACTGGGCATCGGATCCTCCGGGGGAGAGAGTCGCCAATCGACGGCAGGAAGTGGGGTCGAGGGCCGGCGCGGTGGCGTACAGGAGCAGCCTATCAGTTTCCGTCTCTTTCGTTTGACGGTGAATCACTAGTCTAGTCCTTCACCCGCGTGATCTTGGTCGAGCGTAGCCGACGGTCTCGCGGGCCTCGAGCCGGGTGAAGGCCCAGGCGATGGTGCGGCTGCGATGGTTGGCGTCGCCGGAAGGATCGTGAGCCTGCCGTCTGGCTCACCCGACCGCCGTGCCGCTACGGACCGCGCCCGGCCGGCATCGCGACCCGCATGCACCTCGAGACTGCTGGTAGCACAAGCTTCGTGCCACGCTGACCCCGCCGGGATTGCCTAGCCGCCTTGCGACCGGCACGCAGTCGATCGTGTAGAGAGGACCGCCGCCGGATGCGCGCGAGCCGCCGGTACCCTTGTTTGCACGCAGGCGTGCCCCGAGTGCGGGGGTTCTATGCGCTACGAGAAGCAAGCCGACGAGCTGCCGAAAAAATGGGGCGTAAAAGCGCTCAGAACGCCCCGCCCATGCCGGCCGTGGCGCCCACGGGCCCCGGCGACGCGCGATCGATCGTGTAGCTGGGCGCGCCCGTCACGATGAAGTAGATCCCGCCGGGCAGCACGAGCGCGCCCACCGCGCCCGTGATGAGGCCAGCCGTCGTCAGCCCGTCGCGATCCTTGCCGAGCCCGACCGCCGTGAATGTGATCCCGATGGCGAGGGCCATCCCTGCCAGTGTCGTCGCCACGATGCCGCCCGCGTACCTGCCGTTGCGGAGCGGCCGCGCCGAGACGGCGTAGTCACCCGGAGGGAAGCCCCCGAGCTCGAGCAGCACGGGCCGGCTCTCCTGCGACTGCAGCACGACGAGCTGCTGCGGGTACAACGGCCCAGAGCAGGGCGTCGTACAGACCGTCTGCCCGTCGACGACAACGTCCCACTGCTCCCATTCCGTGGAGGCGAAGGTCGCGCGCGTCGGCGCCGGAGCAGCGGGGGCCGGCGGCGGATCAGGGGGCGCGTCCGCCGGCTGCGCGCGGGCGGCGCCGAGTCGCAGGACCAGTGCGATCGCGAGGCAGGCGCTCACCGCGCGTCTCAGGTACGAGGGCCACACCCTTCATTGTAGTGGAGTGAGAACAAGGACGGAAACTTCTATGCGTGGCCCAAGCGAGAGTGGCCCTAAGAAGGCTTCCGTTAACTTTCGCGCCCGCCCGGCGATCCAGGGTCGCCGTCACCGTCGGTGCCAGCCTTCGGCGAACAGCCTCTGAGTCGTACGGCCGGTTTCGGCCAACTCCACGCGCGTCCGTCGTGTCCCTCCCCTTCCGGCCAATGAGAGCAGCTGGCGGCGATTAAGACGACGAGTGCGCCGTTCCGCGAGACATTGATGTCGATGGTGTTGGCATGAGGATCAGAAGGTCCGGGGCATTGTCGTCCCCCAGCAATGAAGGAATGGAGGCCGGTGCACATTGGTCAGGTGCTCGCTCTCAGTTCGACACCTTTGTGTCAGGAATGAATGTCGCTCCCCGTACCCGCCTTCATGGATTGTCACATTCCATGACGCCGCGCGGGGTGAGCACAACTTGCCACCACCTGGACCAACTCCGACCAGCATCAAACCCTCGACTGCGTCCACCCCGACGATTTATTGAAGGTATGCCGCTCCGCCGGTCCTTATATCGTTTCGAGCTCTGAGGCGCTTTTCGCAGATTCCCGCGTTGTCCCCCTCGACGCGGCAAATATTTGTCGGCTTCCGTGGCTGCCACGGTAAGGATCTTGACGTGTGTTCGTTCAGCGTGATGCAAAACAAGGTATTGGCCCGGCGCGGCCTCGTGTTTTTGACCTCGCTGGTCGTGTCGTGCGCACCACCCGCGTCGTGATGCCGGAGGTATGAGCTGAAGGCCGTGGCTCGCCTGCCCATGCATCCGAGCCTCGCGCAAGGCTGCATCGCCCTGTTGGTGAGCCTAACCGCCGTCGCGGCGGCAGCTGGTACACCGGGTCCGGGTGCCGGTGCGACCGGGCTTGCCGTCGGACAACCTGGCGTGCGCCTCTCCTGGGTGCGCGGTCCTTCCGCCACCGATTGCCCAGATGCCGCCACGATTGAGGCTGACACCGTACGACGGCTCGGACACGATCCCTTCGCTCGCAGGGCCGTACATTTCATCGAAGCCGTGGTCACGCGTGAGGTGGAATCGTACCGCGTCACGATCCTGATGCGTGATGGCGAAGGCAAGCTGCTCGGCAGTCGCGTCCTGACCAGCGGCGCGTCGGACTGCCGCCCCCTCGCGACGGCCGCGGCGCTTACCATCGCCATCTTGATCGATCCCGAGGCCCTCGCCCGCACGTCCGACGAGGCGCCTGCGCGGGCCCCGGCTCGACTGGCGCCGCCGCCCCCGGGCACCGGCGAGGCCAGCCCACAGGGGCACAAGGCGCGTTGGGCCGGACGAGCTATGGCGACGGGTCTTGTTGGCTGGGGATACCTGCCCGAAGCCGCGTTTGGGGCAGCCCTGGCTACCACTGTCGAGCTCGGCCGCTACGGCGCGGTCGGATCGGTCATCGGAGTCTTTCCGGAGCAGCGCTCGACGATTAACGGCGGTGACTTCGCATTCGGCCTGTCGTTCGCGCAACTCATGGGGTGCGTCGCTCGCCCGGGCACGATAGTCCGCTGGGAGCTTTGCGGCGGAGGAGTATTGAGTGCGCTGCACGTGGTGGTTTATGCGCCACTGCCGGAAGATCCCGGGCAGAAGTGGTCGGTGGGGGCAACGGAGACTATTCGTTCGATCGTGAAGCTCATCGGAACGGCCGTCCTCGAGGTGGGGGTGAGCGCCACCGAGGCATGGCCACGTCGTGCATTTTTCATCGCAGGCAGGCCAACAGGTATGGATACCGTGTTCGTCCAACCTGCCATTGCGCTTGCGGCTTGGATCGGCGTCGGGCTGGGGTGGCAGTGAACCCCTTGGCTCGGTTTCGGACCCAGGTACTTGAATCATGAAGGTCAGCACGCGCCAAGACATCCACGAGGCGCGGCTGGGAGATGTTCCCGGCGAACAGAAGCCCGACATCCGCACGATCTTCGAGAGACACGGTCAATTCGTATGGCTCAGCCTACAGCGCCTCGGCGTCCGGCCCGCGGACCTGGACGATGTCGCCCAGGACGTGTTCCTGATCGTGCACCGCCGACTGCATACCCTGACCCCACACACGCGTGTCACCACCTGGTTGTTCGGAATCTGCATGCGGGTGGCGGCGAATTATCGGCGATTGCGCCGGTGGTCGCGCGAGATCCCGAGCGGGGGGGCCGTCGAGGATCGGCCATCGACGCTGATGCTTGCCGACGAGGCGCTCATCAGGAGACAACAGGGGGAACTCGCCGAGCGCGCTCTAAACAAGCTCGACGTCGCCAAGCGCGCCGCCTTCGTGATGTTCGAGATCGAAGGATTATCCTGCGCGGAGATCGCCGACGTAATGGGCCTGCCGCTCGGAACGGTCTATTCCCGGCTGCACGCCGCGAGACAACAGCTGGAAAAGTTCCTAGCGCGCACCCCGATCTCGCGGAGTCCGTGATGGGGTCGATGCGCAGGACGACACAGACAGCGGAGGGAGCCGAGGTGCAATGACTACGGGCGGAAAATGGACAGAGCCAGCGCGCTGGAGCGACGATCCATCGGATGGACCGGCAGGCGCCGCCGGTTTACTGCAGGGCGCGCTACGGCCCCGGCTCCCCAATGAACGTGAGCTGGCCCGGCTTGAGGCTGCGGTCGAACTGCTGGCGCGTACGTCGACGCGGGCACAACCCCGATTCCGTTGGTGGCAGGCGTTCTTGACTCGCCCGTCGCGAGTCGTGGCGGGTGGCGCCGCCTTGCTGCTCACCGCTTCGATGCTGGGCGCCGCCGTGGCGCTCTGGCGGACCCGCGATTGGGCGCGCGGGTCGTTCGCCGAAGTGGTCCCGCTACCGATGCGCGTCGCGCCCGCTGTCCGATCGCCGCCGGCAGGACCGGCCCGAGCGCGGGAGCCCAACGCGAAGCCGGTATTTGCGCAGGACCGGCGGGCTCCGGTCAAGCGCGCGCGGCACCCCACGCCGAGCGCAGTTCCGATGGAGCAGCCGGTGGACGAGACGCTGCTGCGCGAAGCAACGCTCATCGACGGCGCTCGCGCCGCGTTGGCAGCCGAGCCGGCCCATGCGCTGGCGCTGCTCGAACGACACCGCCTCGAAGCCCCGGACGGACAACTCGCGCCGGAGCGGGAGTTCCTTTCAGTCGCGGCACTTTGCCGCCTGGGCGAGATCGAGGAAGCGTCGCGGCGCGCGGCGGCGCTGGACCGCCGCAAGCCTGCAAGCACGTACGCCGCGCGGGCGCGCCGTTTGGTTGAAGCGGCGCGTGGCGTGGAAAGCGTGGGCGGCGACGGGCGCAAACACTGATCCAATCAAGGCCAAGGAAATGAGGGGAAACCACAAACCGGAGGGCTCGGCACGCTGTGAGGCGCGTCGGTCCCTGCTGATCGCCGCAATCGCGGCCGGAGTTCTCCAGATGGCCGGCGGCTGTGGTGCTCCTCGCCGCGACGCCATAGCCCGCGACCCAACGGCGCGCAAACCGTTCAAGTTTCCCTACGTCGACCCGCGAGCCCCCGCCGATGCGCCCGACCGCTTTGCTGGCGGCGCCGGAACCGCCAGCGGCGCGCCCAGCATCGCCTACCCACTCGACGGCGCCATGCACGCCATGAACATCGGCGACATTCTGTTTCAGTGGACGCGTGGCGATCCCGCCAACAACCTGTTCCGGATCCGCCTCGATGACGGTGCCAACCAGTACGACTTTTACACGCGGTGCGTGTCCGCACGTTGCCTATTCACCATGCATCCTCTTGGCTGGTTGGCGATCGCCTCGTCCCACCCCGACGGTCAGCTCACCGCCACCGTGGCAGGGACAGACGGAGCGGGTGGACTGGTGTACCAGTCAGCGGCCATCGTCGTCCGTTTCTCGCCCGCGCCCGTCACGGGCGGCCTCTACTACTGGACGGCGGACAGCAGGGGGGGCACCACGTACCGGCTGCCTTTCGGAGCGCCGACCGCCACCCCGTTCATCGTCCCCATCTCGCCGGCCAACCCCCTGCCTTGCTCGGGCTGCCATAGCGTCAGCCGGAACGGCGCGGTGATCTCCTTCGCAGCGTCCAATGACCCTATTGGGGCCCTGGTGGCGTTTCTGGGAACGGCACCGACCTCCGCACCCGAGCAGGCCACCATCGTCCCCGACCCGATAAGCGGAAAGAGAGCGCGATTCACCGCGCTCAATGCCGACGGCAGTCGGATACTGACCACCACATACGGCGTCATTCAGGTACTGGACACCCGGACCGGAAAGGTGCTGAACGTGGGCAACCCCGAGGCGCTTCTACCGGCGGGGAAACGCGCCACCCACCCCGAGTGGTCCCCCAGCGGCAACCGCGTCGCGTTGACGATGTACACCATCGCCGCCAGCGGGGGAGGCACCGACATCTCGGACGCGCGCCCAATCGATGGCGAGATCGCGACACTCGAGCTGGATCCCGCCACGGGCAAGGCGATCAGCCTGCGCCGCATCGTCGTGGCCGGCAGCGGCGACGGATCCCTTCAGCACTTTTATCCCAGTTGGTCGCCGGACGAGCAGTGGCTGGTCATGGCGGCCGCGCCGCGAGGCACATCCGCCTATGCGGCGCCGGCGGCGCGGCTCCGGTTGGCTTCGGCGCAGGTCGAAGATCAGGTTTGCCCTGGCCCCACGTGCTTCGATCTCGCCAACGCTTCCCAGGGAACCGGCGTCTCCTCCAGTTGGCCAAAGTTCAGTCCGTTTTCACAAAGGAGCCACCAACTGTTCTTCGTCACGTTCAGCTCGCGGATGGACTACGGTTTCCAGCTGGCGAACCGCAGCGCCACCGATGGCGGGATCGCCCAGCTGTGGATGTCGGCGATCGATCTGCG
>JANOJB010000156.1:0-10328 GCA_031407985.1 Pseudomonadota bacterium | reverse complement strand
ACGACCGCGCGCATCGGAGGCCAGGACGACTTCGCGACCTTCGCGAACGGCGACGTGGGCTGGGCCGGCGCGTGGGACGATCTGGCGCAGGTTCGGATCGTGCGCGTCGCCGCCTGCAAGTAGTTCGGGCTGAGATCCGGTCCTACCGCCGCGAAGCGCGCACACGTCAGCGCAGAGCGTATAGAGCAAACTACACATTACAAAATGTCCATACTCATGCGTCATCACGCCCCGAGAAATCCGCGCGAAATTGGAGTCGCCCGCATGACGTGTGGCAAGCGGGTGCGGGAGGATTGGTCCTCTCGCCGACCCCTTTCATCGCAAACCAGGATGAGAAGGTCAGCCTGCCCGGTACCGCTTGGCGGACATGGGTCACTCGGTGGACGAATCGGGGCCTCACGCCGAATCGCTCTAATGTCATTGGGGGCTTGGTCCAGACGATGGCTGACTACGGCTTCAACTGGTGCGAACGCTGTGACCTTCTGGCCTTACACGACAAGACTACTGCGCTATCTGCCCGTAGCCCGGATCCCTCGCCCCCGGAACCAGAGCCGCCCTACTCGCAGCGATTCCTGCGTTGGCACGCCTGCACTACCAGCGGCGAAATCCAGTCCTGGCTAGGCCCTCCTCCAGGACAGTACCAGAAGCTCAACGCAAGTTGCTCCGTCTGTCCCCTGCACAACATTTTGAACGCCGGTGGGAATTGCCAACCGTGTCCGGTGGGGCACATCGCGGTTGTTACGGACAGTACGCATCCCTTCGATCACTGCGTTTCCTGCGCTCCGGGGGCTCCGTCGCCGTTGAACGAAACGTGTGTTGGTATTGTTCCGTGATGTGGTCGTCGGTCGGGTGCCTCGCGCTTTCAGCCGCCAGTTGGGCGCTCTTTCAATCCTGCCACGTGAAAGATTGCCAGGATTTAGGCTTTGACGAAGGCGAGCAAGTCCGAATCACGCTATTGAACCTGGCGACTGGCAGCGGGGATTGCAACATCGCTCCGCTAGTGCCGGGAGACTGGTTCACTTTGACGGCCGGAGCTGTGGTCAAGGATCCGTATCTATGCGATGTGCGTGGGGCCAAGCCGGATGTTCCGTCATTCGCCGCGACCATTCTTACATCATGTCGTCAGATGGCGACGCAATTTGGTCTCGAATGCACCGGGTTGACTCCCTCGGGGTGCGCGGTTTCGATGCAGTTGGCCATTCGCCCCCACATAGATAGAAAGGCTACGACTGTTCAGGGTGGTGTCACAATCATTTGGTCCGGGAGCACCTGCAGTCCCGGGGGCTGCGTCGGAATCTACGATGTGCGCATCGATCGCCTGGTTCCCTGAAAGGCCAATCTATGCACCCAAGACACGCATTGCCCTTTCTGTTGCTCGCGGCCGGGATTCTCGCCCAGTCCTGCGGTCCCGTCTCCAACTCCGAACCGGTCCCGCCCTGCAATGAGGTCGGTGCGCGCCTGACCCAAATCTGTGCGAGCCCGGCTTTCGGAGAAGACGTTCGTGTAGATTGTCAGGTCTTCGGTCTGGACCCTAAAATCCGTCGCTGTTTGATGCGGGTCACCGACTGCAGCTTCGACGCGATCAATCAGGGATGCGGCCTCGTCGATGTCATGGTGACCTGTACCACCACCGCCGATTGCCCCACGCCACTGTTGTGTGCCCCAAGCACAGGAACCTGCGGTGAGTGCGTGACCGCCGCTGACTGTGCTACCGGGATGACCTGTACTTCCGGCGGAGGCGCGTGCTTCGTGCGACCCGGGCAGGACGCGGGGGCAGGGGGGTGAGGGGCGTGCTGCGATTCTTCGCCCTGACGGTTGTGGTTTTTGGATCAGCCTGTGGTTCGACTGGCGATTCCACACCCCCTACCTGCGAAGCGGTGGGCGCCCACCTCTCGGCGGTCTGCATGAGCAATCTTTTCGGCGAAGGCGTCCGCTCGGACTGCCAGGCCTTTGGACTTGAACCCGCGGCACGCGCCTGCCTGATGCGCGTCACCCAGTGCGGTGGCGCCGCGCTCAGCGCTTGCGGCGTCACGAACGTCGTCGCTGTTTGCAGCGCCCCGTCGGACTGTCCGCCGCCCCTGATGTGCGATCAGGCCATGCAGGAATGTGTCGAGTGCACAGCCGACACGCACTGTCCCTCCGGAAAGACCTGCTTCGGCGGGGTGTGCGCCGCAAGCCCTTAAAAGTAGCGATCAGGCGGCGTCGATGAAAACCGTCGCTCTGACGCCCAGCACGCATGACCTGCCCCCCGGGTGGTCGGCCGGGCAGTTTCGCGACGTCGTTCAGCGTGCCGCCGACAAGTGGAGCTTTCCGAACGTGCCCTGCGGCGTGAAGGTCACCGTCGCGGAAGCGTCCCCCGTGTGGCGCGCGACGGAGGACGGCGCGAACCTGATCGTCTTCCGCGGTCGAACGTGGTGCCACAACGAAAGGTGCGGATCGCAGTCGACCTTTCCCTTGCGGGCCACGGGCATGACCACGACACATCCCAGAGGCGCGATCGGGCGAGCGGTGGTCGAGGCCGACGTCGAAATCAACGGCACCGCGTTCACATACAGCGGGAGCGGGGTTTCCGTTCCCGAACCCACGGTTGGGAAGTGGACTGCACCGCTTGATTCCGTGCTTGTCCATGAAATCGGTCACGTGCTTGGCCTTCCAGATGCGTGCGGCACGGGACGTCGTCCCAGCGGACGGCCGATCACATCTGACTGCGGCCCCGACGATCGTCTGCGGGTCATGTTCCCGATCGGGCTGCGGGATAGTCTTGGTCCCAAAGACGTTGCCGAACTGTGTCTGCTCTATCCCCCGGAGGGTAAGGCCGCCGTCCAGATCGCCACCCAACCAATCCGCCATGGGTGCGCGTGCGAATGGGGAGCGGCCGGCAACGCGGCATCGGCATGGCTGCCGCTGGTCATTGCAATCGTCGCGACCTTCCTATCGCCGCGAACGAAGGCCGGGCGTCGTCCTCACAGACCGGCCGAAAACAGAGTCGTCGGGCGAAAGACCGTCACTTCTTCAACCGGTACCCGGTCTTGAACATCCACCCCACCACCGCCACCAGCGTCAGCAGGAATCCCAGCGTGATCGCCAGGCTGGCACCGACGCTGACGTCCGCCAACCCGTAGAAGCTCCAGCGGAAACCGCTGATCAGGTAGACGACGGGGTTGAACAAGGCGACCGTGCGCCACGCGGGCGGCAACATGTCGATTGAATAAAAAGCGCCGCCCAGGAAGGTCAACGGGGTGACGATCAGCATCGGGATGAACTGAAGCTGCTCGAACCCTTTCGCCCAGATCCCGATGACGAAACCGAACAGGCTGAACGCGGTCGACGTCAGCAGCAGAAAAGCGATCATCCACAGCGGGTGCCGGATCTGTATCGGCACAAAGCAGGCGGCGGTGGCCAGGATGATCAGGCCAAGGATGAACGACTTGGTCGCCGCCGCGCCGACGTAGCCGATGATCATTTCGACGAATGAAATCGGCGCGGACAGTAGTTCATAGATGGTGCCGGTGAACTTTGGGAAATAGATGCCGAACGACGCGTTGGAGATGCTGGCGGTGAACAGCGACAGCATGATCAACCCCGGTACGATGAAGGCGCCATAGGACACGCCGTCCACCTGGGTCATGCGCGTTCCGATGGCGGCGCCGAAGACCACGAAGTACAGGGACGTCGTGATGACGGGCGTGACCACGCTTTGCAGCAGCGTGCGCAGGAATCTGGCCATCTCGAACTTGTAGATGGCCATGACGCCGTGACGATTGAAGGCAAGACCGTTGCTCATGGGCTCTCCGACGCGCGGTCGCTGATCAGGTTGACAAAGATATCTTCCAGCGAGCTTTGGCGCGTGTTCAGGTCCCGAAAGCCAATCCCCAGATCCGCCATGCGTCGCAGCAGCGCCGGGATGTCCGAGTGTTCCTCCCTGGCGTCGAACGTGTACTCCAGGTGGTGGCCGCCGGACTTCAGGGTCAAGGGCCAGGCCTGGAGTTCAGGAGGAATCGCCGTGAGGGCTGCTTGCAGATTCAGGGTCAACTGCTTCTTCCCCAACTTCTTGATCAGCGTCGCCTTTTCCTCGACAACAATCAGCTCGCCTTTGGTGATGATGCCGATGCGGTCGGCTATTTCCTCGGCTTCGTCGATGTAGTGAGTGGTCAAGATGATGGTGACGCCGCTGTCGCGCAATCCCCGAACCAGGGCCCACATGTCACGGCGCAGTTCGACGTCCACGCCCGCGCTCGGCTCGTCCAGAAACAGAATGCGCGGCTCGTGCGCCAGGGCCTTGGCGATCATCACCCGTCGCTTCATGCCTCCGGACAACGTCATGATCTTGTCTTTGCGCTTGTCCCACAGCGACAGATCGCGCAGCACCTTTTCGATGTGCGCCGGGTCGGGCGCGTATCCAAACAGCCCCCGACTGAACGTAACCGTCGCCCAGACGGTCTCGAACGCGTCCGTGGTCAGTTCTTGGGGCACAAGGCCAATCTTCGATCGGGCGGCGCGGAAGTCGCGCTGGATGTCGTGACCGTCGGCCAGCACCACGCCCGACGTCGGCGTAACGATGCCGCAAACGATGTTGATCAGCGTCGTTTTGCCGGCGCCGTTCGGTCCCAGCAGCGCGAAGATCTCCCGTTCGCGAATTTCGAGGTTGATGTTCTTCAGCGCGGACAAACCCGAGGCGTACGTTTTCGAAAGGTTCGAGATCGAAATGGCCGGTCGCATCGGGCTGGACCATACCTCATGCCGCTCTCGCGTGACCGATAGCGGCGCGGGCGTGGTCGCAGGGTGGGGTTCCCGGGGACCTTCAACGTGTGCCTTCGTCGCGCCACCAGTTCTCGACCGCCAGTCCTGGAATCCGGTTCAGATGCCGTACGTTTCTGGTGACAAGTATCAGGTCCCCCGTCAGGGCCGTGGCACCTATCATGACGTCCTCAATGCCAATCGGCGCGCCGCGCGCCTCAAGTTCCGCCAGGATCTCGCCAGCGCGGGTAGCGTCGGCCTCACGCAACGGCAGCACCTTCACACGCTGAAGGATGTCCCTCCGTATTCGCTCCCACAGGGCCGCGCCGCCCGGACTCCTTACCGCACCGTAGCGTAGTTCCATCACGCACACGGACGATGTGTACAGCGCATCCTGCGGCATATCGCGCAACCGCGACATCACACTGGTGGACGGACGTTTCTTGATGACTTCGGAAAGGACGTTCGTGTCCAGAAGATAGCCGTTCACCTGCTCACCGGTTTGGTCGCTTCAGCACGCGCGGGACATGACGCTTTCGCGCAGCGACAACGTCATCCACCGTCCCGAAAAACGGATGGGCGTCGTCAAGCCAGCCTGTCACGTCCGCGAGCCCTGGGATCTGCTCACCCGTGTCGAAGGGAACCAGCTTTGCCATGGGTTTGCCCCGGCGGGTGATATGCACCGTGACCCCGCCATACGCGACGCGCCCGAGCAGTTCGGACAGGCGGTTCTTGGCGTTGGCGACGCTGACCTCTTCCGCGGGAAGAGCCGCTGTCTTGGCGATCTTGGCGATCTTGGCCATCTTGAGCATGATGGCCATTATGGCTCATTGGGGAGACCCAGGCCAGGTGTCCCAGCCAGCCGGTGGGACCGGGTGACCGCCGATCCGCCCGGCACGTGCCCAGCAGTCCGTGGATAAGGGACCGCTAGAAAGGCCAGCTGAGCAGGTCCGCCGAGAAGTTGCCTCTGACGGCCGCCCCCGCCGTCGCGCCCGCGGCGCCAAGCGAGATCGCTCCCTTGCCCATCAAACCGATCGGCGTGGCGGTGTCGCCCTGGAAGCTGGCCAGCGCGCCGAACGTCGCGCCCAGGTCGAACGGCAGAGTGACGTTCGCGGCGTACACCGACGGGATCATGCGCAGAATGGCCGCGGCGTAGGTACCGTCGGTCAAACGCACGACGACGTTGACCGCCGCCCGCGGACCATCCGTCCCCGTGGTGTCCAGTCCCGCGGTCGCTCCGACCAGATCGATCGGCATCGCCGCACCGTTGACGGTGGCGGCCAAGGTGCCGGTGCCCGCGGTGAACGGGTTCGCTGCGTCCAACGTGTTCCAGGTGGTGGAGAAGCTGCCGGACACGGTGCCAAGCCGTTTCAAGCAGGGTGCGGTCCGCGGCGCCGTGGCGCCCGGAGGAGGTGCGCCGAGTTCAGCCAGGACGGCCTGGCGCCGGGTGCGAACGAAGGCTCTGACGCTGTCGATGCCCGCGCGCACCGCCGCCGCGTCGGCCGCCGAATCGACGGGACTGATCAGCCGCTGCATGCGGTCGATCTCCGCCAGGATGTCGGTTTCCTTGAAGGCCGAATCCAGCAGCGCCCGTACCCGCCCCAGGTAGCGATCGCGCGTCGGTTGCATCGCGTACAGCCGCCGGGTCAACTCGGCCTTGTTAACTACCGCCACCGGCCGGTCAGTGGCGTTGGACGGATCCATGATGCCGTCGATGCCCCAGGGCAGGAACGTGAACCGTCCGGACGTGGGATCGTGGTACACGAAAAAATTGTTCGTGTTGTTGGCGTATCCGTCCCAGTGACGCAGTACCGATTCCATTGCCCAGTAGTCGAAGAACTGGTCCAGGTTCACCAGCGGTTCCAGGCGGGAGATCAGCTCGGCATCGGGCGCCGTCAGCGCTGTCGCCAGCGCCGCCAAATCGCGGCGATCGTTGGCCGCCTCGTTGGTCTTCAGGTCGAACGTCCCCAGGAAGGTTGTGTGAAAGTCGCTGAGCGTGCCTTCGTACAGATTGCCCGTGACGTCGGTGAAGTGGCGGCGCAGTAGATCCTTGTCGACGGCCTCCACATGGACGAAGACCCCCAGATCCGCGCCGTTCACCACGACGTGCGCGAAGTTGCAGCGGGACACGGGGATTCCGGCTCGGGCGAACGCGGCGTAACCCAGACACTGCCGGATGAGCGCCGGGTCCTGTTGTGCGTTGTTCAGCGTCATGTCGTCCGCGCCAAAAGCGCGCTGGCTCTTGATGGTGTGGTCGAACTTCAGCTTCAGCGACGGCTTCTCGGTGGACAGCGATCCGATGAAGCCCTTCTTCCTGACACCCACGCCCGTCAGGACCTGCCCGTCGACGCTGACCGTGCCCACGAAATACGTGAACGGGCTGGGGAAGGGTACGGCCAGGCAGTCGCCGGTTAACAGGTCGAAGATGCCGCGGGTCTGCTGCCTCAGTTGGGTCCAGTCGCCGGGTGCCAGGTCGATGCGCACCTCGACGATATGGCCCGGATCGAACAGAGGGGCCGTGGGATCCCCCGCGTCGCCCGTCTCGGGCGCCCCAGCGTCGGGTGCTCCCCTATCGGGAAGGGCAGCCTCGGGGGCGCCACCCTCGACGGTTCGTCGGACGTCCGGTTGCGGCGCCGCCGCGTCACCCCCGAAATCGACGTTCTGAATCGGTCGAAAACAGGCCGCCGCCATGGCTGACAGTGCGCCGACCAGCAGCCAACGTGCGCGCGACCCGATCACCGATGCTCCCCGGCCATGTGCAATTAGACACGGTGGCGGGAGAAAAGAGAAAACGTAGACAAGGTCTAACCTAGCCGCGACCGAACCAGTCGTTCCAGGCGATCGGGAAGTGTCTCGCCAACCAGGATGTTGCCGTGGCAAGGAACCAAGATCGTCGGCCGCTCGGCTGCCAGTGCCGCCAGCAACCAGGTGCGATAGGACGCGCGGTCCTTGACCAGCCAGCGAAAACTGGCGCCAATGCGCAGGCCGGGACAGATACCGAACAGCTTCAGAATCAGACCGATCAGCGATCGCGGTGTCTTGACGATGTTGAAAAATGCGTCGCCCACGATCCACGCCCGACCCTCCGCGCCCGCCACGGATAGCCACATCTCGCCACTTCTGGTGCCAGGCGGAACCAGTACGGAGATGTGCGGCGGCAGAGCCTGCCGCAGACGCGCCTCGTCCTCGACCTTCCGTCCGCACATTTTCTGCAACCGATGGGCGGCGACCGCGGATCCGACGATGGTGGTCTGGGGGTACGTGGTGGCGTATTCACCGAGGCCCAGATGGTGGTAGTGGTTCGGGGCAACCAGCAGCGCCGGCGCACCCAACGCCGTCAAGCCACGGTGGGCATCCGCTCCCAGGCCCAGAATCGGGCTGAAGATACCCAGTCTCCCGTCGACCAGTGAAAAGGCGACCGACCGCAGCGGTACCTGCAGTCGAATCCTCTCTGCCTGCCAAATCTCCCGCACCATGGGGATCGGCTGCCAGGAATCTTGGGTGATTGTCTGCGACAAGGTCAGCGGCGGATTCTGCCAGGAAATGGTCGCTGCCGCCGAACGCGAACGGATACTGGTTTCGGGTACGCCCGAAGCGGAGTTCCTAGCTACCCTCCGCGTCCGAGGACGCCGATTGGACGCGAGACGGCTTGCGGGCGTGCTCATCCGATCGGCGCACCACCGCACGGGCCTCCGGGGCGTGCCAGCCACGCGGAACCAAGCCGAGGTAACTGCGGTATGCCTGGACAGACGCGGCAGGGTGACCCGCGCGTGCTTCCGCACGGGCGAGAATGATGAACGCCTCGGCCGCCTGTGAATCAAGCGCGATCGCCCGTCTTGCCCATTCGCCCGATTGGGCCAGATGACCCTTGGCGTGGTGTGCGTGCGCGATGGTCAGCGCCAGCGCGGCGTCGTTCGGCCGGTTCTCGAAGATCTTGGCGCAAGCGTCGATGTCCACACGCCACCTCGGCTGCCCCGCGGCGGGGGTGCAACCGGCCGCATTGCGGGAGGGAACGGCCCTCGTGGGCACCGTCGGAGTGCTCACGTCCGCGGCGACAGGCGCCTCGGCGGCACCGGTCGATGGTGCAGCGACGGCCGGCTCGGCGGACTTCGGTTCGGGCGTCACGGCCGGCATCAGGGGCGATGGCGGGAGCGCCACCGGCGACGTGTTCGCGACCGGCGGCGTGCTCGCCACCGGCAGCGACGCGGCCACGGCTGCTGCCGGTGTCGCGACCTGCCGTCCCCCGGCCAGCCCGAAAACAATCGACCCCAGCGCAACCGTACCGACCATGGCTCCGAACCAGGCACGTGTCCGCACCGTCGCGCGCCGGGCACTGGCAAGCGCGGTTGCTCGCGCCTTCTGGACGGCCGCCATCGATGCACGCACCTCATCCGAAAGGGGAGGTTTGTCCGCGCCGGCTGGAATCTGAGCTCCCACCACGTCCTCGACTTGTTCGGCCATATGTCCATCTGGCCACCGTCCGGCCGCCCCAGCAAGAAAGTTACCCAAAAAAACTGCCTCGCTGTCCGGCGCAACGACCAAGCAGGCCTGGGTCAGCCTCTCCGGTGGCGGGCCAGATCGCCGCGGGGTTCCCCGCGCGCGTCTGCCCTGCCAAGCGGGCGGGTCGATTTGGTTACGTCCGATGCACCAGGGTAGCGCCCGCCGGACATCTCGACGTGTCGCAGGCCGCGCGCGCGACGTCTCGGATGGCATGAACCTTGTAATGCTGGGGGAGATGTCATCATCTTCCCAACCTACGGATCTCAAGAGCACGAAAACATCAGATGCGGCGACCAACGGGACAGCCCCCCAGAAGGGGTCGGAGCCGGGCCGCGCTGCGTTCACCGACGTCAAGGACCTCCGCGAGCGGGCACGCCAACACATCGAAAATGGCGCGGTCACCGAAGCCTACCGCGCCGACCGGACCGTTGTTATCGACCTCTTGAATGACGCCCTGGCGACGGAGCTGGTCTGTTTTCTGCGCTACAAGCGCCACCAGTTCATGGCGACCGGAATTCATGCGGAAGCCGTCGCCGCCGAATTTTTGGAGCATGCGACGCAGGAACAGGGACACGCGGACCAACTTGCCGCGCGCATCGTCCAACTGGGCGGCGAGCCCGATTTCGATCCGAAGGGATTGGTGGCGCGCAGCCACGCCGAGTACGTGCCTGGTACCACCCTTGTCAGCATGATTACCGAGAACTTGGTAGCGGAACGGATCGCGATCGATTCCTACGGCGAGATGATTCGCTACCTCGGCGATCGGGATACGACCACCAAGCGTCTTCTGGAAGGCATCCTTGCCGTCGAGGAAGAACACGCCGACGACATGAAGACGCTGATCGAATCGATCGCCACGAAATGAGCTAGACCATGTCGATGGCTACGGTGCGAACCGCGTACCGCTCCTCAGAGAAGAAATGGAACCTTCCGCCTCGGCCGGTCGAAGAGAATTCTTGGCCCCTACTTTCGTAAGGGGGGAACCACAGTATGACCGCATCGGGCTTCCCGACTCGCGGGCGTGCACATCCATCGGCCAGGGGCGGCTCCCTAGTGCGTTCTTGTAGGGAAAAGATCTCTCTTCGTATCGC
>JANOJB010000102.1:0-33279 GCA_031407985.1 Pseudomonadota bacterium | reverse complement strand
CGAGCGCCGCATCGCGATCTTGCGTCCAGACCCATCCCGACCCGCCACGGCCCGATGCCGATCCGTACACCCCGCCGAAATCGCGGAACGTGTGCAGGCCGGCGTGTCTCTAGGGATCCACGGGAACCATCGGAACGTAGGTCGGATCCCACATCGCCGCCAAGACCGCGTCCTCGACGTGCCCGTCCTCGATCTCCCGCCCGGCGATACCGGCCGCCCGCGCTTCCCGCACCACCGCCGCCGCGACACGCGCCGTGATCCGTCGGATGTCGCGAATCGGCGGGAAGACGCCGCCGCTGGCCAGATCCTCCGCGCGAACCTCGGCGGCCAGACGATCGGCCGCCACGACGAACATTCCCTCGGTCACCTCGCGCGCCTCCGAAATGATCGCGCCCAGACCCACGCCTGGAAAAACAAACACGTTGTTCACCTGCCCGACGGTGATCAATCGTCCGTCGTACGCCACCGGAGCAAACGGACTGCCGGTCGCGATCAACGCCCGGCCCTCGGCCCAGGCCACCACATCCGACGGGAGCGCCTCCGATTTACTGGTCGGGTTGGACATGGGCATGATCAACGGGCGCGTCACGTTTCGCGCGACCTCGCGGACAACAGCCTCGGGAAAGGCGCCCGCCTTCCCTGTCGTCCCGATCAACACCGTCGGCTTCACCGCGCGAACGACCGACAACAAATCTCGTGGTTGCCCGGGGCCGAACCCGTGACGCGCGGCCAGATCACGCGGCCAGGCGAACGCGCGTTTATGTTCGTCCTCGATGGGCTCGTCGTCGACGATCAGGCCCTTGCTGTCCAGACTGGCGGTGGCAAATGCCAATGCCTCGCCCGACAGGCCCGCGCGTTTCAAGGTGCCGCGAATCAGATGCGCGATGCCCACGCCCGCCGCCCCGGCGCCCAGCAACACCACACGTTGCTCGGTCAGTGGCACGCCCGTCAGGCGCGACGCCGCGATGATGCCGGCCACCGCCACGGCGGCGGTCCCTTGAATGTCATCGTTGAACGACGGCAGCACCTTGCGGTACCGATCCAGCAGGCGAAAGGCGTTGCCCTTCTTGAAATCCTCCCACTGCAACAACGCGCGCGGAAAACGCGTCTTTACCGCGTGCACGAATTCGTCGACCAGTTCGTCGTACGCGGGCCCGCGCAGCCTCCGTTCGCGGTAACCCAGGTAGAACTCGTCCGCCAACAAATCGGCGTTGTCAGTCCCGACATCCAGACTGATGGGCAGCGTCTGCCAGGGTGGAATGCCGGCTGCCGTCGTGTAGATCGCCAGCTTTCCGACGGGGATGCCCATGCCGCCGGCCCCTTGATCGCCCAGTCCCAGGATACGTTCGTTGTCGGTCACGACGATCAACCGGACGTCATCGAAAGGCGCGCCGCCCAGCACGTCGTGGATGTGCCCGCGATGGGCAGGGGTTATCCACATTCCCCGCGACCGTCTGAAGATGTGGCTGAACTCCTGACAGGCACGGCCCACCGTCGGCGTGTAGACAATGGGCAAGAATTCCTCGATGTGATCGCCGAGCACGCGGTGAAACAAGTGTTCGTTCCTGTCCTGCAGGGCGGCCAGACCGATGTGTTTCTCCAGATCGTCCGTCTTGCGCCCAATCGCCTGGTACACGCGCCGCGCTTGTTGCTCGATCGACATCACGTTGGCGGGCAACAACCCTTCCAATCCAAAGGTCGCCCTCTCGGCCCGCGAAAACGCCGAACCCTTCGTGTACATCCCGTGCCGCAACAACACCGCGCCCCGGTACGGGCAATCGATCCGGACCTTGCCGGGGCCCAAGTCCTTGAACCCAAAACGTTCCATCGCTGCGCTCCGGACACATCATATCCAATGGCGCCCGTGAATCGATTGTTGGTCTTGCTTTCGCCTCGGGAAGCGTTGAATCTGCGGAGATGGAACTTGGCGAACTGAATGCCGACGAGCGCTTGGCTTTGGTCGGTTTGGTAAAAACGGTCATCCTGTCGGACGGGCACGTCTCCGACGACGAAGTGCAAGAGATCGATGACATCGTCGATGCCTTGGGCGAAGAGTCCTATCAGCAGTGCCTGGACTCCTTCACCTCTCGTTTTCCCGACGAGGAAAGTTTTCAGAAATTTTTGAGAACCATCGAACGCCCCGAGGCGCAGGAGCTGATCTACGGAACCATCCTGACCGGGGCCGCCGCCGACGCCATCGAGGGCCACGAATCCGAGCTGCTCTCCTGGCTGGCGAAGACCTGGAACATCGAGATCACCGTCGTCGAGTAGACGCGGCGGCAGCCGAAGCCGTCGCCGCTCAACGGAGCGCGCCTTGATACGTTGCCCCAGGTCATTCAAGAAGGGCCTGTAGATCATGCCCGGCAGTTCCCTGCCCAGCTTCGTGCACTTCACCATTCTGGCTATTCGATTCTCCTTGGCGCCCTTGTGCAGGATGAGGTGATACTGTCCGGCGCGGAAGGATCCAACCATGGCCGGACGATATGGAATGACGTTTGCCGCCAAGCTGATTCAGCAAGGCAACTACGCCGAGGCGGTCGAGGAAGCGACCCGCGCCTTCGTGCGCGACGAAGAAGATCCGGCGCCGCTGATCGATCGCGCAAGCGCGTATGCGTGGCTTGAACAGTACGCGGACGCCGTGAAGGATCTGGAGATGGCGCTGGAGTTGGACAAGGAGTCTGGCGTGCTTGAGACCGACGTGGTCGACGACGCCTACTTCAGTGCACTCCTGGGTGCGGCAAAGGCCGAGGCACGAACCTCGGTCGAAACCGCCGCAACCACCCTGGCGCGCTACCGAACGGTCTTGCCCGACGGGCGCCACGTGGCTGACGCCGACGCGTGGCCCGAACGGTTACGATCAGCGGTCGCGGGGGCTTGAACCCCACCTGCCGGTGGCGTCAGGACATCACGTCGACCGCCGACTGATACTCCGCGGCCAACTGATCCGCGGCTTTGCGCAACATCCCCTCCGTGATGCGAAGCTCCTCCGCGCAGCGTCCGACAAACGCCGTGCCCCTCCGCGTGCGCCGGGTGATGTCGCGCCGCCCCACCTCTCGATCGGCAAGCTCGGTGGCGATAGCGGCCAGGGACCAATAGAGACTGGCTCCGATCGACGGACTTTGGGCGTGATGCGAGGAAGCGACCTGAACCGCGGCCGGGTCGAGATCCCATTTTGACAGGATCTCGGAACCGACTGATTCGTGTCGTTCGGAGATCAACCCAAAACAATCGCGCGGGTCCAACTGGGGGGCGCGTTCGCTGACCAACCAAAGCAGGAACGATGCGCCCACGTCGCACAGCAGCCCGGTCACATAGGCCACGCTGGGATCCAGTCGGGTGCCCCGTCCCAGGGTCTCGGCCAGAATCCGCATGCTGATGGCCACCGCCAGCGATCGTCGCCAGAGCTCGCCGAGGAACTCCTGAAAACGGGCGTCGCGCGGCTGATAACACTGATGCAGGAAAACGGTTTCGACCAGCGACTCCACTTGCTTGAACCCGATACGACCGACGGCGGCCTTCAAATCGTTGTTGCGCGCGCCGCGCGCGAAGGCGGCGCTGTTCGACATCCGAAGGACGTTCAGCGCCAAGGACTGGTCGCGCTGAATCAGCGCGGCCAACCCATCCAGGGACGTCTTTGGATCCCGAATCGCCCGCCGCAGCTCGTGTACGACGGCAGGAACGGCCGGGATCTGGACCGTACCGGCATCGAGGGCGCCAAGGACGACCGCCAGCGCGGGGGGAACCGGTGCTGTCCCATCGGTTACCTGGTCGAAGATCGCGTTTTTCGCGCGCGCTTCCTTACCTGCTGTGCGTTCGATGCGCCTTCTGGTACCGATCGCCACCGCACGACCGACCGCCGTCATCAGCGCTTCAGGCGTCAAAGGTTTGCGCAAAAAATCAACCGAGCCCAGGCGAAGCATTTCGAATACCCGTTCCATGGGACCGGCGACCGCGGTGACAATCACGGCGCTGTCTAGGTCGGCATCGTCCAACGCCTTCAGACACGCCGTAGCCTCGGTCGCGGGAATCCTGTCGGCAAGCACGACGGCGGCGGGCAAGGTTTTCGTGGCGATCTCGACGGCTTCCAGCGTGCTCCCGGTCGCGGACACGTCGTACCCCTGACGCGCCAATACCCCTTGAAGGCTCCGCCTCAAGGATTCGTCGTGTTCGACGACCAATACCGCATCTTTGGCCGAACTGGCCTTCGGTGCGTCGCCCATATTCGTGGTGTGATCAATAACATTGATCGGGGCGACAGCGCCTGTTCTAGGATCCTGTGCGGGCCTATTTGAACGCAGGCCACGGCGACCGCAGCGACCGCGGCGCCCGCGGCGACCGCGGCGCCCGCGGCGAGGGTTCCGCCGAAGAGGGCCGACGCGCCGGCCCGTGCCGTGTTACACGATCTCAAACGCATGCGCGTCGCCAATCCGTACTCGCCCACGTCCTTGACCACGCCCGTCTTGGTGCTTCTCGTCCGGCACGGAGTCTCGGAGGAAGACCACCCGCTTGGCGATAGGGCCCGTCAATTGACCAGCGAAGGCATCACCAGCTTCAAGCGCACGTCCGCGCTGATCGCGAAGAACGCGGTTGGGATTCGTCGCATTCTGTCCAGCCCCTACGCGCGCGCGATCGCAACCGCCCGTATCCTCGCCGAGGCCCTTCACGTGTCCGACCTCGAAGTCCGCGACGATCTCGGTGCGACCAGCGCATCGGTCAGGGGCGTGGTGAAGCTGGCCGGCGACGTCACGGACGCAGTGGCGCTTGTGGGTCACAACCCCACGTTGACGGAAGCGGCAGCGTCGCTGTTGCGAACGCCCGCGAACGCGGTTCGCTTCCTACCCGGAACAGTCGCCGCTCTTGAGCGCAACGCCGACGCGTTCGCCCTGCGCTGGGTGGCCGGCCCCGGCAATCGCTGGGCGAACGGATTTCGGTGATGATCTGGCGGCGGGACGGGGGCAGTCTGACTAGCCACGGCGGCGGCGCGTTTCGGTCGTCGCGAACGAGCGCGCTCGGATGGATTTGGGAATCACCTGGAAGCCTTCGCGCGCAGCCGACCGCGCGAAGTGCTCGTCAAAAGTGTGGAGAAGGCGACCCATTGCGCCGCTGGGTGCCGTCGCGTGCCTCGTCGATTCCTGCGCAGAAACGCACGCGATCCGGGACCGCACATCGCATCGAAGTAACGGATTATGTTAGAGTAATCTCGAATGTTGCCTGCCACCGATAAGCGGTCGAAGGTGGACGGTCGCGTGTCGCGCGCCCAGAAACTGCGCGAGTCGCGCCGGGCCGCCGTGTTGAAGGTGGCGCGGAAGGTGTTCTCGCAGAAGGGGTATCACGCCACCAGCATCAACGACCTGATCGAATCGGCCGAGATCGCGCGTGGCACGTTCTATCTGTACTTCGAATCCAAGCGCGCCATCTTCGACGAACTACTGGATGGCCTGGTCACGACGCTGCAGGCGCAAGTACGCCGCATCGAAGTCGGCCCCAGCGCCCCGGCCCCGGTGGAACAACTGAACGCGACGGTGGATCGGGTTCTGAAGACCCTGCTCGACAACCGCGAGATGGCGCGCATTCTGTTGCGCGAGGCGGTCGGCATCGACACCGACTTCGATCGCAAACTGTTCGATTTCTACGGCCGCATCGAGGCCATGTTCGTCAGTGCGCTGAACACCGGCCGTCAGTTGGGTTTGGTGCGCCCCTGCGACGCCAACGTCGTCGCCCGCTGCATTCTGGGCAGCGTCAAGGAGGTCGTGCAGTGGGCGTTCGTCGAGCAGGATCCCCTGCGCATCGACCTGAAGAAGGCCGGACACGAAATGATCGCCCACATCCTCAAGGGCTGTCTCGCGTGACCCGACGGCGGTGAGTATTCCAGGTTGCCAGCGTGGACCGCGGCCTCGCTTGCTGTGCAACATACTGTTTTAACTATATTTTCCGAATCCTCCGCCTGCCAGAACCCTTCTCGGCGCGGCGCGCGAAAAAGCTTGATCTCGGGTCCCGGCATCCCGTACAGTGTCACAACTTCAAAGACTGAAGTGTCAGTCTAGTTCACCTGTAGCGATGTAGATGGGAGCGCGCGTGACTCCAGAAACCCCGCAGGTCAATCTCCGCACCGAGGCGGTCGCAATCGGAATCGACGTCGGGTCGACCACCGTGAAGGCCGTCGTTGTCGATCCGGTGACCAAGGAAATCCTCTGGAGCGACTACCTTCGCCACCAGACCAAGCAGGCCGAGTTCGTTCTGTCCTTCCTGGAACGAATCGCGGTCGCGTTTCCGAACCTGACGATCGATCGCGTCCGCACCTTCATCACGGGGTCCGGTGGCTCGCCGATTGGCCCGCACATCGGGTCCAAATTCGTTCAAGAGGTCAACGCGGTCACCCTGGCCGTCGAGACCCTGCATCCCGACGTGGGATCGGTCTGTGAGCTGGGCGGCCAGGACGCGAAGATCATCATCTTCAAGAAGAACGAGGAAAGCGGGCAAAAGACCGCGATCACCTCGATGAACGACAAATGCGCGTCGGGCACCGGCGCCACCATCGACAAATGCGTCATCAAGGTCGGCCTGCCGAACGAGGAGGTCGTCAAGATCGGCTTCGACGATTCGAAGCTGCACCACGTGGCGGCCAAATGCGGTGTGTTCGCCGAGACCGACATCGTCAACCTGGTGAAAAGCGGTATCCCGTCCATCGAGATCATGAACTCGCTGGCCGACGCGATCGTGATGCAGAACCTGTCCGTCCTGACCCGCGGCAATACGCTACGGCACAAGGTGCTGCTGCTGGGCGGACCCAACACGTACCTGCCCTTCCTGCGCGACTGCTGGCGCAAGCGCATTCCGGAGACCTGGCGGGATCGCGGTTACGCGTACCCGAAGGACGTTCCGATCGAAGAGCTGATCATGGTGCCTGAAAACGCGCAGTACTACGCCGCGTTCGGCGCCGTGATGTACGGGCTTTACGAAAACGCCGACGTTGGACTGTACAAGGGTGTCGGTGGACTCCAGAACTTCATCCTGCACGGACGGGCCGCGCGCCTCGGCGAAACGGCGGGACCTCCCCTGCTGACCCAGGGCGACGACCAGGGCCGGGCGGAGCTGGACGAGTTCAAGCAGCACTACACCATCCCCAAGTTCCAGGACGCCACCTTCGCGCCCGATCAGGTGGTGCGGGTGGTCATCGGCATGGACGGCGGGTCCACATCGTCGAAGGCCGTGTTGATCGACTACGACTCGGGCGAGCTGCTGAAGAAGTCGTACATGTTGTCCAAGGGCAACCCGATCTCCGACACCAAGGAGATTCTGGCGGGCCTGAAGAAGTACATCACCGACCAGGGCGCCATCATGGAGGTCATGGGCTTCGGCGCGACGGGCTACGCAGCCGACGTGTTGAAAGAATCCGTCAAGTCGGACACCAGCATCGTCGAGACCGTCGCCCACATGATGTCGGCCACACACTACTTCGGCGATATCGACGTGGTCTGCGACATCGGCGGGCAGGACATCAAGGTCCTGTTCATGCAGAACGGCGACATCAAGAACTTTCGTCTGTCGAATCAGTGTTCTGCCGGCAATGGCATGTTGTTGCAGGCGATGGCCGACCAGTTCGGCGTCAAGGTCACCGACTACGCCGACGTCGCGTTCGAGGCCAAGCTGTCGCCCAAATTCAGCTATGGCTGCGCTGTGTTTCTCGACTCGGATCGGGTCAACTTTCAGAAGGAGGGTTTCTCGAAAGAGGAACTACTGGCGGGCCTTGCCCAGGTATTGCCCAAGAACGTCTGGCAATACGTCGTGCAGATCCCGCGCATGGCCGAGCTGGGGCGGAAGTTCGTCCTGCAGGGCGGAACCCAGCACAACCTGGCAGCCCTGAAAGCGCAGGTCGATTACATCAAGGCCCGTGTTCCGGGAGCCGAGGTGTACGTCCACCCGCATACGGGTGAAGCGGGCGCGATCGGCGCCGCGATGGAAACCCGTCGCGTGGTCACGCGCAAGGGTTATTCGACCTTCATCGGCATCGACGCCGCGATCAACCTGGAGTTCCAGGCCGTCAACGACGAGACGACGCGCTGTCATTTCTGTCCCAACCTGTGCGCCCGCACGTTCATCGACACCAAGACCCCCGACGGGCGCACGTCGCGTTACATCTCGGGCTTCAGCTGCGAAAAGGGCACCGTCGAATCCGAAGACGCGATGATTGCGCTGACCAAAGAGCGCAAAAAGCTGATGAAAGAGTTCCCCAACCTGGTGGACTACGAATCGCGGCAGGTGTTCCGGCACTTCTACGATTCCGAGCCGATGCCGCCGGCGACACAGATGATCAGCGACGTCGAGGTTCAAAAGACGTTTCTGGGCGTGAAGAAGAACATCGTCCAGCGCAACTTCCGGCGATCGTCGCCGGAATCCTGGGCGGCGCGCCGGACTGTGCGGGTCGGCATCCCCAAGGTGCTGAACAACTGGACCCTGGCGCCTTTCTTCCGGACATACCTTGAGTCGGTCGGCCTGCAGAAGCAGAACGTGGTTTTCTCCGACGAGACGTCCGAGGAAATGTGGCAGGAGGGTGGCAAGTACGGGTCGATCGATCCCTGTTACCCGTCCAAGGTCGCGCAGGCGCACATTCACAACCTGTTGTTTCATCACCACGAGAAGGAAGACGGCGGCAAGAAGCTGAAGTACCTGTTCTTCCCGTGCATCACGCACGTGCCGCCCGGTCTGAACAAGGTCATGGACACGGCGTCCTGTCCGATTGTCGCCGGCGCGCCCGAGGTCATGAAGGCGGCGTTCACCAAGGAAACCGACTTCTTCGCCGAGCGCGGAATCACCTACCTGGATCCTGCGCTGGCTTTTACGGAACCGTCGCTGCTGAAGCGCCAGATGTTCGAGGCGTGGGGTAAGGCCCTGGATCTGTCCGAGGACGAGAGCGATTTCGCCTGCGGACAGGGCTGGAAGGCGATGGAGATTGTCGACGCCGATTTGCAGGCGAAGGGTCGCGCGATCCTGGAGACCGTTGAGGAGGAAAACCGCGTCGCGGTGTTGATGCTCGGTCGCCCCTACCACTCGGACCCCGGACTGAACCACGGCGTGCTCGAGGAGTTCCAGGTGCTCGGCTACCCCATCTTGTCGATGCGGTCGATTCCCAAGGATCCAGCGTGGCTGCATCGGTTTTTCGAGAGCGACATTAAGGCGGGACGCATCGAAGGACCGCTTGAGGTGCAAGACGTGTGGCCCGAGAACTACTCGGCGAATTCCGTGCAGAAGGTGTGGGCGGCGAAGTTCGCGGCGCGGCACCCCAACGTGGTGGTTCTGGATTTGTCGTCGTTCAAGTGCGGCCACGACGCCCCGACCTACGGTCTGATTGATTCGATCATCTCGACGTCGGCGACGCCGTATTCGGCGCTGCACGACATCGACGCCAACAAGCCGGGCGGATCGATCAAGATCCGGGTCAAGACCTACGCCCACTCTCTGAAGCTGCACGAGGAGCGCCTGGAGGACACAGGCCATCGTCAGGACGAGCTGAAGTTCCGCATGGAGGAAAAGCGCCTGTCTCTCCTTGAGCTGAAGAACAACCAGCTGAAGGCACGCAAACAGCAGGATCCGGCGCTGGAGAAGACCATCAGCGAAACCATGGCGAAGATGGCCGAATATTCGAAGCGTTTGGAGGCCAACCGGCCGAAGCCCAACCCCGTCGCGCTGGCCAAGGAAGCCGGCCTGGTGCGGTTGGGAATCATGAAAAACGTCGGCGAGCAAGCCGTCATCGCGCGCGTCTAAACCGGAACCGGAAGGAGACATTTACAGTGCAAACCATTCAAACGACCGAGGCCCCGAAGGCCGCCAAGAGACTTCCGATTCTGGACAGCGCGATGGATGTCGACATCGATGTCGATGCCGAGATGAAGAAGTTCGAGCTGGAACAGATGGCCGCCCTTGGCCTGGAGACCGGCAAGGAACACTGGCGCGACGACAACCCGACTAACTTCACGGGCGAGCAGCGCGCGCACACCACCATTCTGATCTCGGGGCTGACCATGTCGCACGACCTGTTCGTGCAGGGCGCGATGCGCGGCATCGGTTACAAGGTCAAGGCCATCGACTGCCCGGACAACTCGGCACTGACCTTCGGCAAGGAATTCGGCAACCGCGGGCAGTGCAACCCGACGTACTTCACAGTCGGAAACCTGATCAAGTACCTGTCGTGGTTGCGCGACGATCAGAAAATTTCGATTCCGGACATCGTCAACAACTATGTGTTCTTGACCGCCGGTGCTTGTGGACCGTGTCGCTTTGGAACGTACGTGACCGAGTACCGCAAGGCGTTGCGCGATTCAGGTTTCGAGGGTTTCCGCGTGATTCTGTTTCAACAGACTGGCGGGTTGAAGCAGGCCACGGGCGGCGAGCGGGGCTTGAAGATGAATCCCCAGTTCTTCATCTCGCTGTTGAAGGCCATCGTGATTGGCGACGTGTTGAACATGGTCGGCTATCGCATTCGCCCCTACGAGGTGGTGCCGGGATCGACGAACGAGGCGCTGGAAGCGTCCAAGAAGCTGATCCACGACGCGTTCGCCAATCCGAAAGAAAAATCGCTGCTGTGGGCGATGATCCAGACGCGCCGGAATCTGATGAACGTTCAGGTGGATCGCACCACCGTCAAGCCGAAGGTGTCGATCATCGGCGAGTTCTGGGCGATGACCACCGAGGGCGACGGCAACTACGGCCTACAGAAGTTCCTGGAGGGCGAAGGCGCCGAGTGCGACATCCAGCCGGTCACGGCGTGGATCCTGTTCATGATCTGGGAGCAGAAGTGGGACACCGAGCAGCGCATGGTATTGCGCGGCGAGGACAAGGCGCGCAAGGGTCTGGTGGGCGTCAACATCCGCAAGAAGCTGCTGACGCTGTGGGTTGCCAAACATGCCATCAAAGGCGCGTTCTACGGCATCGGCCACGTCATGGGCCTGCACGACGTTCACCTGGCCGACATGGACGAGGTCGCCAAGGCGGCGGCGCCGTTCTACAACAACCACCTTCGTGGCGGCGAAGGCCACATGGAGGTGGGCAAGCTGATTTTGAACATCGCCAAGGCAAAGACGACCATGACGCTGTCGGTGAAACCGTTCGGTTGCATGCCGTCGGCGGGTGTTTCGGACGGCGTCCAGTCGATCATCACCGAGAAGTACCCCCAGGGCATCTACTGTCCGATCGAGACCAACGGTGACGGAGCCGTGAACGTCTATTCACGCGTGCAGATGATGCTGTTCAAGGCCCGCTTGGCGGCGCGTGCCGAGTATGAAGAACAGCTGAAGACCCACGGTGTGACGGTCGAAGAGCTGCGCTCGTATCTGAAAACCAAGCTGTGGCGCGGATCGTCGCTGTTCTACCCACGCCATGGCACCGTCGCCAGCCAGGCATCGAACTTGGTGCAACACGTGGTCGGCGATTTGAAGCAGAACCGGGCGGGCAAGATCCTGGACTTCACGAAGCGCTTCCTGAAGCGTGATCGGGTCGAGCCAAAGGCCGACTTGCGCGCCGCGGCCGTGGGTTAGTTCCCAAGACCAGCTCCCGCCTTAAGGAGAGCGACGGCGGCCCTTAGCCGGGCCGCCGTTTCTATTTGCCGTCGGACCGTCGCTATTTGCCGTTGGGCGCTTGATGCCTTACGTTGCCTCTAGTCGATGAGACCCGTTGACCAGTTCCTGCAGTCGGTACGGGAGGGGTTCAAGGAGAACCAGGCCGGCGACTGGACGCAACTGGGGCTCCTGTTGCTTTCGGCGGCGGCCCTATCGATCGCCCTGTCGTTGTGGCTGGGACGTTGGCGAAAGCGCCGCGCCGTACTGACGCGGATTGACGCACTGGCCGCCAGCACCGGACTGAAACCCACTGACGTCGAATACCTGGGCCGGATTGCCGCCGGCAGCGGAAGTCCGCTTGTGGACGTCATGACCGCCCTCGCGCCGTTCGAGCGGGCCACGGCCGCCGCGCTGGCCTCCGAGACCGCCGTGCCCCACCCCGCCGAACATTCAGTGTTCGAGCGCGTTCGACATCTGCGCAAGGCGCTTGGGTTTTCTCCGCTGCCGGCGCACCACTGGCTGTTGAGCACCCGCGAGCTGGTCGTGGGAGACAGGGTCACGCTGGCCAGCGTCGGTGGCGTGGGCAGGGCAGCCACCACCGTGACCGAAGTGAACGAGGCCAGCTTCGCGGTCGACCTGCCGTTGACAATGGGAGCTGGATCCACCGCCGTTGTCGGCGCGGTCGCCAATCTGGCTATCGTCCGCGCGGACGACTCGCGGTACTTGTCGCGCGTGCACATCCTGGCCATCGAAACCGATCGGGGAACCGCGTCGGGATCAGGTGCCGCGGTCCCGGTACGCCGCATGTTCTTCGCGCACAACGAACAACCCGAGCGCCAACAGAATCGCGAACACGTCCGCGTGCGGGTCAACGGCAAGGTGACCGTGCGAATCGTCGGGGCCGCCGAGACCGCGACCGAGGCCCCGGCGACGGCAACGGCGACGGCAACGGCAACGGCAACGGCAACGGCGCCCACCCTGGATGGCACGCTGGCCGACGTCAGCGCCGGTGGGTTGTCGATGAATCTGCCGCTTGCGGGCCACGGATCGATCCCGAGGGGCGCACGCCTCCGGTGCTCGTTCACGTTGAACGAAAACGCGGACTTCGACATGCTGGCGGCCGTGGTCTCCGACGCGGGGGCTGGACCCGGTACGGGCGTTCAGCACATCCGCGTGTCGTTCTCATCGCTCGCCGACGCGGAGCGCGACCGCCTGGCGTCGGCGGTCACGAGGCTTCAGCAACGCCCGTCGGGCGACGGAATCTAGCCAGCAGCCGCAATCGAGGGGCTACCCTAGGAGCTACTTACATATCCTGTGATACATTTTTATGTATGAAGACGACCTTGGAAGTGCCAGATGCCTTGCTGGCGCGCGCGAAAACCTTGGCGGCACGCGAGGGAACCACCATTCGCGCGTTGGTCGAGGAAGGCCTTCGGCACATCTTGGCTGAACGCAAGGGACGGGGGCCCTTTCACCTGCGTCGCGCCTCGTTCGCCGGCCAGGGTCTGCAACCCGGTCAGCGCGAGGGGGACTGGGCGGAGGTGCGTCAGATGATTTATGAAGGACGCGGCGGATGATAGCGGTCGACGCAAATGTACTGGTCTACGCGCACCGTGAGGACTCGGCGTTCCACGAGGCTGCCAGCCGCTGCATTGACGAGTTGGCCGAAGGTGTATCGCCGTGGGCGATTCCCTGGCCCTGCATCCACGAATTCTTGGCGGTCGTGACCCACCCACGTCGGTACGCCCCGCCGACGCCCATGGAAGGCGCGCTGGCTCAGGTGGACGCCTGGATGGAATCGCCGGGCCTGGTGATGATTGGCGAGACATCCCACCACTGGCCGGTCTTGCGTGGCGCGATACAGGCCGGGCGAATCGCCGGCCCCGCGGTGCACGATGCACGAATAGCCGCGCTTTGCATTGAGCACGGAATCAGCGAGTTGCTAACCGCCGATCGCGATTTTGGTCGTTTCGCCGGGCTATCCACACGGAACCCGCTCGTCGGCTAGGCACACGTTCGTGGATGACAGGAGTGCCCGTACTTCATCTCGATTTGCGCAGGAGATTCGCAACGTGCCGGGGCGGAAGACCGACGTGAACCGCGATGGTGCAGTGCTTTTAAGGCCCATTTTTTTCCCAGAGAGTGTCTGACCACAAAGGTTCCGTTGACTTTCGCGCGCCTGCCCGGGCGACACCCCGCTACCGCTGCTCGACGTCCTCGCCGAGGATTCCTCCGGACGTGTCGAAGCCCATTGGCTCGATCGGAGCGGCGGTCCTCAGCTCAGACTCGGCCGAATCGTGAGTCAACCGGTTCCTCGTCCGCCGCCGCGTCGTCGAGGCCGACCCCGATGCCGACACCATGTTGCTTCCCGACGATCTTGCCGACCGTGAGCCGGCGCTCGCACCCCGAGGCCCGCTCAGCCCCGATCCCCAGCTTCGCGCCGCCGTTGATTCGCCCACAGGGCCTTTGTATCGCTTACGAACCAGCGCAGTCCCAAAACGCCGACTCCGTCAGCGGGCGACGTTTGTCCAGACGCTCCACGAGGCGATGTACGCGATGCCAACCAACCAGCCGCTTCCGTTCGACGGACCCGCCAGGCCACCGAAGAGTGACAGCGTCTGGCCCCAGCCGTACCGTCGATCGAGAATGCGGCCGACTCCAAACTCGGCAAGCCAGACCTGGTCGAGATCGTTCACCGGGCGCGGGAGGATCAGGACCAGGGAATTGTGGACCTTGTCGAATCGCCTGGCCCAGGCACGGCGGAGCCCACACTCCAGGTACCGTGTTCCTTCCTCGCGAGGAAACCAGATGACGCCGGCGCCGATTCCGGCTTCCGCGATCGTGGGCCACGCAAAGAACGTCGGTGGAGCGGGCACCTCCACCCTCCCTTCGAGGAACACGGCCAGTCGTCTGTTGATGGCTAAGCCGACGCGCGTCCGGGCGACGACGTCGAGGCCGTACACGGACGCCCGATAGTCGGGATCGGAACCGCGATGGCCAACCCAGCGCGCGTTCAGCGCCGTAACGCCAAGACCGAGATCCAGTAGCAGACCCGACCGTCCACGCACGGTCGCCTCGGGCGCCGGCGCCTCGGCTCGCGCCAAAGGAGCAAGGGCCACGCTGCCGACAACCAACGAGATCAGGGCCGCCAGTCGCCGCGCGTACCTTCTCACCGGTGTGTCACGCCAATTCCTTCGCCTTCGCACTCATCAACGGGCCGCGGGCACCATGCGTTGCTCGCGGGGTGACCAGACGTAGCCCCGTAAGGCTGATCCCCGATCGCGACGAGCCGGGGCTTCAGCCTTGCGCCGTGGTGGGGCTTTCTCGCGAGCCGGGGTACCCGCCACATCCACACCCGCGGGCTCCGCGGCCACCGAAGGCGCGACCTCACCCGATGGCTCGGCTGTCACCGACGGCGGGACCTCATCTGCGGGCTCGGCGGGCACGGATGGCGCGATCGCGCCCGCGGGCTCCGCCGTCACCGACGGTACGACATCACCCCGCGGCGCGGCGGTGACAGGAGTTGAAGCCTGTGGCGGCGTGGATGCCGCCGGCTGGAGCCACGGCAATCCGGCCCGGAAGAAATACACCGTTCGGCCGACTCTGGATTCGTCCCACACCGCGCGCGGCGATGGCCAGCCCAGCTTGTGTCCCGCGAAAGCAGTCCCCGCAATCGCCAGCAGCAGCAACACCGTGACCAGCGGTGTTCGTCGTCGGGGCAAGCGATCGAAAGATGAAAAATGGATATCGGGCGCGGAGCCAACCTGTTCCCTGACGACGGGGGCGTTCTTCCAGCGGGTCTCCTCGTGTCGATCTCCCTCTTCGAAGAAACGTTCGGCTAGAACGACCTCCTTCCTGACCACTTCACGTTCGGCCGGGTGCAGATCGCGTTTGGGGCTGGCGAACAACACGACCTCTTTGGTGATCGCGTTGTCGCTGGCGGACGCGCGCGGAGACGCCCATCCCTTCCGCGTCGATATCGGCTTGGGCGTTGCCGCCGATTCATCGCTGGCGGTCGCGTGTGGCGCTCCCCGCCTTGTCCGCAACGGCGCCGGGGTTGGCACGGCGCTGATAATGGCTTCCTCGAACGCCCGGAAGAAATGCCCGACCGACGGAAAACGATCACCGGGATTGTCGCCCAACGCCTTTCCCAGGACCGTATCGACGGCGGACGCCCGCGCGATCGCCGGACCCAGGAACGGATCCGGGCCGCGCAACATGCGGTAGGTCAGCACGGCCAGCGCGAATTCGTCCGTCCGCGCATCGATGCCTGACAGCCCGCGGCGCACCTGCTCGGGGGCAAGGTAGCGCGCCCCATCGACGCTGATGCCCCGCCCCGCCGCGCGCGGCGCCCAGGTCAGCTGCGACACGCCGAAGTCGAGCAACTTCACGAAGCCCAGCGTTTTGTCGTCGCGACCGACCAGGAAGATGTTGTCGGGACGCAGCTCGCGGTGCACCACGCCGGCCTCATGGGCGGCCGACAGACCGAGGACGATGTCGCGAATAACGGAAAACGCCTCGGACAAGGCCAGGAGACCGCGATGGACCAGGAAGTCCTCCAACGTCTGACCCTGCAAGCGTTCCATCGCCACGAAAGGGGTCCGATTCGGTAGCACGCCGGAATCCAAGACCTGGGCGATGCGCGGATGGCGCAAAATCGACACCCGGCCCGCCTCCCGCGCGAACGCGCTGACAGCCAGCGGTCCCTCGCCGACGGCGCGCGGAAACAGCTTGATGGCGAGTGGACCGGGGAAGCGTGGATGCTGCGCCTCGTACACGTCGCCGGCATCACCCAGCCTGGCGCCCAAACGGTAACCCGCGGGGCCTTCATCGCCCCCCAGTTCCCGAGGCTGGGGCGGACCGCCGGGACCCCACACGTTCTGGGTTCGGCCGTCCCGCTGAGAATCGCCCTCCACGGACGGGAATTTACCCCTCATCGGGCCCAGAAGCGCGTTCTTCTGCCCTGGGTCGGTACCGTCCGTGGGACCGCAACGACGCACACCGCCGAACACCCAGAAGGCCCGACCGCGAAAACTCTGCACGCCGGTTGCAGCATCCCGAAAGCGATGCGCTGCCTGGTGACGCGCGCGGCGAAATAACCTGAAACGACCTGAGATCCGACTGCGGCCCTGACATTGCAGCGTGCGCCGGTTCGGAGACATCGGAGCATTGCTTTCATCGTTCGGAATAGTCGCGCTTGGCATCGGAGTCGGAATCGCGCTCTTGCTGTTTCTGGGCGCCCGGACGATGGTCGCGCACGCATGGGGCCGTATGGCGCTTCTGGTGGGACTGGCGGTGCTGCCGCTGCTGATCTCCGTCGGGAATTTGTCCCACGGCTTTCAGGAATCCAGCCGCACGACCTTCTGTCTGTCGTGCCACGAGATGCAGCGACACGGCGCCAGCCTGTTCGCCGACAACCGGCGCGCGTTGGCGGCGACCCACTACCAAAATCGCACGATCGATCGCGACCGGACCTGCTATTCGTGCCACGCCGACTACGCGATGTTCGGCGACGTGAAGGCCAAGCTGAACGGTTTGCGGCACGTCTGGGTTCACTACTTCGGTGACATTCCAGAGAAGTTTTCGCTTTACCAGCCGTACTCCGTTGCCAACTGCCGTCACTGTCACGACGATTCGCGCCGTTTTCTGGAGGCGCCTGCCCATCAGACGGTCATGAAGGACCTGAACGCGGGGACACAGTCGTGCCTGACATGCCACAACGTGGTGCACGACATGCAATCGGTCGACGCCCACAAACTGTGGAACGTGGAGTGACGGATGACGATCGATCCATCGGTACAAATGCGGCGCGCGGCGGTGTTCTCGGGGGCGGGGCTGACCGTTCAACTGGGCGCGTCCTTTCACTGGACGCCCGCGACGTTCATTCTGTCCGCGGCGGTGGGCCTTCCGTTGGTGGCCATCGGCGTCTTGCTGTTCGCACGCGCCGTGTACCGGATCATGAAAAACCAGGGGGCGTTGTAAATGCCACGCCCTTCAGCCTTGGCGCCACGTTGGGGAGGCCTGCTGGCCATCGCGATCTTGCTGCTGTCCGTTCCGGTCATCGGCGCGGCATTTCCCGGATCGCTGCGCATTCCCCGTCTGGATCCGACGCACATGCCCGGGTTGCCGTCGGCGCTGTTTTCGCATCGCACGCACGGGACATTCGGTTGTTACGCATGTCATCCGTCGACGTTCCCGGAGGCGGCTTTCGGGTTCACGCACGACGATATGAACCGCGGTCGGTACTGCGGCCGTTGCCACGATGGTGGCCTCGCCTTCTCGGTCAGGAAAGCGAGCTGTGACTCCTGCCATGTCCAGGTCAATGCCAACGCACACTAGCTTCCCCAACCAGCCACGACCGCCACGCCCGACAGCCCTCGGATTGGCGGCCATCGCGGTCGCGTTGCTGGTGCCGCTGACGGCCCACGCGGCGCCCGTGGGGACCAGAGCCCTGGCCCAAAGTTCCCAGGAGGAACAACGCCGCAAGCTGTTGGAAGAGATAGGTCTGCGCGCGAAAAAGGCCGCGCCCGCTCCCTCCCCTGCCCCGGCTTCTGATACGCCCGACGCCCAGTTCCAAGCCGCCCCCGCGGGAGATGTCGGAGGCCCAGCGGCGCCCAAGCGTGCCGCGCCACCGGCGTCGAAACGCGGAACACCACCAGCACCTTCGCTTCCGATCCCGCCACCCGCGACAGGCCAAGCGGCGCCGCCCCATGCGCCAAACAGCACGTCGTCCACGTTACAGCCCGCTCCCACCGAGGGGCGAACCGTTACCGAACCTCCACGCACGACGGGTCCGTCGTTTCGGTCGCAGATTCATCCGATGCTGATCCAGTCCTGTCGCGTGTGCCACGGGGCGGGTGGTCCAGCGGCGACGACGCGTCTGGTGTTGTCGGGCGATCTCGTGGCCGACTACGCGTCGACCGCGCGCACTGTGGATAGGCGCAATCCTCGATCCAGTGCGTTGTTGCTGAAGGGATCCGGGCAGGCACACGCGGGAGGCGCCCCTTGGCCCGCGGGTGCAGCCGCCCAGACACGTGCGCTCGCCTGGATCGAAGGGGGCGCGCGTCTGGATCCCCCCCACGTGCCGACACCCGTGACAGGCCAAGCGCAACCGGCACTGCCTCCGGCAACCACGGTGGCGGCCAGGCGCGCGCCAAAATCGTCGGCGGGCGGTGTTGCGCCGAGCGCACCCGGACCCGCGGACCGCGTCACCGATCTCGACGCCACCGCCGAGCCCGCGCAGGATGTGGCGGACGCTGGTGGCGAAACCCCACCGACGGTCGCCAAGGATCCCGACGCGACCGAGCCGCTGCCCGAGCAGGAGGACCCTGATTCCACCGAGGCTCCGTCGCCGGCGGGCGCACCGGTCGCCGGCGTGGCAGACGTTCCGCCCGACTTCACGTCCCATCGCCCGGCCTCCGGCACCCACGTGCGGGCACCCTTGGGCTTGGCGTTGAACGGTCGCTTTGACGTGGCCTATGAACGGGGAGCATTCACCGGAAATCCATTCGCGTCGGGCGCCACGAATGGCTTGCGCAGCTATCACCACTTTCTGTTTCTTTCGCGCGAATCGCCAAGCGATCCGATCGGCCTGTCCGTCGAGTTGCTTGGTCTCCAGTTCTGGGAGGCACGCTACCGCCATCCAACCCACGGTCGCCCGTGGCAGTTGGTGGTCGCCGGCGGCAAGATCCTGGTGCCATTCGGCGCCGAACCGTTGTTTCACCAGAGCTACGGTGGCCTGGCGGGTTTCGATCAGCGTCTGCTGCCGCCCATCTGGGCGCAGGAAGGCGCCCGCGTGCAGGCGGTCTTCCACCACCGCGAGTGGGCCATCACCGACGATCTGTACGTCGTCCGTGGGTACGCCCTGCGCCAGCGCGATGGAGTGCTGAATCTTCAGGGCGATTTCTCATCGGCCGACGACACGCGCGTCGGCGTGGGAAATCGTGTCGGTGTGTCCTGGGGCCCCGTCTCGGGCTGGTACTCGACCTACTTCAACGGTCTAGGATTCGGCCGCCGCCTGTTCATGCAGTCGGCGGACGTGATGCTGGCGCGGGTGCGCGCCGTTCCCGTGCTGGGTTACATCAGCCTCGGTGCCGGCTTTCTGCGCGCCGACGTCTCGGGTGGTGCCGCCGACGGATTCGGCGGGCCTGGCCTCGACTACTACCACTTTGGAAGCTACGTCCAGCTGAGGGTTCATCCGGCCGACTGGCTGTACTTGCAGTACCGCCAGGGCGTGCGGACCTTCAACAACCGGCGCGGGTCGTGGATCGACGACACCCGGCTGACGTCCGACGACGGCTCGACCCACAACTTTGGAATCGTCGCGCGCAGGCACGGTCTCTCCGCGGGTCTCTACTATTTCATCAACCTGGAAAAGGGGACAGAGGTTCCGAACGACCTCGTCCGCCTGAACGTGGTTTATGACTTCTAATCGCAGACACCGGCTGGCCGCCGCGCTGATGACGACAGTTTTGGGAACGGCGTGCGCCGATTTTTCGCGCGGGTCCGGGGTTCCCGATGGCGCCGGCGGCGACACCGTCGGTGACGCTGGCGCCGAAGCAGGGGCGACGTCGTTCGCGGATGTGCACGGGATTCTTGTCGACGGATGCCGTAGCTGTCACGCCCCGGGCCAGCAGGCAGGCGACTCGCAATTCCTGTTGAGCGGGAACGTGGCGACCGACTTTGTTGCCGTCACGCCGTTCGTGAACACCGCCGCACCCACGGGCAGCAGGCTGCTGACCAAGATGACCGGTCAAGGCCACACCGCGGGAACCATTTATGCGCCCGATAGCACCGCCTACCAGATGGTGTTGCGTTGGATTCAAGAAGGAGCTCGGCCATGACCCATGTATCTGACATCAACAACCGCCGCTTTCGGATCATCGCGTCCGCGCTGATGCTGGCGGCCGCGGCCACGGGCTGCGCCCAGGTAGAAAAGGAAAAGCTGCCCGTGATCACGACGACCGGCCCCCACGCGGTCGTTCTGGGCGCGTCGATCACCGTCGCGGCCGCCACCACCAACGGCAAGGACTCCGGCTACGCCTGGACCAGCGGTGACCAGACCATCGCGACCGTTACACCCGAGGGTGTGGTGACCGGCGCCGCCGTCGGAGAAACCACCATCACCGTCACGGGAGGCGCGACCAAGGCGGTGGGGGCCCACGTCGTCGTCGTCCTTGCCCCGGACGACAAGGATCAGATCCCCTACTACGACAAATGGTTGACCTCCGCGCACGCCGACGCCACGGCCCGCGCGTTCACCAACTGGAACACCCAGGGCAACGTCCCGGTCGAATGCGCGCGTTGCCACAGCTCGGCCGGGTTCGTCGACTATCTGGGCGGCGACGGCAGCGCGGCGTTCCAGGTCGACCGCGCGGCCCCGGTCGGCTCGGTTGTCGATTGCCGTACGTGCCACAACCAGGCCGCCGACACGCTGACATCCGTCACCTTCCCATCGGGAGTGACCTTGACCGGCTTGGGCGGCGAGGCCCGTTGCATGACCTGTCATCAGGGACGATCGTCGGGCGCCGCGGTCGATGACCAGATCGCCGCTGCCGGTGTCAAGAACGACGACGAGATCAGCGCCTCCCTTCACTTTCAAAACATCCACTACTACCCGGCGGCCGCGACCCTGTACGCCGGCAAGGTGATGGGCGGATACCAATACGCCGATCAGCACTACGACGTTCGTTTCCGTCACGTGGATGGATTCGACACCTGCACGGGCTGCCATGATCCGCATTCCACCAAGGTTCGTTTCGATCAATGCCAGGGCTGCCACACCGGCGTGACGAACGTCGATGACGCTCACGCGATTCGCATGATGTCCTCCGCCGGCCGCGACTACGACGGCGATCTGAACACCAGCGAGGGCATTCACGGCGAGTTGCTGGGGCTGGCCGACAAACTCCGCATCGCCATCGGCAGTTACGGCTCCGAACGGCAGACGCCGATCTGCTACACCGGCGCGGCTTACCCCTACTGGTTCCAGGACACCGATGGCGATCTCGCGTGTTCATCCGGCGAGGCCAAGGCCGCGAACGCCTTCGCCTCTTGGACGGCGCGTCTGCTGCGTGCCACCTACAACTACCAGATGGCGGTCAAGGACCCCGGGGCGTTCGCGCACAATGCGAAGTACATCATCCAGCTTCTGTTCGACTCCATCACGGATCTGGACAAGGCGCTGGTGGTGAAGGTCGACCTGTCGAAGGCCGTCCGGACCGACTCGGGTCACTTCGATGGCACCGGCGAGGCCGCGCGTCACTGGGACGAAAACGAAATGGTCGACGCGACCTGTTCAGGCTGTCACGGCGGCCAAAGCGGATTCCGGTTCTTCGTCAAATACGGGGTCGGCCAGATCGTGAGCGAGACGCCGAACGGACTGGAATGCGGCACGTGCCACGACAACGTCAAGGACACGTTCACTATCGCCAAGGTCCCGTCGGTCACTTTCCCCAGCGGCGTCGTTCGCAACGAACCCGGGAACGACAACATGTGCGCCACGTGTCACCGCGGGCGTGAATCCAAGAAGACGGTCGACGCCCAGATCGCGACCGGGAAGTTCAGGTTCCTGAACGTTCATTATCTGGCGGCGGCGGCGACCAAACTGGGAAGCGCGGCGCGCGTGGGCTACGAATACGACGGCAAGACCTACGCGGGACCGTTGGCGCACACGGGCGGCACCCAGTGCACGTCCTGCCACGATCCGGAAGGCAGCAAACACACGTTCCTGATCAAGGACGCATGGGCCACGCGCTGCAAGAACTGCCACGCCGACGCGAACGGAGAGCCGACCGCCATTCGTCTGACCCACCTGCGCGACTACGACGGAGACGCGAACGCGACTGAACCCTTGGCGGCGGAGATCAACGGACTGGCGGCGCGCGTCCTGGGCGCCATGCAGACGGCGGCGGCGGCTCCTGGACTGTGCTACGCGCCCGGGGCGTATCCCTACTTCTTCAAGGACACCGACGGCAACAAGGTGTGCGCGACGACCGAGGCGGTGTCATCCAACGGCTTTGCCGGATGGACGCCTGCGCTCATGAAAGCGGCTTTTAACTACCAAGTGTCGGTCACCGAACGCGGCGGCTGGGCGCACAATTTCGACTACCTGGCGCAGTTGCTCCATGACAGCATCCAGGATCTGGGCGGCAACGTCACGACGCTGACGCGCCCCTGAGCAGTCCGTGTTTGATCACGAACGCGATGATCGGCGCGATGCCCTCGCCCTGGCGGATGCTGGTGAAGACGAACGGTTTGTCGCCGCGCATTCGTCGCGCGTCGCGGTCCATCACCTCCAGGGACGCGCCGACGTGGGGGGCAAGATCCGTCTTGTTGATCACCAGCAGGTCCGACTTGGTGATCCCAGGTCCGCCCTTGCGCGGGATCTTGTCGCCCCCGGCGACGTCGATGACGTACAGGGTGATGTCCGCCAACTCGGGACTGAACGTCGCGGCCAAATTGTCGCCGCCGCTCTCGACGACGATCAGATCCAGATCCGGAAACCGCCGTCCCAAGGCGTCGATCGCTTCCAGGTTGATCGACGCGTCCTCGCGGATGGCGGTGTGCGGGCAACCTCCCGTCTCGACACCGACGATGCGTTCCTCGGGCAGCGCGCCGCTGCGAATCAGGAACTGCGCGTCCTCCTTTGTGTAGATGTCGTTGGTCACGACCGCGATCTCGAACTCGTCGCGCATGGCTTTGCAAAGCGCGTCGACCAGCGCGGTCTTCCCCGACCCGACGGGACCGGCGACGCCGACACGCAGGGGCGTGGACGCGCGTCTCGCGGAGGGTTTGGCGGACACATGGGAAGGCACTTTGTTTGATTCTGATTCGTCGGGCATCACCGTGACTCCTTCATCGTTCAGGAACGAAACAGGCGCGAGTACTGAGTTTCGTGGGCGCTGGATAGAATCGCCTGCAACGGCGCCGCCGCGCCGAGGTCGTCGTCGCCGAGCGCGAACGCGCGATCGACCGCCCCCGGAATCGCCAAGCCCGCGGCGGCGACCATGCGCACGCCGGCGCTTTGTCCCAGCGGCACCAGCCGAACCGCGGCGCTGGTTTGCCCCTCGGCCCAGACGAAAGCAAACGCTTCGGCCGCCCAACGCACGTCGATATCAAAACCAGCAGCCGCCTGCGCGAACGTCGCTACGAAGGTATGCGACGCGCGTGCGGCCAGGTTCATCCCCAAAGTACCCAGAACGCGACCCAGCGACGATGCCAGGTGGCGATCCTCCGCCTGTAACTCGGCGGTGGCGCGCGAAGCGAACAGGACCGCGTCCCAGCGGTGGACGCCAGCGGTGTCTCCGGCACGATGGCACGCGTGAACGCGCGCGAAGATCGGCAGGTCCAGATGCGTGACGGGGCCTAACAGGAGGCCCAGGATCCACCGACTGGTCGACGCCTCGTCCGTCACAAGGCCGGCCGTCACCGCGGCCTCCAGCCCCTGGGAATAGGCGAACGCCCCGATGGGCAGCGTGGGGCTGGCCAGTTGCAGCAGTCGCAGGAAGGCCACGCGCCCCAGAGGAGGCTGATCGCTAGTGGTCATGGTCATGCGGATGATGGTGGTCGTGGTCGTGGTCGCGGTCGCGAGCATGATCGTGATCATGACCGTGGGTCCGTGAGCCCTGGTGGCGGTAACCGCCGGCCTCGGGTTCGAACGGCGCCTCCTCTGTCGTAACGTTCAGGCCCAGTTCGCGTGCCAGATCGTCAAGCACGTGGTCGTGCTGGTACGACAGCGCGCCCGGAACGATCTGCATCGGCACGTGCCGGTTCCCCAGGTGGTACGCCGCCCGGGTCAGAAGGTGGACGTCAGCCGTGCGCGCCACCGATAGAGTCTCCGCCGCCGCCCGAACCCTGACCACCGGGGCGCCACCCTCCCCGCCCAGCCAATCCCCGTCGCGCAGCACCGTCCCACGTGGAAGCATCAGCGCCGCCTCGCTGCCGTCGCCCAGGTGAACCAGTAGCCGGCTGCGCCGCCGGTCCTCGAAGGTCAATGTCAGCGTCGACTTGGGTACGTCAGCACCCTGCCCCGCCGCGTCCCGTCCCACCACTTTCATCAAGCGCAACATGAATCAGTTCCTCAAAACAGGAAGTACCGCTGCGCCAGCGGTAGCACCGTTGCGGGTTCACACACCAACAGTTCACCGTCGGCGCGCACCTCGTAGGTTTGCGGATCCACTTCAATGACCGGCAGCGCGTCGTTGTGAATCAGATCCCGTTTGCGGATCGAACGCGTGTTCTTGACCGCCACCAATCGCCGACCCAGACCCAGCCGCTGCCCAATCCCCGCCTCCAACGCCGCACCCGAAACGAATGTCACGCTGGTTGCCCGGCACGCCCCAGCCAGCGCGCCGAACATCGGCCGGTAGTGCACCGGTTGCGGCGTTGGAATAGACGCATTGGGATCACCCATCGGCGCGGCGGCGATCATGCCGCCCTTGATGATCACGGCCGGCTTGGCGCCGAAGAACGCCGTCTTCCACAACACGATGTCGGCCAATTTGCCGACCGCCAGCGAGCCCACCTCGTGCGAGATGCCGTGCGTGATGGCGGGGTTGATCGTGTACTTGGCCAGGTAGCGCTTTACGCGAAAGTTGTCCGCGCGCCCCCCCACGGCCGCATCCTTCGGCAAAGCGCCACGTTGCTGCTTCATCTTGTGCGCCGTCTGCCAGGTCCGCGTGATCACCTCGCCCACGCGGCCCATCGCCTGCGAATCGCTGGACATCATGCTCATGGCGCCAAGATCGTGCAGAATGTCCTCGGCCGCGATCGTCTCGCGTCGAATCCGCGACTCGGCGAACGCGACGTCTTCGGGAATCCCGGCGTCCAGGTGGTGGCAGACCATCAACATGTCCAGGTGTTCGTCGACGGTGTTCACCGTGTACGGGCGCGTCGGGTTGGTCGACGACGGCAACACGTGGGAAACGCCGCAGGCTTTGATGATGTCCGGAGCGTGCCCGCCCCCCGCGCCTTCCGTGTGATACGTGTGAATCGCACGGCCCTTGAACGCCGCCAGCGTGTCCTCGACAAAACCCGATTCATTCAACGTGTCGGTGTGAATGGCGACCTGAACGTCGTACGCCTCGGCCACCGACAGGCAACAGTCGATCGCGGCGGGCGTGGTGCCCCAGTCCTCGTGCAGCTTCAGTCCCAGGCAGCCTGCCAAGATCTGCTCGACCAGTCCCTCCGGCCGGCTGGCGTTGCCCTTGCCCAGGAAGCCCAGGTTCATAGGGATCGCCTCGGCCGCCTGAAGCATGCGCGACACGTTCCACACGCCGGGCGTGCAGGTGGTCGCGTTCGTTCCGGCCGCGGGTCCCGTGCCGCCGCCGATCATCGTCGTCACGCCCGACATCAGCGCATCCTCGCACTGCTGCGGCGAGATGAAATGGATGTGCGTGTCGATGCCGCCCGCGGTGGCGATGCAACCCTCGCCCGCGATGATCTCCGTCCCCGGGCCAATCACGACGTCGACGCCCGGTTGAATATCCGGGTTCCCGGCCTTGCCTATGGCGCTGATGCGCCCCTCCCTGATCCCGATGTCGGCCTTGATGATCCCCGTGACGTCCACGATCAGGGCGTTGGTGATCACCGTGTCGGCGACGTCGGACCCCACGCGCTGGCTTTGCCCCATGCCGTCGCGGATCACCTTGCCGCCGCCGAACTTGACCTCTTCGCCGTAGACCGTGTGATCGCGCTCGACCTCGATCACCAAATCGGTGTCGCCCAGGCGAACACGATCGCCAGTCGTCGGACCGTACATCTCGGCATAGGCACGTCGATCGATGGTTTTCATGGATCAAGAGGTCCCATGATTTCGCCCCGAAATCCCTGCACGACGCGATCACCCGCGAAGGCGACCAAATCGACCGTGCGGGTTTGGCCCGGCTCGAAACGAACCGCCGTTCCGGCGGCGATGTTCAACCGAAATCCGCGGGCCTGCCCGCGATCGAAGCGCAGCGCCGAGTTGGTCTCGAAGAAGTGATAGTGCGACCCGACCTGAATGGGGCGATCTCCGGTGTTCGCGACCTCCAGCCGAACGGTCGGTCGTCCTTCATTCAGCGTCAGCGTTCCGGGCACAGCATCGATCGCGCCGATTCCCAGAGTGCGCTTGGGAACGATGGGCTGGTGAACCGTCACCAGCTTGGTGCCGTCGGGAAAGGTCGCCTCGACCTGCACCTCCGTGATCAGCTCGGGGATACCCTCCATCACGTCGTCGGCCGACAGCAACCTGGTCCCCTCTGACATCAACTCGGCGACCGAACGCCCGTCGCGCGCGCCTTCCAGAATCGCGCCCGAGATGTACGCGATGGCTTCGGGATAGTTCAGCTTCACGCCGCGCGCCTTGCGTCGCTCGGCCAACAGCGCCGCCGTGAACAGCAGCAGCTTGTCCTTCTCTCGAGGGGTCAGTTCCATGGTCGCTCCGTGTTCATGTCGCCCAGATTCGTGGAGGCACGGCCGCCCGGCCCAAAACAGCCGGTCGAAGAACCGTCCATGCACTCTGGAAGAAAATACGCGCCCGTTCCGCGCTGGGGCCGAGATACCGGCACACCAGCGCATCACCATCGGCCACAACCGTCACGGCCGCCCAGTCGCCCGACGGAACCGCGGCGGCCGTGGCACGCAATTCCGCAAGGACATCGCCGCCAGAAGGGGCCGGCGACATCACCATCAAGCCATGGACGCGCGCCCCGCCCAGACCCCAGTTGGCGTCATGCACCGGATCGTCGGCATTGAATCTGCCACGTTCGATGACGACGGGCCGATCGCCCCGCCAGATTTCGTACCGCTGCTGGCAACGTCCGACAGCGAAGGTTTCCTGCCGGGCGGGAAGCCCAAAACACAACGTATCGATTCCCACGAAACGCGCGCCGGCCGCCAACGACACGTGCGTCGTCAGCACGGCGCTGGCGCCGTCGTGAAGGATCACTTCCTGCGGCAACCACTCCAGGGTGCCGCCGGTCGCAACCGTCAACCGCTGCGTCTGGGAAGCCACCGGGCCCGCCGTCCGGTAGATCTTCGTGGCGGCCGGCGTCGTCAAAAGCGCGTGCGCCCCGGCACCAACCACCACGTCCAGCGACAGGCGATCCCCTCCGACCAATCCGCCCGGCGGGTGCAACACATAGACGTGCGGCACGTCGGCACCCTCGGGATAGAACGCCCGCTGCACGCAGAGAGGCCCCGTGTGGCGACGATCCACCAGTCGCGTGGCGCCACCTTCATCAAGCGCGAACCCAAGCGCCAGCTCGGCGCGCCAACCCCGTGATTCAACGGTCGACGAAAACGACGGGGCGCTCCCAGATAAGGAGGACCGTGCATCCGTCGTCGCTGACAACGTCGTGGGTTGAACCGGGGGGATTGATGACCAAATCGCCGGCGCGGTAGGTGCCGCGTTGGTCGCGCTGGGATCCGGCAAGAACGTAGAGGTGCTCATAACCGTCGTGGCGATGATAGGGGATTTGAGCGCCCGCCGCGTAGCGAAGAATCGCGGCCACGGGCCCCGCCCCATCGAGACTGCCGTACAGAGTGTGGTGCTCCACGCCGGGCCGCAACGGTACCCAGGAGAACCCGGCGCCTTGGGTCTGCGCCAGCAGATCGCGTAGCGCCCATGGTTCGGCGGTCACTGGTGGCCCGCCATGTGCCGCCCGATGACGCCGATATCGGCCGACCCCACGGGAGTCTCGTAAACGATCGTCCCTTCGCTGATGACCAGGACCCGATCCGCCAGCGTGAAGATTTCGTCCAGATCGGCGCTGATCAGCAGCACCGCGGTGCCGCGGTTGCGCGCGTCCATGATGCGTCCGCGAATTTCGGCCACCGCCGCGAAGTCTAGTCCAAAACAGGGATTCGCCGTGATCAACAGCGCGACGTCGTCGCCCAACTCGCGCGCCAGAACCGCCCGCTGCACATTCCCGCCGGACAGACTCCTGATGGGCGCGTCGGTTCCGGGCGCCGAGATCCCATACGCGGCGATCATCTCGCGCGCGCGGCGGCGCAAGGCGTTCCGGCTGACCAGGATCCGGGATCTCGCGAAGGGCGCCCGGTCGAAATCCCGAAAGCCGATGTTCTCCGCGACCGACATATCGGCCACGCAGGCATTGCGCAGCGGCTCGTCGGGTAGACACCGAACCTTCTGGTTTCGCATCTCGGCGCGCCGCGCCCGAAACGCGACACCGCCGACTCGGATCTCACCGGCGCTTCGCTGCCGTTGGCCCGCCAACACCTCGACCAATTCCTCCTGACCGTTTCCGGAAACGCCCGCGATGCCGACGATTTCACCGGCGCGAACGGCCAGGGACAGCTTGCGCACGGCGGGCGCTCCCAGATCGTCCTCCGCGTCCAGTTCCAGGACCTCCAGCACCGCGGATCCCGGCGCGGCATCACCCCGCCCGCGATCCCCGCGCGCCGGTTCGTCGCCCACCATCTGGCGCGCCATCTCCTCCGTCGACAACTGGCCGACCCGGCCCTGACAAACCAGGCGTCCCTTTCGCAGGATCGTCACGTCGTCGGCGAATTTGGTCACTTCACGAAACTTGTGGCTGATCATCAGGATGGTCAGCCCCTGTGATCGCGTCATTTCGCGCAGCAGGCCAAGCACCTCGTCGGCCTCGTCCGGCGTCAGGACGGAGGTCGGCTCGTCCAAAATGATGATCTTGGTACCCAGATACAGCTGCTTCAGGATCTCCAGCTTCTGTTTCTCTCCCGCCGACAACGTCCGCACGGGGCTGTCGACATTCAGCCGGAACGGCATGCGCTGCATGAACGACTCGATCTCGCGACGTTCGGCGCGCCAATCGAACAGGAACGCGTGCTCCCGGCGCGCCAGCACCAGATTCTCGGTCACGGTCATGTTGTCGACCAGCGTGAAGTGCTGGTAGACCATTCCGATTCCCAGCGCCGCGGCGTCGCGCGGGCTTTTGATCCGTGCTTCCGTCCCGTGCACGCGGACATGCCCCACGTCGGCGTGATGGTAGCCCATGATGCACTTGACCAGCGTGCTTTTGCCGGCGCCGTTTTCGCCCAACAACGCGTGGAATGACCCCGCCGGCAGCGTCAGCGAGACGTCATCCAGAACCGTGACGCCACCGAAGGACTTTGTCAGGCCCACGGCTTCCAGAACCGGCGCGATTCCAACCGCCAGCCCATCCGCCATCGTCCCGGCGGCGATCGTCACCCGATCACCCGCATCAATTGTCCCGATGTCGTCACCGAGCCGAAGACTCCGTTCTGCATCTTCACCATCTTGACCGCCGCGGTGTGATTGCCCGGATCGGTCGCCCCACAGCAGTCCTCGACCAGCAGGCATTCATAGCCCCTATCGTTGGCCTCGCGCATGGTGGTGTGCACGCAAACATCGGTGGTGATGCCGGTCAGCACAATGTTGGCGATTCCTTGCTGTCGCAGGATCAAATCCAGGTCCGTCGCGCAGAATGATCCCTTTCCCGGTTTGTCGATGATGATCTCACCGGGGCGAGGCGCCAGTTCGGGAATGATGTCCCACCCCGGCTCGCCGCGAACCAGAATCCGCCCGCACGGCCCGGCGTCCCCGATTCCCACACCCAGATTCCCCGGGGTCTGCCTGGATCGCCATCGCTTGTTCGCGGGTAGATCGGCCAGGTCCGGCCGGTGGCCCTCACGGGTGTGCATGATGTGAAAACCCGCGCCCCGCATGCAGGCCAAAAGCCGCGCGATCGGTTCGATACACGCCCGCGTCAGCGAGATGTCGTACCCCAGCAAATCGATGTAGCCACCCTTGCCGCAGAAATCCGTCTGCATGTCGATGACGATCAACGCCGTGTTCTCGGGCCGCAGATCCCCGTTCCAGGGCCAGGGATAGGGGTCCGCCTGAACAAACCGGCTGCCGGCGCGTGGGCTGGGCGATTCTTTGATTGTGGTCGTCATGGTCGTCGTCCTGGTCCCTTCCGTGTCAGCGGGCCACCCGCAACTCGGCTGGCTGGCCCACCAGTGCCCTGGTATTCGAACTGGTGGCCACGATGATCACCAGCGTCAGGATGTAGGGCGCGGCGTTGAACAGGTAGTAACCCGACGTGATCCCCACCGACTGCAACGCGGGCCCCAACGCGCTGGCACCGCCGAACAACAGAGACGCCAGCAAACAACGTACGGGATCCCAGCGCGCGAAGATCACCAGCGCAACGGCCATCAGGCCCTGGCCGCTGGACAGACCTTCACTCCAACCACCCGGGTAGTACAGCGACAGGAACGATCCCCCGACCCCCGCCAGGAAGCCCCCCGTGATGGTGGCCAGCATGCGTACGCGGTTCACGTCGTATCCCATCGCGCGCGCGGCGTCCGCGCTTTCACCGACGGTGCGCAGGACAAGGCCCCAGCGGGTTCGCCGAAGCAACACGACCATCAGAACCGTCGTCACCAGGCCCAGAACAAACAACGCGTTGATTTGCAGGGCCGAGCGCAGGGCGGGCGATTCACTCCACCAACCGAGAGACAGTGCGGGCAAATGCGGCGCGGTCGCGTCGATCAGCGGCTTGCCGATAAAAAACGCCAGCCCAACGCCGAACAACATCAGCGCGATCCCGACCGCGACGTCGTTCACCCGCGGCCGCGCGCACAACACCGCGTGCAGCGCGCCCAGCATGCCGCCCACCGCACCGGCCGCCAGGATCCCCAGCCACGGCGAGTTGGTCAGATACGCCACGCCGTATCCGGTCATGGCCCCCATCACCAGCGTGCCCTCCAAACCCAGATTCACCCGCCCACTCTTCTCGGTCAGGCATTCACCCAGACTGACGAACAAAAATGGTGTGCTGATGCGAATCGCGCCGCCCAGCACGGCCAGACCCACCCCGGTCGATTCGACGCTCATGTCGCCACCACCGGCGCCTCGGCTCCGCGCGGGGCGGGGGTCGCAGCCTTGCGGGCCTTGGCCTTCGTTCTTCCATGCAGGGTTTCGGACAGCAGGATCGATATGAACAGGATCCCCTGCAGGACGTTGACCGTGGCATCGGGAAGATTGAACCCCCGCTGCAACAGTCCCCCGCTGGCGCTGATGCCGCCAATCAAGATGGAAACCGGGATAACCGCCATCGCGTTCTGCCGTGCGATGAACGCGACCAATACCCCCGTGTATCCGTAGCCGGTGACCAGGGACGCGTTCGCCGTTCCGTGAATGGCGGCGACCTCCAGCGATCCGGCGACGCCGGCGCACATCCCCCCCAAAAACGTCGCAATGACGATCAGGCGCGCGACCGGCAGGCCGTTCAGCAACGCGGCCCGCACATTGCCCCCAGCGACACGCGCGGCAAAACCGAACAGCGTCCGGTGCATCAGGAACCACGCCAGTAGGCAGGCCCCCAGCGCCCACGCCAAACCCCAGTGAACGTCAAGGCCAGGAATACTCTGGATCATGTTGACGTCACCGATCGGCGTCGTCGACGGTTTGTTCAAACTGGCCGGATCACGCAACGGCCCTTCGACGAAATGGTTCAGGAACGCGATGGCGACGTAGTTCAACAGCAACGTCGCGATCGTCTCGTTGACGCCCCGATAAGCACGCAGTGCCCCGCCGATACCGATCCAGATGCCGCCGACCAGGGCGCCCACCAGCAACATCGATCCCGCGACCGCGATCGGACCGTGCGATTGCATCGCCACCCCCATCATCGCCGCGCACAGGCCACCGACGACCATCGCCCCCTCGCCCCCCAACACCACCAACCCCAAACGCCCCGGCACCGCGGTGGCCAGCGCCGTCAGCATCAACGGCGCCGCCCGCAGCAGGGTGTTCTGGAACGAAAACCAGGTTCCGAACGATCCCCGCCACATCTGTTGATAGACCGCCACCGGGTTGCGTCCGATAACGGCCATGAACAGCCCGAAGGCGATCAATGCCGCGGCGAACGCCCCCGCCGGAACCCGCAATGAATTCAGGGCCCGCTTCACGGGAACACCCTAACCCTAGTGGGTCTTTCCGATGACGCCCTCGACCAAGTAATCCATGCCCTCCAGGCTGATGTCGGTCTGTTTCTTCTCGACCCCCGCCGCAATCACGACCTTGCCCGTATTGTCCTTCAGGGGGCCCTTGTAAACGACCATCGTACCCGCCATGAACTTGGCCTTGGCGGCGTCGGCTTTCTTCTTGGTCTCGGCGGATACCGCCTTGCCGTACGGGGAAACCTTGACGAACCCTTCCTTCAGTCCACCCCGCAACAGGTGGGGGAACGGCTTGCCGCCCTGAATCAGCTTCACGTAGTCGGTGTAGATCTTGCCCCAGTTCCATTCCGCTCCGGTCAGGTACCCCTTGGGGGCCAGGGTCGATTGATTGGCGTGGTAGCCGGTCACCATGGCGCCCCGGCGCTCGGCCAATTCGACGATCGTCTTGGGCGAATCCACATGGGCGGTCAACACGTCGATGCCCTGATCGATCAGGCTGTTCGCCGCCTCGGCTTCCTTGACCGGCATCGACCAATCGCCCGTGAAGATCACAGTGGTCGTCGCCTTCGAATTCACCGACCGCGCGCCCAGCATGAACGAATTGATGTTCCGCAGCACCTGGGGAATCGGCTTGGCGGCGATGAAACCCAGCTTCCCGCTTTTGCTGGTCAGCCCGGCGACGATGCCTGACACGTATTCGGCTTCATCGATGTAGCCGAAGTAGCTGCCGACGTTGGCGGGGTGTTTGCCTTCGGTGTAGAGGCCGCCGCAGTGAACGAAGGTGACGCCCTTGTGCTTGGTCGCCGCCTTGAGAATG
>JANOJB010000026.1:0-20510 GCA_031407985.1 Pseudomonadota bacterium | reverse complement strand
CGAATTTTTCTACACGATGTGGAACGGGGGGACTCTGGTGTTTGCCGGATCAGACAGTACGCTCCCGGCCAATGCCAATTTCTGGCAGACATTCAGCACGCCTCCGCCTTCGGAGGCAGCAGCCGTTACGCACATCGGCCTGGTGTTCCGCGCCTTCGTCCCCTGGACTGGCACGGTCTACGTCGACGACATTCGGCTCAACTGAGTCCGACGATCGAACGAGGCGCCTCAGATCACCGCCGGGTCCTGCGGGGAGGTGAACGCTGGGGGAGCATGCGCGGAAATGGTATGTGTCCGTCGGGTAGGCCATCGTGAGTGACAAAGACTTCCGAGACCTTCGACCTTGGGTGGCCTTTGGGGCCTGCGGCGCCATCTGGGGCAGCACATTCATGGCCATCAGCTTCGGCAACGACGCGTTGGCGCCGGTGTGGGCCGCGGCGCTGCGGCTGGTGCTGGCGACGCTGCTGCTGACCGCGTGGACGTTCGCCCGTGGCGAATCCCTGCCGCGGGGCGCGGCGTTGCGCGCGGCGTTGGGCTACGGGATCTGCCAGTTCGGGATCAACTTCCCGCTTTTGTACTGGGGCGAAAAACTGGTGCCGTCGGGCCTATCGGCGGTGTTCTACGCGACCATCCCGTTGTCGAGCGCGCTGGTGACGCACGCGTTCGGCATGGAACGCCTGACCACCGGCAAGGTGATCGGCGCGGTCACGTCGTTCGCCGGCGTCGCGGTGCTGTTCTCGGCCAGTTTTCGCGGCGAGATCGCGCCCGTCGGCATGGTGGCCATCTTCATCGCGGCCACCGTCACGGGATTCGGGACCGTGTTGCTGAAACGCGGGCCGCGCCAGGGGCCGATCGGCGCGAACGCCGCCGGATCGGCGATCGGCGCGGTGATGACGCTGGCGATCAGTTTCGCGCTGGGTGAACCGCATGTTTTGCCGACCACCGCCGCCGCTGTGTTTCCGCTGCTGTACCTGACGATTGCCGGATCCCTGGGGGCGTTCGTGATCATGTCCTGGCTTGTCAACCGCTGGCCGGTCACGCGCATGAGTTACGTCTCGGTGGTCGTGCCCGTGATCGCGCTGGCGTTGGGCAGCGTGGTCCGTCACGAACGCCTGACGCTGGTGGGGATGGTGGGATCGGTGATGGTGTTGGTCGGGTTGCTGATCGGAATGCGCGGGTTTCGCTCCGCATAGGCCGTCGGCTCGGTTTTCACTATGCGTCAGTCGAGGTCCAGCGCAATCCGGAGGGCCCCAGCCAATGTCTGCCGAGAGGGCAACGTGAGTGATCCGACGTAATCGGTCAGTATCCGTTTGGGTAGGCTGACCAGTTCGTCACAGTGAATCGCCGAATCGTGCTTGAGTCCGCACTCGACACCGACATCGACTTGACTGGCCAAGCCATCCCGCCGTGTGTAAACGGGTGCGCAGATGACAGTGGAGAATCGAGATTCGATGAGGGCGTGTCGGCTCACCACCACGAAGACCCTTTGGCTCTTGGAATCGCCTCCTGGTTTGCGTACGCGATACAGGTCGCCCCGTCTCAAAGCTTGACCTGGTAGTCAAGGACATCGGCCGCCTCGGCGTTGAGTCGATCCGCGTGCCGGTTGATGACTTCAATATCGCGCGCGTCCCGTTCCGACCGTTCCCGCGCAGCGAGCATCTCTCGCACAGCCCGTTCGATGAGTTGCGAGCGGTTGCTTTTGCTCCCCGCCACGCGATCCAGAGAACGGAGCATCTCTTCAGGGAGGGTGATAGATGTCTTGACCTTCATACCGCAAAATATACCACGAGGGGAGCGCGAAGAAGTCGCTTGTGGCGGCAACCCCGACCTACATCTCGGCCAGCGCGTCGAGGGATCGGACGCGAAACGGAAGCTCCTCGGCCAGGGTCTCAAAGTCGCGAAGGTTGGTCGTGACCAGCAACGCGCCTGTTCGCGCGCAAAGCGAAGCAATCAAGCCATCGAGGAGGGCGCCGCCGGGATTCTTCAGCGTCCGCCCTCGCTGCCGCAGGCGGCCCAGCGCCAGTCCGGCACGGCGGAAGTCACCCGGCTCGGGATGGGCAATCCGTCCCGCTTTCTCGAACGGCCGGAGCAACTTCATCACCACGGTGCGTTCGACCTTTGATCGCGCGCCGGCCAGCAGTTCGGCCGCCGCCACGGAATCGAACCAAAGCCAGAAACGCCCACGCAAAGTCGGCACGATGTCGTCGAGCGCCCCGAAACGAAGGTGATCGATCCAGACGGACGTATCGAAGATGAGCTTCACCGCAGGGGAAGGAAGTGGGGAAGCTTCTTTGAGCTTTCACGGACGGCCCTTTCGACCGCATCCATGAGCACGACCTCTTCCAGGCTCCTTACAACAGCCTGTGTCTCGGTCCGAACCCGCAGGATACGTTTGGCCCGCGATAGAAGTTTCGGCGGTAGGTTGTAGGTCTTCTTCAGTGTGGCCGCGGGCATACGTACAGTTTCCAGTAACATACGTATGTGTCAAGGGTTTGCTTCGAACGGGCGACCAAGTCGCCTTGATCCCACGCGGGTCAGATGCGTAGGCCGACCAAGAAGCCCGGGTACATGCGGACGGTGGTCTGACCGTCGCGCTGGACGGATTCCAGCACGCCCGCGTTGGTCACCAGATCCGTGCCATTCCAACCGACCGCCGCGTTGTACGTCGGCCCGAACACGACGCGCAGACTGGATGCCAGGCGCACGCTGGCCAGCAGGCGCAGGCTGCCGGTGGCCGCCTCTTCCTGATGCCATTCGGACGTTCGGTAGTACTGCGTGCCGGCAAATTCCGCGTCCAGGTTCCAGCGGTCGGACAAGGTGAAGCGAGAACCAAATCCCCACTGAAACAGATAATGCGTCCGATTCGCGTTCGAACCCGAGATGACGGTGCGCCCGCCGGGAATGTCGCCGGCCGCGGCCAGCACGCCGACCCCAAGCCGCGTGTAGAAACGACGCGAACCGAGAAGGCCGCCCAACACCGTGCCGCCGACCTCGGTCGTGGACAGATCCAGATCGTGAATGCCATCGCGCACCAGCGTGACCAGACCGAACGACACGCCTTCCACATCGTCGGCCACGTTCACCAGACCGAACTGCGCGCCGTGGACCTTGCGGGCGACGTTCACGATTCCGATCTGCGCACCGTGAACATCACCGCCGACGTTGACCACGGCAATCTGCGCACCGGCCAGTTGGCCGGCGACATTGAATGCGCCGGCCAGCTGCAACCCCCGGACATGTCCACCCCGCGCGGCGACATTCGCGCCGCCGGCAATCTGGCCGCCCACGAAATCGCCGCCCAGCAGGTTGGCGCCACCGGTCAGTTGCAGACCACGGCCGCCCAGCGCGACGTTCATGGCACCCGCGATCTGGCCACCGTTGACGGTCCCGGCCGTCCAGTTGATTGATCCGGCAAGTTGCAATCCCCTCATCGATCCGAAGGTCAGGTTCCCGACGCCCGCCACGTCGACGCCGCGCACGTTCCCCCGCGTGACATTTCCGATGCCCGCGAACCGCGTGCCCCGGACGTCACCGCCATTCATGTTGCCGATTGCCGCGAATGCCGCCCCGCTGGTGTCGCCGAGCGCGTAGTGCCCCAGTGTCAGCGACAGTCCATTCACGCTGGCCGACCGCGCGAAGAAACCCAGCACCAGATTGTTGCTGGTCGGGCGGCCGCCGGTTGTGTCGAAGCCGGGAAAGATCGACAGGTGCACCGGCTGACGCTCCGCCGATTCCTGCTGGGGACGCGGCCAAAGGCCCAAGACCACATCCGCGCCGGGTTCCCGGGGATCGCCCGCACCGCCCGAACCACGCGACGTCGTGGCCACGGGGACCATCGCCACGAAGAACGACTGCGCCAGCGTGGTGCGGCGACCGACACCCAGGTCGATGACCGCCTCTGACAGGCGGCGGTTGTCGTCCAGGGTCACGCGGTAGCGTCCGGGAGGCAGACCAAGCTCGATCGGTTGCGCCGGCAACTTGTGCACCTCGGCGATCAGTTGGCCATCGGCGCCGCGCACGAACAGGCGGCCGGACATCTCGGGGGGCAACAGCATGCTGGCTGATGTCGCCCGTAAATCGGTCATCACCAGATCGCCCTTGCCGGCAAGCTGAAAATCGTAGCTGGCGTGTTGTGGTCCCCCGCGTGATGCCTCGGTGCGCGCCAGCGTTTCGGTGAACGCGTATTGATACGCCTCGGACAGCGTGACACGTCCGTCGTGGCTGACGTCGGCGGCGCCACGTAGACCCGAGACCAGATAGTGCGTGAAGTACGCGGCACCCAGGCGATCACTTTCCTGGGCGGCCTCGTTTTCGGCGCTGGCTGTCAGGTAGGCGTGTCCGCGTGCCGCCGACGATGTGTCGACCAAGAAGGGCGGTCGGTGAACGCCGCCCTTGCCGCGGGTCAACGCACCGGACGCGCAAGAATCAAGCACGGCGATGCGCACATCGGCGCCGGTTTCCTCGACCCAGCCGCGAATCTCCGCGTAGCTGACCCGTTCGTTTCCCAGCATCAGGCCGGTCTCGTCGGAGTGGCCGGAGTAGTAGAAGATCATTTCGGTGCGCGAGCCTGGCGCGCGCGCGGCGGCGACCTTCTCCTTCATCTGGTCGAACCCGGTGCGCATCTGCGTGCGGCCGACGTCCATCATCAGCACGGTTTCGGACTGACCCAGGCCGCCGAGATCGGACAGAACGTGGCGCATGGCCCGCGCATCCGACGTCGCGAAGCGCAGGCGTACCCGACCGGGGCCACCCTGGCTGGCGCCAGTGATCAGCGCGAATCGGCGCACCACGGTCTTTTCATTCGCGGTCGCGCCCGGGGTCGTAGGTGCGCCAACCGCGGCAACCGCGGGTCTGGCCTCGGCGGCGCCGGGTGTCGTTGCGGCCGGCGGCGCGGAGATCTGAGCGGCCGCTACCTCCGCGCCGCCCATGGACGTTGCCGCGATCAACAGCAGGGCCGGAAACAGGACGCGGGGGACTACCGCGCGGACATTCGAGAATCGCTGATGGGTCATGACGGTTACTCCTTGCGTACGGTGAACCAGGTTGCCGTCGTGCCGGCGGGGGCAGGGCCGCTACCACGAATGACGGCGGCAAGCGCCGCGGTGTCGAAGGGGGCATCGCCCACGACCATCAAGAAACGTTCGAACCCGGGGGCCTCGTCCAACTCGTAGGCCTCGGGCAGCGCCACCTCGCCGTTGCCGCGCAGGCGGACGGCCGCCTTGCCGGTCGCGGGAAGATGAAATGTTACCTGGCCCGCACCGTCGACCGACAGGACAACGCCGAATTTTCGGCCGGCGGCGACGTAGGCCAACTGCAACTGATCCCCGGCGTGCGCGGGCGCGCCCTCCTTCAGGCGTTCGACGCTGCCCGGGGTTTTTCGGTAGACGCGAAGGCTGGGCCGCAGTCCCTTCGACCGTTCGGTATCGCCCTCCCAGGTGGTCTTCGCTGCGCTGTCACTGCTGGGGACAACACCTGGCCTCAGCCACACCGCAAGGACCATGGCGGCCATGGCCGCGGTCGGAAAGCCAATCGCGAAACCCCAGCCGCGTGGGACCCTGCTGGCCCGGGTCGGCCGGCTTCGCGACGCACGGTTATGCAGTCGCTCGGCGATCGTCTCGGGGGGATGTTCGCGCAAGATCTCCGCGTTGGAGGCGCCGATGCGGTCAAGTCGCGCGGCCCCGTCAGGCTCCAACGCCAATCGTCGTCGGACATCGTCCGCGCGGGCGGGGGACAGATCACCTGCGGCCAGTCGTTCGAGCAGATATTCGGGAACTGGTTTCGCCGTCATGATGCAACTCCTTCAACAACGGGCAAACGCGCGCGCAACGTCCGCAGGCGTTTGCGCACGCCAGACACCGACAGCCCCACCTCGTCCGCGACCTCCTCCAGCGTCATGCGATCCACGTAGTGCAGCACGGCGATGGTCAGCGTCGATTCGGCTTCGCGCTGAAACAGCCGGCCTAGAAAGCGTCGCGCGGCCGATTGGTCCTCGCGATCCGGTGCCTCGGCGGCGATCCGCATCAGCTGGGCGTCGTCCGTGTCCTCGGGATGGCGGCGCAACGTCCGCAGCCTGTTCAGACACACGTTGGTCGCGACCGTCAGGAACAGCGCCGAGGGGGCGTCGGCGTCGATGCGGTTGTGCCGCCGCAGAACCTCGACAAATACATCCTGCATCGCATCCAGCGCCCGCCCTTCGTCGCGCAGCAGGCGCCGACAGCGCCGCAGCACCATGGGCCCGTATTGCCGGTAAGCCTGTTCCACGTCGATCATTCACGGTCCTATCTAGTGCAACACCGGCGCGGGACGAAACTGTCACCAGAAAACGCGACCCGCCGACCCGCCGGTTTGTCGAGGTTTTCGCCCCGCGCGCCCGCCGGCCGTGGACGAGACCGTGAAGTCCCTGCGCGGGAGGGCTGCGGTTACGGACGCAGGTAGATCAGCAGGCCCAGGATTGCCAGCGCCAAAAGGCAAAACCCACCCGCGACGACCACCTTTCTACTGAGATGGCCCCTGCGCAGCGATCGACCCCTTGGGGTGTCCCCGATCTGCGGGGCCATGTCGTTCAGAAGGTCCTTCATCGACGCGTACCGTTCATCCGGATCGGGTCGTAGGCCACGCCGGATGATCAGCTCCAGCCATACGGGTACGTCGGTGTCAGAGGGAGGGGGCCGCAGGTTGCCGCTTAGAATCTGACGAGCCAGGTCAATCAATGTCGTCCGATCGAACGACTGAAGAATCAGTCCGAAGCTGATACTTCCCAGCGGCGTATACACGCGCGACGGCGTATCGCCGGCCTCGGAGGCCGCCCAGTCGTGATCAAAAGGAGGCTGTTTGTAAAGCGCCCGGTACAGCCCGACGCAGTAGCTGAACTGGTTGCTGCGCGCGTCCGGCACCCAGCCCCGGATCTGCTCCGGAGCCAGGTATGCGGCCTCCTCGGTCGTTTGCATTTTGGCGATGCGCTGTTTCAGGGAGACCGCGGCGGTTCGCATGCCGGGCAGCGGAAGCTCTTTCGGTGGTTCGGCAACGGCAGGCTCCACACCGTGCAGATGCGCGTGTCCATTGGGACCGACCACGATGTGTTCGATCCTGACCTCGCGGTACACGACGTTCTTCTCGTGCGCGGTCCCCAGGGCCTGGGCGACGTCGATAAACACGTCCAGGATCTCGCGCCACGAACGGGGCTCGGCCGCCAGCCATTGGTCCAAGACCATCTCAGGGGCCGGTTTCGCCAACGCGCTCACAGCGATGTTCGTACTCGCTTGCCAGGCGTTTCGCAAGGCCCATGCCCGCGTCGCTGATCGTCGCTGACGGGCGTCGCGGGAACGTCACGGCGTTGTGGCTTTTCCCGGTGATTTCGCGTGCTTGACGGGGTGGCGTCTGGCGTGGATCGTTCACCTGCCACAACTCTGGTTCTTGCTTGCTTGCCCTTGGTGCTGACGATGCGCTTCCGTTGGTCGTTCATGTCAATCGTGGTTGCAGCCGTGCTTGAGGCCATCGGCGTCGGTGCGCCATCGCCGGCAGGTGCTGCCGTGCCGGACCGTCCATTGACGATTTGGTATCGCCGACCGGCCACCCGCTGGGTCGAGGCGTTGCCGCTCGGTAACGGTCGCCTGGGCGCGATGGTGTTCGGCGGTGTGGTCGAGGAACAGCTGCAACTGAACGAGGACACGTTGTGGAGCGGTGGGCCGTACGATCCGGCGAACCCGGACGCCCCGGCCGCCTTGCCCGAGGTGCGCCGTCTGATCTTCGCGGGCCGGTATCCCGAGGCCCATCAACTGATCGAGAAGAAACTGATGGGACGGCCCGCCTGGCAGGCGTCGTATCAACCCGTCGGGAACCTGATCATCAAGTTCCCCGGGACGGAATCCGCGGGCGACTACCGCCGCGAGTTGGATCTGGATACCGCCGTTGCGCGCGTCAGCTACGCGACGAAGGACGCACATTTTCTGCGTGAAATCTTCAGCAGCCCGAAGGACCAGGTGATCGTCGTGCGATTGACCGCCGACCGACCGGGGCAAATTGCGTTCTCGACCAGCATGAACACGCCGCAGGCCGCGACGATCGATACCGCCGCGCCGGGGACGCTGATCGTTCGCGGCACGAACGACGCCGGGCCGGGCGGTCCCGGCGCGTTGGCGTGGCAGGCACGGGTCCGGGTTTCCACCAGCGGGGGACGGACGACGATCGAAAATGGCGGCATCACGGTTGCCGGTGCCGACGCGGCGACTTTGTTGATTGCCGTGGCGACCAGTTACAAAACCTTCAAGGATGTCGGCGGGGATCCGGGGGCGCTGGCCAGCGGCCAGCTTGCGGCGGCGGCGGCCAAATCGTACCCGGCGCTGCTGAAGGCGCACATTGCCGAGCACCGCCGCCTGTTCCGTCGGGTCGCCCTGGACCTGGGAAGCACGCCGGCGGCCCGCCGCCCCACGGACGAACGGGTCCAGGACTTCGCGCGTGGGCACGATCCGCAACTGGCGGCGCTGTACTTTCAGTTTGGCAGATATCTCTTGATCTCAAGTTCGCGTCCCGGTGATCAACCCGCGAATTTGCAGGGTCTGTGGAACGATTTGATGAAGCCGCCGTGGGGCAGCAAGTACACCATCAACATCAACACGCAGATGAACTACTGGCCCGCCCAGGTAACAAATCTTGCCGAGTGCGCCGAGCCCCTGTTTCGCATGATCGGCGATCTGGCCGAGACGGGCGCGCGCACGGCGAAGGTGCAGTACGGGGCGCGCGGTTGGGTCGCGCACCACAACACGGATCTGTGGCGCGCATCGGCGGCCATCGACGGCCCGACGTGGGGGATGTGGCCGACCGGGGGTGCCTGGTTGTCGCTGCACCTGTGGGAGCACTATTTGTTCGCGGCCGACCGCGCGTTCCTCGCCCGAATCTATCCGGTCATGAAGGGCGCGGCCGCGTTCTTCCTGGATACGTTGGTGCCCGAGCCGAAACATGGGTGGCTGGTCACCGTGCCGTCGTTGTCGCCCGAAAACCAGCATCCGTTCGGCGCCAGCGTTTGCGCGGGGCCGACGATGGACAACCAGATCCTTCGTGATTTGTTCACGGCCACCATTCGGGCGTCGGACCTTTTGGGGATCGACGATGATTTTCGCGCGCCGCTGTTGGCCGCGCGCGCCCGGCTGGCGCCCGATCAGATCGGCAAGGGCGGCCAGCTTCAGGAATGGCTGGACGACTGGGATATGGCCGCGCCGGAGATGAATCACCGGCACGTGTCACATCTGTTCGGGCTGTACCCCAGCGCGCAGATCACATTGCGCGACACGCCCGCGCTGGCGGCGGCGGCGCGGACGTCGCTGGAGCTGCGCGGCGACGAAGCGACGGGGTGGGGCCTGGGGTGGCGTCTGAATCTATGGGCACGGCTTCACGATGCCGAACACGCGTATCAGATATTGGGGTTGTTGCTTCACCCCGAGCGCACGTATCCGAATCTGTTCGACGCGCATCCGCCGTTTCAGATCGACGGCAACTTTGGCGGGACCGCCGGGATCGCCGAGATGTTGTTGCAAAGCCACGCCGGCGAGATCGAAGTCCTGCCCGCGCTTCCCAAGGCCTGGCCAACCGGCAGCGTCAAGGGGCTGCGCGCGCGCGGCGGGTTCGAGGTCGATCTGAAATGGCGCGACTTGCGCCTGGTCTCGGTGAAGCTGCGCAGCGCCGCCGGCGGGACGTGCCGGCTGCGTTACGGTGAGCAGGTGCTGGAGATCGCCTTGTCGCCCGGCGAATCGAAGACGCTGCATGGAGCGGGCGCCGCGAGCGGCTTGCGGTTCCCGCGCGGTTCGGCGCCAAGACGGCTGTGACCGCATCGCGACCCGCGTGTCGCTTCCACCACGCTGCGCTTACTTGCCCGCGCCACGGCGCGCCAGGTCATCCAGAAACGCGATGGCCCAGGCCAGCGGCGCGTTCCAGTTGATGGCGACCTCGTTGGTGGAATACGACTCGATGTGGTCGACGTAGCAGGTCTGCGGCGGACAGCCGCTTTTGCCCAGCTTGCGGATGTACGGATCCTGCAACATCGAATTCGGCCCGCCGGACACAGCGCCGGGGGGGGCCTCAGGCAGGCGCGCGTCCTTCTGATGGGACCAGATGCGATGGTGCGGATTCCGCATCGCGCGCGTGCCGTAGCCCGCGACGTAACTGAACGCCATCGGGTTGCGTCCCAACATGTAGTTCATGCATTCGATGGCGCCGTTTGCGTACTTCACGTCCTTCGTGAAGTAGTGCGCCAGGCCCAGGACGATCGCGGCGTTCATCACGCCCACGTTTGAACCCCACGTGTACGAACTGTCCGACGCCAGCGGCATGCGGTAGCCACGCTTCTCGATGGTCGCCAGGAACCTGTCGGCGGCTTCCACCATTTGCCGGCGCTGATCCGCGATTTCGGCTTCGCCCAGCGTGCTTGGCACCACCGCCAGGCTGATCTTGCCGAGCGGCGCCGAGTGATCCCAGCCCAGGTTGCCGCTGGTCATGGGGTTGGGCCTGGGTGCGTGGTACTTGGATCTGGACAGCTCGTCCCGGTAGACGGCCTTGCCGGTCGTGATGAACAGTTCGGCGGCCGCCCAGTAGAAATTGTCGGTCAGATCGCCGTCGCCGTACGCGCCGCCGCCCTTGACCTCGCCCTCGGCGCGGACGATGGGGGTCTTCTTCGCGGTCGCGAACGCCCATTCGGCGGCGGTCAAGCATTTGGTCGCGAACGCCGGATCCAGTTTTTGCCAAAGGCGCGCGCCCTGCGCGGCGGTGGCCGCCAGATCCAACGTTGCACCCGTGCTGATCGGCCGCAGGTAACGTTTGATCTTGTCCTCGTGGGGCAAAGTCGGCAAATCGGACCAGCGCTCGCCGTGAATCTTGTGGTGGACCATGCCCGCCCCCGGCTGCCCGGCCGGGACCTGCATCTTCAACATGAACTCCAGGTTGAATCGGGCCTCGTCCAGCAGATCCGATCGGCCGTTGCCGGCGTCGGGAATATTCAGTTTGCCGTCGGCGAAATCACTCACCGTGGCGCCAAAACGCGCCAGCGTCTCGTGCTGGTTTTGAAGCGTCCACACCGATATGCCGCTGTTGGTGACGTACTTGCCGTGATCGCCGGCGTCGTACCAGCCGCCGCTGACGTCCAGACTGTAGGAACAGCGGGCCTCGGGGGCGCAGGGCACGCTCTTGTCGCCGAGGTGCCCGGGGGGCCGTTCATAAGCCGCCGATCCCGCGTACGGCATCTTGATCTCGACGCCGCTTCTCTGCAGATAGAAGAAGGCCAGCGCGTCGTACTTCAAACGGCGGTACACGTCCGGACCGATTTCGAAGGGATCGCTTTCGTCGGTGCCGACCCGCAGCTTCCAGGCCTTGCCGACGCTGGTGACGGACGAAAAATCGACGATGTGCACCGTGTCTCCGGACGAACGATCGTCGCCGAACGGTCGCGTCTTGCCGCTGGCGCCGACCTTGCCGGCTGGGTTCAGCAGTTGCCAGTCCAGTGGGCCGGGTGACGAAGAGACCACCGTCGCCGTCTTCGCGAAGCCGGGTAGGTATCCGACCTGATTCACGCGTACCCCGGGCAAAGGAATGGTTTGAGTTCGCTCGATCGGAATCTGGAATTGGGGATCGTTCAACTCGACGTCGTCCAGGCAAACCGTCAGTGGGACCTGCCCCGCCAGTTCGCCGCCGAATTCGAACACCAACTCGGCGTTCTCGCTGTCGGCTGCCGCCTCGAATACTCCGGTGTACGTGGTGGCCGCCGCTCCCGAGGCGACGACCGTCGTCCACAGGTCGACGGGGCGGGATGCGACCGTGGACACTTTCGGCCGTATCCGCGTGGGCGCCGTGGCCTGTGTCCGAAAACGCAGTTGATACCGGTGGCCCCGGTTGACGGCGATCGGCCCCTGTCGTAGCGCGATCGCGAAGGTGTTCGGACCCGCGTTGTCGATGCGCGCGCAGAGCTCGCCATCCTTGGTTCCACCCGATCCGTTTCGCGTGCTGTCGAACGCCAGACTCCAAGGCCGGACAGCCTTCCCATCGAACGTGCCGTTCCACAGGATGTTGTTGCCCACGGCTTGTGACGCATCCGTGGTCATGGCGCCCGCCTGCGATGGCGGGATCGGCGGCATGCCCGGCCCGCCGGCCCCTGTGCCAGCGGCGAGACCGGAACCCGCGCGGGCGGCATCCGGTGCGGGAACACCCGCGCAACCGGCGGCGCCGATGACGGTCAGCGATAGGAGGACGATCGCCAAGGGAAGTACGAATGGTGTGTATCGGAACGTGACGGGCATGTTTCCCCCTGGCGATTGGCCGGCGGTCGCGCCTGCGGACGAAGACGGACGGACGCGAAGATGGACGGACGTCTGGGTAGAGTCCCCCACGGACCGTCATGGATCACATTTCGGTGCGCCTGGTCGCGTCCCGACCTAGACTGCCAAGGCAACAATGCGGGACAACCCCATTCAGTTCGCGGTCGTGCGAGAGGATCCCGAGATCGAGGCTGCCTTGGTGCGCGCAGCCGGTGCGCGGAGCGCCTTGCTGATTGGATCGGGGGGGTGCACGGCGTTGTCGTTGCGCGCGTTGTTCCCGGAACTTGCCCTGACGCTGGTCGATCCGAACCCCGCCCAACTGGATTTGATTGCGCGGAAGGCAGCGGCACTGGCCGAAGGCGCACCGAAGGAACGTTTCAACATCGGTGACGATTCGCCCGATGGGCTGAACGCGTGCGGGAACTTCGAATCGTTGTTTCGGGGCCTGCGGACGTTCATCCAGGAATTCGTTCTTCCAGCGTCGGAACTGGAAGACCTGCTGACCGACCCCGTCCGGCTGCGGCAGGCCCCCGAACGATTGTTCAGCCACCGCTACTGGAAGACCGCGTTCGACCTCTATTTCGCGGACTCGCTTCTGAACACGATGTTCGGCAGCGAGGCGACGCGTTATGCGGAGCCGGGATCGTACCCCGCTTACTTTCGCGGGGTGTTCGAGAACGGGCTGATCCGGCCGGGCGCGGAGGAGAACTATTTTCTGCATCATGCGTTTCTGGGCCGTTACATCGACAAACCCGGATGCCTTCCGCTGTACCTGGCACGTCGACCGCACCCGGCACGGTTTGAGACCATTGCCGGCAGGATCGAAGCGGTCGACGACTTCGGGCGGTTCGACTTGATCGCGCTTTCCAACATATTCGACTGGACCGATCGCGGGGATGTCGCCGCTATCGCCGCACGCATCAAGCGCGAGGCACGTTCGGGCGCGACGATCGTCTTTCGGCAGTTGAACAACGTCACCGACTTCGCGGCCCTGTTCAAGCCCGAATTGCGGTTCGACGGGGCGATGGCGGCCCGGCTGCACGACGCAGATCGCAGCCTGTTCTATTCCGCTTTGTGCATCGGCACGAAAAGGGAGATCCCATGAGTGAGCCGGGCCAACCCGAATTGAACGCGCTGGTTGCGCAGGTCTTACGTGAGACGAACGCGCTTGCGAATCCATACTTTCGCGCGCTGGGCGACGGCAGTCTGTCCCGCGAGGACTTCGTGGAAACCCAGGCCCAATTTTACCTGGCGGTGATCTTCTTCAATCGCCCCATGGCCGCGTTGGCGGCCAAGATTCCCTATGCCGCGCTTCGTATGGAGGTCCTGCGCAACGTCTGGGAGGAACACGGCGAGGGTGATCCCGAACGCGTGCACGGCAAGACCTTTGTGACGCTGATGGAGCGTCTGGCGGGACTGGGCGAACAGGACCTGGCGCGCCGCGTGTTGTGGCCCGAGGTGCGCATCTTCAACACGGCGTTGGCGGGCGCCTGTGTCCTGGACGAGTATCTGATCGGCACCGCGACGCTGGGGATGATTGAACGGACGTTCTGTGATCTGTCGCGTTTCATCGGAGCCGCGATCGTCGATCGCGGCTGGATGAAGGCCGACCAGGTGATCCACTACAGCCTGCATCAGGAATTGGACATCAAACACGCGCAGGATTTCTTCAACGTGCTTGGTCCCGCGTGGATGGAAAACGTCGAGAACCGTTACTACATCGAGCAGGGCCTCCGCATGGGCGCCACGTTGTTCGACGGCCTGTACGCTGGCCTTTACCGTGAGCGCGGGCGCCGCTGGCTGCGCGATCAGGTCGGCCCCCATTCGCGGGCTTAGGCGCCGGCATGACCATTTTCAAGGTCACGGCCGCTCGTCAGCACGCGTGGCAGGCCCCGATCGCGTCGCTGGAGGCGAGCGCGCGCTACCCGCTGGGGGACGACTGGTTTCGTTTGGACCACGGCAACGACTACTTCGCGTTCTTCCGACGAATGGGGGATCTGCACTACTACGCCGCGCAAACCGACGACCAAATCGCGGCGGTGGGTGCCGGCATCGTTCGACGGGTGCCGTTTCACCAGGGTGGTCGCTCCCGCAGGGCGTGGTACCTGTGCGACCTGAAGGTGGGGCCCCCGTTCCGGGGACGGCGTTTGCCGCAGAAGCTGATGAGCCGCGCGTTTCTTCCCTGTTACCTGCGTTGCCGACGCGGATACGCGATCTCGATGAACCCAGCCGCTGGAGCGAATCGCGTGGTGCATCTCATCGAACGCTTTCGCTGGGCGCGGATCCGATTCGCGGGGACGCTGCTCATCTTTTCGCTGGACGCCGATACCATGCGACGCCTGCAACCATTGGTGGAGGCTCACCGCGGGCCGGTATCGTACCTGTCGCTGCGGGGGAAGAAGGATCTGATCCTGGGTTCCACCGGGACGCCGTTGCCGCTTATTCACGCGCAGTTCGGGACCTGCGCCGAGGCAGGCGGCATGGCGCCGGTCGACGGCCACACACACATGTTCTGCGCGCCTGAAGGGGACGCGCTTGCGGAGGCTATCGCCCGTCAAGGCCTCGTACCGTCGGCGACCGCCAGCATCGTCGCCCACGGGATGCCGGGGTGTGATTGGCGGTTCGTACTGACCAGCGACATTTGAGAAAGGCGATGGTGCGCTTGCCGCCAGACGCCGCCATCATCACCCGCGCTGACGGCGCGCTTGCAGATAGGGCCGCAACCCTGGATAGGCGGTCAGTGCCGTGGCCAGCAACGTGATTCCGACGGTGGCTCTGGCGGCATCCGTAGCCCCCGCCGCGGCGTGTGCGACCAACCCCAGCAGGGGGCCGACGCAGTAGCCGACCCCGATCAGAGCCTCGAACGATCCACCCGCGTCGACGGCCGCGTGTCCCACCGTCAACGAATAGTAAAGCGCCGCGTAGTAGGTCAGACCCATGCCGGCGCCGAACAAAATCAGGCCGACGATGATCAGCGTCAGGGTCGGTGCCAACAGGACCGTCGCCGTGCCCGCCACCAGGGCGAAGGCCGCGGCGGCCAGGGTCCCCCAGCGTCCATGCCAGAAGCCGGTCCGCCACATCAGCAGCAAGACAGCGAACCGGGCCAGCATCCAGATCGCCGCCACCACGCTGCCGGGCGTCGTCCCACCGACCGTTGCCAGCCGGTGGGGAAGCACCGGCGACAGCGTCGCGCTCATCAGGTAGCTGAGCGGCAGCAACACCGATGCCGACCGCATCAACCACGGGTATTCGCGTCCAACGGCGGCGTGGGCTTGCTCGGGTGCGTGCACACCCGGGCGCGCGGGAAACGCGAACAGCACAAGGCCCGCGGCCACGTTCACAATCGCCGACAGCGCGATCGCCCACAGGACGTCCGCGCCCAGTTGCGCCAGCAGCGGTATGATCAACAAAGGGATCGCCGTCGCGGGTGTCCAGGTCACGTTGAACCAGCCGATGGCGCCGCGCATGCCGGCGCCATGTCGCCCGGCCGCCAGGTAGCTCTCGACGATGGGCCAGATGATCGCGGACGCGGCGGCGCCGATCAGGGTCGTCGCCCACAACACAATGTGGCTGGCCGGCGCGACCAAGGGAGCGATCGCCGCCAACGCCCAGATCCCCAGCGCGCCAGCCAACAAGGCGCGCGGGCTGAGATGACGCCCAAGCGCCCTTAACAGGGGGCCCGCCAGCGACGCGGCGATGGCGTACACGGCGCCCATCGTGCTGGCCAGGACCAGGTTGCGGGCCGGCGAGAAGCCGTAACGCTGGGCGGTCACGAAGAAGATCCCCGCCCAGAACGCGCCTCCGCTGACGGAGCCCAGGAACGTCACCGCCAACACGGCGCCCAGCGGCGCGGGACGCGCGTTCACGGTGGTGTGGGCCGATCGACGAAATCGTAGACGACGACCTTGCTCCAGTAGTTCACGCAACGCGCGTGAAAGGCATTGTGGATCGGATCGACCTGGTACGCGTCGTGTCCCGCCAGATCGTTGAATTTCAGCATCAGAGCGAAGGCATAACCCCGCACCACGGGGGAACGATCGGTTGTCGCGGGCACGCCGACCGTGCCTTCGACGACGGTTGGGATTTCGAGCAGCGTGCCGAGACCGTGTTCGAAGTCAGCGGCATCCTCCGGCGACAGGCCATCCCTCGCCCAGAAGAAGACACAGTGGGTAAGCATGATGCGGTTCTAGAACGAAAAACCGCGGTCGAAAAGGCGCTGGCGCGCCCCTGTCAGATGCCGCTATTTCGTAGGCGCCGGGGAAGCGGCTTCCTTGGTGTGGCATGCGTAGCAGCCAAATCCTTCCGGATTCTGCTGGTTGGCCTCCGGCTTGCCCAGCAGCTCGGCCATCGCCGGCTTGACCTTGGTCGCCATGAACGTCATCGCCTCGGGCTTCTTCTCTTGCAAAGCCTTGAAGCCCGCGGGAGCGGTGGGCAGCGGGGGCAGCTTCGCGTTTGGCATCGCAAAGGCTTCATTCACGCCATCGCCGTGACAGGTCACGCAGGTGATTTTCTTGTATTTCTTGGCGTCGAACGCGGCGAACACCTTCTGCATCGCCGGCAGGACCGTCTTTTTCATATAGGTCTTGCGTTGCTTCTTGCTCATGCCGGCCCAGTCGATCTTCGCCGCCGCGGGGGCGGAACCCGCTGCTGGGGCGGTGGGGGCCGGCGCTGCTGCCGGGGCCGTCGCGGGTGCCGCTGCGGGCGCCGGGGCCGCTGCTGGGGCCGCCGTTTTCGCCTTCGCGGCAGGTGTGCCCTCGGCCCAGGCGGGAACCGTCAAGGCCAGCATCAATCCCAAAGCGCACATCAAGGTCGTCTTCATGGGGTCTCCTTGCGGCACGGTCTAGCACGGGGGCGGGCATGTGCATATTCGTTGTGAGGCGTCTGACGAATTCAGGCGTGTGAACGAACGAAAACCCGGCGGTTCGTTGCGGCGTCAAAAATCCACGAGGAGTTCGAACGGTCGTGTCCGGCGCCAGCGGTAGAAGCGAAAGTCGCTATCCAAGGTAAGAATCTGACCAGTTCCAAGTTCGTCCGCCATCGCGACCAGGCAAGCATCCGCGAAATCCATGGGAACCCGGGCGTAACGTTTCATGAGCGACCGAATGGCCGGTGCCGCGCGTTGCAGTGGAACGGGAATCCCGAAGGTCCCGCGCTCGACATTCTGGAGAATGGCGTCCGCCGCGCCCGGTTGGGTGCGTAAGAGGTAACAACTCTCGGCGATGACCGCCTCGCAGGTCACAAGAGTGCTTCGAAGCGCCGCGACCGCGTCCACGCAGGCCTGATGGCGGCGCTCACTTCGGTCGAGCAACGCCACGACGACTCCCGTGTCCAGCAGGACCGGCGTCACTTGCGGCCGAAACCGCTCAGGTGGACCTTGTTCGATCCCAGATCGCGCCGTCCTGAGGCAAAGCGGCCGATACCGGTGATCTGTGGGGCCGATCCCGCAAGAGGTTGCGCGGCCAGCAGGCGAAGCCCGCGTCGAATGATCTCGGAATTCGACAGGCCGGACTGTTTTCGCACCTTTGCCAGTAGGTGATCAGATTCGTCATCCAAGCGAGCGTGAACGACTTTCGCCACGGGGACCTCCGTAATACATTTTGGAAAGTGTAACACAACGGGCAATTCCCTCGGGCTGTCACAAATACCCCGACGCCTGCAATCCGAATAGGTGGGCGTAGCGGGCGCCCGCGGCCAGAAGGCCGGCGTGGCTTCCGTCCTCGATCACGCGGCCTGCTTCCAGAACCAGAATGCGATCGGCCATGCGGACCGTCGGGAAGCGGTGGGAGATCAAGATGGTGGTGCGTCCCGCGGCCAGCGCGCGGAAGCGTTGAAAGACGCCATGCTCCGCTTCGGCGTCCAGCGCGGCGGTGGGTTCGTCCAGAATCAGGATGTCCGCCTCATCGCGCATGAACGCACGGCTAAGCGCGACCTTTTGCCACTGTCCGCCCGACAGTTCGACGCCGGAGGCGAACCAACGACCCAACTGCGTATCGATGCCTGCCGCAAGTCCGGCCACCAGTTCGCGCGCGCCGCCTTGTTCCACCGCGCGTCCGAGGCGCGCCTCGTCGTCCAGATGTTCGACGTTGCCGAAGGCGACATTCTCTCGCAGGCGAAGCTGGTACTGGTTGAAGTCCTGAAAGATGACGCCGATCCGCCGGTGCAGAGTTTCCTGGTCCCAGTCGCGCAAATCCCGTCCGTCCAGCAGGATGCGGCCTTCCGTCGGCTGATACAGGTTGGTCAACAACTTGATGAACGTGGTCTTGCCCGCGCCGTTCTCGCCCACCAGCGCCAGGCTTTGTCCCTTCGGGATGAAGACGTCGATGCCCCGCAGCGCCCAACGCAACGCCTGAGGGTCGGCAGTCGCGACTTCCGCCCCGCCCGGATCCGCTTTTCGCTGCGATGCCGGATAACGAAATCCCACGCCCACGAAACGGATGCCCTCTTCTGGACGCATCGAATCCGAGGTCTCCGACCTCGACAAAAGCGTCCCGGCGGATGCCGCTGTTTCCGTCGGGATTGCGAAATAGTCGAACAGGTTCGACATGTACAACGTGTCCTCGTACATGCCCCCCAGGGCCGACAGAACCGACTGGAAACTCTGCTGGCCCTGGCGGAACGCGACCAGATACAGCGTCATGTCGCCCAGCGACAACCGTCCCCGCACCGTCGCGGCGACGATCAGCGCGTAGCTGCCATAAAAAACCGCCGTACTGATCAGCGACAGCGCGTATCCCCAACCCGCGCGGCGCAAAGCCAATTTTCGATCCTCGGTGAAAAACGTCTCGGCCATGCGTTTGTAGCGATCCAGAAGCAGAGGACCCAGACCAAACAGCTTCACCTCCTTGGCGTGTTCGTCGTTGGCCAACACGTATTCGATGTACGTCAGGCGGCGCGCGTCCGGCGATCGCCAGTTGCGCAGGCGGAACGCGGCGCCCGAAAAGCGCGCCTCGGCGATGAACGCGGGAATGGTCGCGACCAACACCGCCAGTGCCATCCATCCCGAGAACCCAACCAGCAGCGCGATGTATCCCGCCAGCGTCAGGCCATTCCGGACGACCTGAAAATTGCTTTGGATCAGGGACAGCGGCCGGGTCGATGCCTCGCGCCGCGCGCGCGACAGCTTGTCGTAGAACTCGGGATCCTCGAAGTGGCGCAGCTCCAGGTGCCGCGCCTTGTCCAAAATGCGGACATTCAGATCGATGCCCAGGCGCAGCCCGACCAGTTGCCGAATCAGGCCCAACACCCGTTCGCAGCCGGCGATGACCAGCACGATGCCCAGTTCCACCCAGACCAGTTGCACGGCGCGTGTCAGGGCGGCGTCGCGTGCGATCCCGGGAGCTGCCGCGTGAGCCGCGATCACGGCGTCGATGATCAACTTGCCGACGTACGCGACCACCGGCGGCAGCAGCGCCGCGACGACGGTGAATGCCGCCAGGGCGACGACACCACCGGGGGCCGATTGCCAGACCAGTCCCAGCGCGCGCGCCGAATACGCGGCGCTGGCCTTCAGCCGCGCCGACAAGGCTACCGTCGGTGGTGGTGGGGGCGTGGCGGGTACGGGGGGATGCGCTGACATCGGTCGACAGCCTAGCGCGCCGGCGGCCCCCGCAAGGCGGCGTTTCGTCCGACGATTTCATTGGCCTTGCCAACCGCGCCTGGGCCATGATCGCGGCGACACGAGATTCTTGTGATGCTGAAACGTCCGCAATCAAAATACGCCGCAGCGGCGTCGGTTGATCTGCCCGACCGAACCTGGCCGGACAACAGGATCTCGCGGGCACCCATCTGGTGCACATCGGACCTGCGCGACGGAAACCAGGCATTGATCGAGCCGATGGACCGCGCGCGGAAACGCCGCATGTTCGACCTGCTGGTGCGTGTGGGCTTTAAGCAGATCGAGGTGGGATTCCCGTCGGCGTCTCAGACGGAATTCGACTTCGTGCGGTCGCTGATCGACGAAGACGTCATTCCGTCCGACGTGACGATCCAGGTGCTGACACCGGCGCGCGACGAGCTGATCGATCGCACGTTTGAATCGCTGCGCGGGGCCGCGCGGGCGATTGTCCATTTCTATCACGCGACCGCGCCGGTCTTTCGGCGCGTGGTTTTCAAGAAGGACCAGGCGGAGATCATCGCGGCCAGCGTGCTCGCCGCGCGCAGGTTCAAGGAACGGGCGGCGGAACATTCCCAAACCGCGTGGACGTTCGAATTTTC
>JANOJB010000011.1:0-24040 GCA_031407985.1 Pseudomonadota bacterium | reverse complement strand
CAACCACAGCCTTCGTGAAGTTGATGTCCTCGCCGCCCGTGGTGCTGGTGCGGCCATTGTCGCCCCAGCGGTTGGCGATTCCCTGTGGCGCGACGAAGATCGTGCTCCCTTGCGACATGCTCAACAGTCCGTAGTAGTTGCCGCTGGCCACGTTTTGCGCCGTCCCATTCAGCCAGTGGAATGCCAGGATCATCCGATACGGCCGCTTCGCGTCGTAGTTGTCCGGCATCTTCAGAATGTAGGTGCGATTGGTTCCTCCGACGCTGATTGTGTACGTGTTGCTGGTGGGAGCCGCGGCCGTGGACGTGCACCCAGCGCTCAGGACGCCAGTGCCTCCCGCGCCGGTGTTGCCTCCAGTGCCGGTCGCGACTCCGCCTGTTCCGCCTGTTCCCGAACGGCCGCCACCGCCACCGCGTCCCCCGGCGGCGCGACCACCGGATCCGGTCATCGATCCACCGCTACCAGCGGGGCCTGCTCCACCACCCCCGCCGGTCGATGAGTCCCTGCCGCCCGTACCGACGGTGCCGCCCGTACCGACGGTGCCGCCCGTGCCGACGGTGCCGCCCGTACCGACGGTGCCGCCCGTACCGGCGGTGCCGCCCGTACCGGGCACCGTCATTCCGCCGGATCCCGTGGGCACCATGGCCCCTCCGCTACCGGTGGGTGAGCCGCCACCGGTTCCGCTCGCGGCCGTTCCCCCGGTGCCGTTCGTCCCTGGATCTGAATCAGCGGGAACGCACGAAATCGCCATCGAGCCCATGATGGCGAGACCACAAACAACTCGACCAAACTTCTGGGTGTGCATCGCGCCTCCTCGGTGAATTCGTGGATCCTCAATAACTGTCGCGAGCCGGCTCTTGTTGTTCACAAAAGGCCAGAAAAGTGCGACGGGATCGCGCATCCCACCCAGATCGGTGATGCCGGCCCCAGTTCCGGCACCCCCCAGCACCAGAACCGGGGCCGCACCCCATACAGACACTGTTTCGATGCGGCAGTTTGTGAAAAAAAAGCTACAGCGCCGAGGCGGCACGGCGGTCACTTCGCCGCGGCGACGGTGCGTCTGTTGTTCAGAAAATGACAGAAAAATGCGACGGCATAGCGCATCGCGGAACCGCAGCTACGATCGACAGTCCTTGTGACTGTTTGTCCAGGACTCGGACGATCATCGCCGCGCGCCCGCCGAGGTGCCGCGGGCCTCTGTGGACCGCGGTCAGGCGAGAAGTTCCGAGAAGATCCCCTTGGGCAGTGTCGGTTCACCGAAATCGTCGGTTGGTGCACCGCCGGTTTTCGTCACACCCGCCGCGGTCAACAATGTGTTGAGCATCTTGTTGATACCCGAAACCGACGCATCTCCCCCCTTGCCGTCCTGGCCTCCCGTCGGCTGTTGGCCGGTACCGACCACAAGGTGTTGGCCCTTCTTGTAGAAGCCGTTGGCCGTTCCAGCCTGGATCCACGGTATGTTGCTGAACGAGTGGGCCCCTGTCGCGCACTGGTTGGTCCAGATCGCGACGCCTTGATCCAGCAACGGCCCGGTCGGCGTGGTGTACGACGACAACATGTCCAGGAGATTCTTGTAGGTGCCCAGCATCATGCGATCGACGGCATGATGGAAATCAAGCGAGCTGGTGCTGGTCCGGTGCGATGCATCGTGAAACTTCAGGGTCTGGCCGTTGATCGCGTACACATGATCGTCGATCCGATCGCCGACCTTCAGCACGGCCACGCGGGTGTAGTCCGCTGCCACCGCGAACGCCATCAACTGCATGAACAGCTTGACGTTTTGATCGCGCGTGGCCTGGTCGTATGGCTTCGGGTCGTTCTGCTTCATGATGGCGACGTCCGCGTCCGCGATGGTGAACGCCGTGGTCGAGATCTTCACCTCGATGTCGCGGATCGCCGTGAAATGCTGGTCGAGCCGGGCGCGGTCGCTCTTGCTGAGATCAGTCCGTGCGAGCAGGGCCTGCATTTGCGGACGCAAAATGTCGTTGATGCTTTTGCTGCGCGCCGCGCGCTGCATCTGGGCCTGGGACTCTGCCCCGGTGGCGGTGGTGCCATTGCCGACCACGCCGATCATCGCCTGGTACGCCTTGTATGGCGAGTCGATGTACACGCGCGGCTGCTGGGGAGTGACGTACGAGACGTACCCGGGAATGTCGAAGCCTGTTCCGCCAGGTGAGAACATCCCCGCGTGAAGCACCAACGGGTCGCGTCCGGGCGGATTCTTCGCCTTGGCGATCGCGGTGTCGAGCGAGATCCCCATGGCCTTGCAGTTGGTGCTGCCCGACGTGATCTTCGCGGCGGTGAGGATCTGTGCGTCGGCCGCTGAATGCGAGCAGCCGGTCGAATTAAAGGGGAGGTTGATACCGCGGACGATGAGAAGCTTGTCGGCGTAATCCGCGAGTTCGCCCGTGGACCGCGTCGCCTTGTCCGCCAGCATCTTGTCCTTGGTCAATGTCCCGGTCGCGGTCGGCCAAAACTTCTCCGGCTCGCCGCCGCCGCCCAAGGTTACGCCCGCCTGGACCACGCCGTTGTCGCCAACGACGATGATGACGAAAGGCGAACGTACGGTGGACTGCGCCGAGGCCCGACGCGGCATGAAGGTCTCGAGCAGCGGCAGACCCAACATAAAGCCGCCGGTACCCCGGAGGACCGTACGTCGATTCATTCTCAGCGTGTCCGCGTTTTGTTTGCTCATGGCGTTGGCTTTCGTCAGGGAAGGCGATTGAGGAACGCATCGCTTGTCACGATGGCGAGCTCCAAATCACGAAGGGAGACCATCCCCGCGCGTGACAGCCGGGCGTGGTAGTCGACCAGCGTCTTCTCCTCCGCCGCCAACAGGCGGCCGTGAAGATAGGTCATCATGTTCTTCACGTAGCAGCTATGGGTCTCCTTGGTCTCCGCGAGGAGGCGCGACAGCTCGACGCCGTTGGAGAAGGTTTTGAGCTGTCCGTCGAACAGGTAGCTGTCAGCGGCGTTCACCGGCCGTCCGCGGTCTGTGGTCCGGTACTTGCCGATGGCGTCGTAGTTCTCGAACGCGAATCCCAAGGGGTTCATGAAGATGCCGTGGCAAACCTGGCCGCAGGTCCCCTTGCCCGTCGTCATCTCGACGAGTTCCCGGTTGGTGAGATTCCCGGTCGGGGGGGGCAGGGGGGTGGCGTTGGGATCCGGAGGCGGCAGCTCCTTGCACAAGACCCGCTCGGCGATGAACACACCGCGATGAATGATGTCCGGGTCGGAGCCCTTGGCGTACGAGGAAAGAAACCCCGCCTGCGTGAGGATTCCCGACCGCTGGGCGGGATCGAGATCCACTTTCGTCAACGTGTCGCCAGTACGGGTGACGCCGTAAATCGGAGCGAGCGTGGCGTTCACGAAACCCACCGACGTCGAGTAGAAGTCCTTGATCCCGAGGCCCTGGGTGAGAATCCAGTCAACGAATTGCAGCACCTCTTGCCGCATCGCCGCAGGGGTGTTCGGCGTGAAGTCGGGGAAGACAAGGGGGTCGCGCATGATGCCGTCGTACGTCCCCAGTCGGTAGACTTGGAAGTTGAAGTTGTTGAGGCCCGCGATGCCCGTCGGACCGTCCATCAACCGCTTGACCTGGGCCGTCACGCCGGCCTTGTCACGGAGCTGCCCGGCGGCCGCGGCGACGAACAGAGCGTCGTCGGGCATGGTGTTGGTGAGAGCAAGCGCGAGCTTGGAGATGACCTCGTAGTCATTGAGCGCCACCGTGTTGGCACCCGCGGCAGCGGTGCCGAGTTCGGTCCGATAGAGGAAATGTGGCGCTTGCAGCATCCCCTGAATCACCAGGCTCACGCCGGCCTTGAACGCATCGATCCCTGGGTAAAGCGTCGGCCCTTGATTGAAGAGCGTCACATGCGTGGTGACCTCCGCGCTGGTCAGGGGTCGCCGGAACGCGCGCTGTCCGAACGACGTGATGAACGCGCGTCCACGACCGGCCGTGTCGGCGGGAGCGTTTGCCGGAACCAGACGCGCAAGAGCAGTCGCGTCCCCCGTTACCCTATCGGCAAGCTTCTCCGCCGCATCGGCCAACTGCTGGCGCAGTTGTTCGGTAACGTAGAGGGCGTCGCCTTCATCGTCGAAGCCGATCAGCGCATCCCCCGACACGCCGTGGTCAATGTCCGCAATGTCGGTCAGCTTCAGTAGATCGCGAACGGTGTTCGCCCACTGCTGGCGACTGAGCCGCGCCAGTCGCGATGTCGGGACCAGAACCGCGGGCGGCGGCGCAGTTGGGATGGCGTACGGGTCGCCACCCTGGCCCCCGCTAGTTTGGGAACCACCAGTCTGTCCACCGATCTGACCACCACCCGTCTGTCCACCCGTCTGGCCACCGGTCTGGCCACCGCCAGGCTGGTTGCCACCTGTCTGGCCACCTCCAGGCGGGCCACCACCCGGGGGCGAGACGCCTGTACCGCCTTGTGCTCCGGGTGCGGAGGGGGCGTCGATCCTGGCCGTGCAGGACCACAGAACGAGAAACCCGGACAGGCACCACCACGCGGAGTAGGTTGGGCGACGAATAGACAAGGTCAAACCTCCGATACGTGCGGCCGGCACGCGAGCAAGCAAGGCGGAAGCGGCAAGGCCGGCGCTGGGATCGAGCACTTCGCCATCATCCAGACCTCCACACGCTTGCTACTGCGCGAAGGCCGTCGGGATTGTAAGAAAAAGTTACCTATTCGCAGTTTCAGCGCGCATAGGTCTTGGGATCACGGAGCAGCTCCCACAAGCGCGTCGTCGCGGTTGCCCCCGCACATTCGGTGACGACCCAGGTAGGCCCGTTCGGGTCATTCAGGAGATCAGGTCCTGCGGTCGCCGTGACGCCAATGGGCGACCCGGGAGCGGCGCGCTCGACCGTGGTCACGAAGCTGGGAAGCCCGACCGCGATGACCGCGACCTGATCGGACGCGGGCGACCAGTGCCAAATGTTGGGTTGCTTGGCGGCGATTCGGGTGCCTAGGGCGTTGGCTGGCAGCTGCGCAATACCCGCATCGGGTACGTCGGTGAGCTGGTCGTAGAACGCGCTGACCTGGACGTAGCGGAAACGTGCCGCGACAATCGTGTTGGCCCAGGGATCCAATTCTCCGTTCGGAGCGCCCATGCTGGCACCCGACCCGTTCACCTGGCCGAGCGAGGAGACGACGATCACGCGCTCCGTGACCGTCGGATCGACGAGATAGGCATCCGCGAGGTCGGTCAGGGCTCCGCCGGTCACGATCACCAGGGGCGGATTTGGCAGACCGAAGCGCTTCGACGCCTCGACGATCAGCGACGCGCCCTCGGACCGGTTCGGGGCCGTGGCGTCGATGGCGCCGTCGGTAGGCCTGACCAGCGGCGACCCGATGCTGGCGATCGGATCCGGGATGTTGCGAAGCCCGCTCGTCCGCGCCGCGGTCACCAGATCCCGCCAGCCGGCGACGTTCGCGGCGATGTCGGGCCACGGGATGCTGGCGTTGACGATGATGCCGGCCAGCGGCGAGCCCCCACCATTCGCCAGCAACACCGCATATTCCCCCGCCCAGTTGTCATTGGGGCCGTCGTTCAGCAGCATGATCGCGTTCCGCTCGTCGACGGGGAGCTTTCCAGGCGGACGGCTCGATCCAGCGTCGAGCGTTACGGTGCAGCCGGTCGCGGCGAGCGCGACCAACAGCCCGACTGCACGGCACCGACACGCGATCAAGGGATCGTGATGTCCGGGCAACCTCGGCGAGTCACGCTTCCGGGGCGTCATGCGTTCTTCTCTTGATACATTGTCACGTGGACACCGAAATGTTCACGGAAAACATCGGCGGGTCCCCTGGCCCGGAGCCTGGGGAACGGGGAAACGCTGCCGCGCGGCCCTGACGACGAAATTTCTTTGTGCACAATCCACGACGCCAGGGCAGTTACCTGTCAGCAAGGATTTGCTCCGCTGCCCTCGAAGGAACCAGCCGAGAGGTCGACCTCCTCGATAGCAACGCGTGATCAAAAACTGGCGATCCGGGAATTTTGGAACGGGCCTGGGCGGGGGATGACGACATACATCGTTCACTTCGAGAGGAGCTCCCGATGACGTTGAGATTCCTGAGACTCGGCGCACTCGCGTTTTTGGGCGCGACAGCGGCGTGCACGGCAGTCGTGGACAAGCCGGGGGCGACGGGGAATGGATCCAACGGCTCGGGCGGTACCATCGGCGGCGGAGTCGGTTCGGGTGGGAGCCCCGTCATCGGGTCCGGGGGCGTGGGCATGGGAGCGGCGGGGGCTGGCCCATCGGGCTCGGGTGGCGTCATGGGCAGTGGGGGGAGCAGCTCGATTCCCGCGAGTCTCAACCTGAGCGGCTCTCCCTCATATTTTCGGTTCATTCGGCTGACAAACGACCAGTGGTCGAACAGCGTCCGCGACGTACTGGCGCTTGCCGCCACCTCGACTCTTGCGGTCGATTTCCAGGCGCCGGTTTCGGGCACCACTGATTTCACCAACAATGAGCTCGTCCTCGACATGGACGACCGCAGCAGGGCCGACTTCCTGTCGGCCTCGGAATCCTTGGCGGCGCAGGTGACAGCGTCGGACGCCGCCCTGGCGAAGGTCTACGCTGGGACTGACGCGGCGGGTTTCATCGCGGCCGTCGGACGTCGTGCTTTCCGTCGTCCTTTGACCACGGCCGAGAAGTCGACCTACATGACGCTGTTCACGTCTGGGGCCAATCTCAGCGGAACGCGAAGCGCCTTCGCAAAGGGCGCTTCAATGGTGATCCGGGCGTTGCTCCAGTCGCCCTACTTCCTGTACCGCAGCGAGCTCGCGGTGACCGGGGCACCGCTTAGCAGTTATGAAATGGCTGCCAAGCTTTCCCTTTGGCTGAGAAACACCACACCGAGCGACGCCCTGCTCGATTCGGCGGCTGGCCCCGGGAAGCTGGAAACCGCGGATGGCGCAGCCGCTGTGGCCAAGACCATGCTGGACGAGCCAGCAGCGGTCACCGTCATGCGCAGATTCCACGGCGAATTCCTTCACTTCGACCGATTTGACCAGATCACGAAGGTGGGAGTTGCGAACTACAAGACCTCCCTCAACGCGGAGCTGGCGGAGAGTTCGTATCTTTTTTTCGACAAAATTTTCTCGCAGGGCCTTGGTCTCAAGGATGTGTTCCTGTCCTCCTCGGGTTTTGTGGGGCCGGGCATGGCTGCCCTCTACGAGGGGGGCGTCGCGGCGCCCACGACCGGGTATGCGGAGCGTAACCTTGGGGCTACCCGGGTCGGTTATTTTTCCCAGCTGCCCTTCTTGATGCTCACCGCTCACAACGCGGATCCGGATTCCATTCACCGCGGAGTGACCATGAATCTCGACGTCTTGTGTTCCCAACTGGGACCTCCCGCGACTGTCGTGCCCCCGCTGCCGGCCGTGAAGCCAGGACAAACCAATCGGCAGCGAGTCGACCAGGCAACCTCGGGATGCGGTCAGGCCTGCCACAACCAGATGATCAATCCGCTGGGCTTCGCGTTCGAGCACTTCGACGGAATGGGGCAGTACCGAGACACCGAGAAGAACGGAAACGATACCCTGCCGATCGACAGCAGCGGTTCGTTCGTGTTTGTCGACGGGACCAAGAGCTATTCGGGTGTGCCGGACCTCATGCAGGTCTTGGCCAACGGCCAGCAGACCCACCTGTGCTACGCGAAGAAGCTGGCGAGCTTCAGTCTGCAACGCGACGTGGTCGTTGCCGACATGCCCCTGCTGACCGCCGTGGCCGGGACCAGTCTGTCGACCAGCGGATCGGTGAAACAGATCGTACTCGAGCTCGTCAAGCAGAACGCATTTCGGACCCGCGTTGGAGGTGCATCGTGAAGTCCAAGGCTGAAGCAGCGAATGGTCGTCCACCGATTCGGACCGTCGTGAACCGGCGAGCCTTCCTTCGGGGGGCAGGAAGGGCGGCAGGATCGGTGGCTGTTGGATTGCCGTTCCTGGAAGGGCTGCCCGACCGGTCGGCCTGGGCGGCCGACAGCCCGCCCGTGTTCAGCTTTTTCATCGTCGCGCAAAACGGCGTGGTCGCGAAGGGCTTCTTTCCTGCCGCCCCGGGAGCACTGACGACGGCGGGGCTGGCTGGGGCCACCGACAAAGCGACCAGTGTTCTGTCGCCCCACGCAGCCAACCTTCTGTTCATCAAGGGGATCAATTTCGTGAACCCGGGACCGAAGGCTTGCGGACACGCGGAGGGGAACGTGCAGGCCTTGACGGGAATGGCGCCCGGTTCAACCGGGAATACCGCCTACGCGGCTGGACCCTCCGTTGATACGGCCATCGCCAAGGTGGTCAATCCCAGCGGAGGAGACCCGTTCGCCCTGTACGCCGGCACCAAGGGCTTCATCGCCGAGCGCATTTCTTTCAAGGCGTCAGGGGCCGGCCAAGTGCGGGCCGCCGACGTGAACCCGTATTTGTTGTACGCGAAGGTCGTCGGCCTCACGACTGCCGGGGCGACCGGCACGACCACCACCGTCGATCCCGTGGCCGCCGAGCTGGCCTCCTCGCGCAAGAGCATCAACGACGTGGTGCGAGCCGAACTAAACAGCATCATGAGCATGCCCGCCCTCAGTTCAGCGGACAAACAGCGTATGAAGCGCTACTTCGATACGATCCGAGACCTCGAAATCAAGATGGACACGATGGCCGGGGCGGCCTGCTCAAAGGACGGCTTGCCTGTCGACAAATTCGAGGCGCTGAAGACGGGCTTCGCGTTCAAGAGCAGCATGATGGAAGATGTCATCAAGCTCCATCTGCAGATCACGGCTGTTGCCTTCGGCTGCAACTACAACCGGGTGGGAACGCTGCAGTGGGGCGACGGTACCGACGGGACCAAGTATGACGTTCCGTCCAACGCCGGTCTCGGCTGGAGCTTCCATCAACTGAGTCATCGGATCATGTCGGACTCCGCCTCGGGCAACAACCCGACGGCCGAGGCGGCTCACCACGAGATAGACACGCTGCGCATGCAAACGCTGCTGGCGGGCATGGATGCGTTCAAAGCCCACGGCTTGCAGGACAAAACCTTGCTCGTCTGGACGAACTCAATTGCGGATGGACCTTCGCACGCGACGAGGGACGTTCCGATGATCGTCTGGGGAAACGGTGGCGGCTTCATCAAGCAGGGTGCCTACATCGATGCCGCTGGCACGGCCAACGCCAAGGTGCTCAATACCCTGATCGCGGCCGCCGTTAGAGACAAGACCACGACGCCCCCCGCGCTGGGCGCCGGTGGCCTGTTCGCGGGGATGATGGCCTAGCGGCCCCGACACTGGTCGCGGATTTCTCCGGCGTGCGCTACCACCAGGTTCCAGGACGTCCGCAGGAGCGCGTCAGCCTGCGGCGGTCACGGAGATTTCGCTACAAGGCCGGGGGAGGAACGACAGTACCTATCGCAGGTTGTCACGATGGCGAACGCACGATATGCGCAGTTGCCTGGACTTGGGTTCGGGGGGGGCGCGGGCGATCTGGTCGGCGCTGATGACGTGACGCTGGCGCTGGCGCTAAAAGCGGGCGACAGCCGCGCACCCCGTGTGGCCTGGCTTCGGTTTGGGCCCCTGGTCTATCGTTCCTTACGACGAACGTTTGGCCCCGGGTACGACGTCGAGGACGTGCAGCAGGACATCTTCCTGGCCTTCTTTCGCAAGATTTCCGGTCTGCGCGAGCCAGGCGCTCTGAAAGGGTTCCTGATGGCGATCACCGCGCGCACCATCAAGTACCAGCTCCGCCGGCTGCGGGCGAGCCGAATCATTCACTTCTGGGAGTCGACCCAGAACATCGCAGATATCGATGATCGACGGGTCGAAGCGCCCGACCACAAAACAACCCAGACGCTGGCGGTTTTCTATTCCGTGCTCGACACGCTGAGCGCGCGCGATCGCACGCTGTTCGGGCTCAGGTTTCTGGACGGCATGGATCTGGGCGACGTCGCGGCGGCGCTGGGGATCTCGGTGTCGACAGTCAAGCGTCACCTGGCCCGGATCTGGAAACGGGTCGCGCAACGGATTCGCAGCGAACCGGCGATCGCCTCGGATCGCACGGAAATTGTCGCGTCGGTTCCGAATGGGAACGGAGTCATCGCAGGCGGCGTTTGATCCGGTGGGCTCCTGCCCGGTGCGCTCAGACCTGGAAGCCCGAGAGGCTTGAGGTCGCGCGCCCAGCATCGGGAGAATTCCCGTGGGCATCTCGCGTTGCGCGTGGGGCGCAGCAGATTTTGCTGCACGAATAGCCCACGCCTCGACAGTAACGAGGTGACGCCCGTGTGTACGCGCGTTCCGGGGAACGCGCTCGGGTCGTGTTGAGCACGGGACAACGAGAGGAGGAACGATGAGGCCCTTCCAGTTTCGGGAACCGGTTGTGACCGCGAGGAATCGCCGCGCATGTTTCGGCGCCGTCGCGTGCCTTGCGTGGGTGTTCGTTGGGGGAATCGCCTGCGTCGGGAGGGTCAGCGCCCCGACCCCGGCGGCCGTGGCGCCGACGAGGGGCGGCGCGGGAGCTGGTGCCACGACAACCGGAGGTGCCGGCGCCAGCGGCACCGCTGGAACGACGAGCGCCGCGGGCTCCACGGGAGCCGTGGGCCCCATGGGGGCGGCGGGATCCATGGGAGTGGCGGGCTCCACGGGGGCCGCGGGATCGGGAAGCGGCGGAGCCCCGCCGGTCTCCGCGTGCAACGGCACCATCAAGCCGGGCCGCTCGCCTCTGCGTCGGCTGAACGCCGTCGAGTACGACAACACGGTGCAGGACCTGATGAACGTCAAGAAGGTCTACTCTGCCCAGTTTCCACCTGACGAGGAGGGCCTTGGGTTCAGCAACAACGCCGACGCGCTGGTCGTCAACAATCTTCTGGCCGAAGGGTACCAAGTCGCCGCCGAGGAGATGGCCGCCGCCGCGGTGATGAATCTGGGCGCTTTGGCGCCTGCGTGCAACGCGACCACGATGGGTAACCCGGCCTGCGCGATGTCCTTCATTCAAGCGTACGGCAAAAAAACGTTCCGCCGGGTGCTGACGAGCGAGGAGGCGACGCGGTACCTGGGATTGTTCACGACCGGCAGCATCGGAGCGACGTACAACGACGGCATCTCTCTGGTCATCGAGGCGATGTTGCAGTCGCCGAACTTCCTTTATCGGTACGAGGTGGGCGTGCCGATGGCGAACGCCACGGTCGTCCCGCTCACCGGATACGAGCTCGCGACGAGGCTCTCGTACTTCATCTGGGGGTCGATGCCCGACAGCGCGCTGTTCACGGCCGCCGATGCGAACCAGCTCTCGACGACGGACCAGCTCACGACCCAGGTCAAGCGGATGCTGAACGTCGACAAGGTTGACCGCGCGCACAAGATGGTCGGGGAGTTCCATCGCGAGTGGCTCTACTTCATGAACGTCATGGCGGCACAGAAATCGATAGCCGCGTACCCGACCTGGAAGCCGGAGCTCGCGGTCGATTTGCTGACCGAGTCGGATACCTTCGCCGAGGAGGTGTTCTGGAAGGACGGCAACGTGAATACTTTGATCACCGCCCCGTATTCGTACATGAACGCCGCGGTGGCCAGGCACTACGGCCTACCGGCGCCTTCCGGCACCGGGTTCGTCAAGGTCAATTTGGACCCGACGCAACGGTCCGGAATCCTCACGCTGGGGGCCTTCCTCGCAGGCGAGGCCAAGGCGGATCAGTCGTCTCCCGTCTTGCGGGGCAAGTTCGTGCGCGAACAGCTGCTCTGCCAGCACATCCAGCCGCCTCCCAACGATGTCGTGATCATCGTTCCCGAGGTCACGCCCGGAACCTCGGCGCGCCAGCGGTTCACTGCCCACGCGCAGGCCCAGTGCTCAGGGTGCCACCTGTTGATGGACCAGCTGGGATTCGGCTTCGAGAACTTCGACGCCGTGGGCAACTGGCGGACGACGGACGGCGGCATGCCGGTCGATGCAACGGGCCAAATCGTGGCCGTGAACGATTCGGGAACGAACGGTCCATTCAACGGCGTGGTCGAGCTTGGGAAGAAGTTGGCGGCCAGCTCGACCGTGAAGAATTGCGTCGCCACGCAGTGGTTTCGCTGGGGCAACGGGCGGGCCGAGACGACGGAGGACGCCTGCTCCCTGGAGGTCATCAACAAGCAGTTTCAAGTCGCCAACTACGACATGCGCACGTTGCCGGTCGCCATCGCAACGGCTGATGCCTTCCGCTACCGGAAGGTCGGAGGTGCACCATGAAGCGCACGACGAAGGGCACGACGAAGGGAACGACGAAGGGCACGATGAAGCTGGGATCGACCACGTTTTCTTCCCCGGTTTCGCGGCGCGTGTTTCTGCGCGGCGCCGGCGGCGGTGCCTTGGCGCTGCCGCTGCTCAACGGCGCGGTGGCCCCGCGCGCGCTCGCCCAGAACGCCACATATCCCAAACGACTGGTCGTGTTGTTCAGCCCCAACGGAACGATCCCAGGCAACTTTTTCGGGCCGGGGGACACGGGCACCTTCATGCCCGGGTCAATCATGTCGCCCATCATGACGCACCAGAAGGACCTCATCGTCCTGGACAACGTCGACATGCAGGCCGCCAGTGCATCCACGGGTGACGCGCACGGGGTCGGGATGGGCTGCTTGTTGACCGGGAAGAAGCTGCAGAGCGGGGAGCAGTTCGTCGCCGGGATGGGCGGTCCGGGCAGCGGCTGGCCGGACAACATTTCCATCGATCAACTCGTCGCGCAGACCGTCGGCAAGAGCACGCAGCTCGGGTCGTTGGAATTGGCCGGTAAGCGCTTCGCGGGGAACCTGTGGTCACGCATGTCGTACAAGGGGCCGGCCGACCCGGTGGCCCCCGAGGATGACCCGCAGCGGGCCTTCGATCGCGTGTTCGGGGGGATGTCGCAGACCGCGGCGGCGGCGATGCGGCTCGCCAGCCGCAGGAAGAGCGTCCTCGACAACGCGCTCGTGGAGCTGAACGCGCTGATCGCCAAGGTCGGCAGCGACGATGCCCTGAAGCTGCAGACGCATGCGGCCGCGGTGCGCGACATAGAAATGCGGCTCGGAAAGATGGGGACGACGACCACGACGCAGCCTGTGTCATGCAAGCCACCTACGAAGCCGACCGTCACCCAGACCTCGACGGTCACCGCCAACAACTCGGGAATGGAGCAGATCAACGCTTCGAACGACAAGAGCTTCCCCGAGATCATCACCGCTCACCTCGACATCATGGTCGGTGCCTTGTCCTGCGACATCACGCGCGTCGCAAGCCTGATCATGGCGCCGTCACGGAGCGACGTCGTCATGAGTTGGATCAACTTCAACGGCAAGGCGTTCAGCGAATCACACCACGAGATCTCGCACTATGGGTCGGAGAACGACTCGGAGGCCAAGCTCACGGTCATCAACCAGTGGTACGCGCAACAGATTTCGAACTTCATCACCAAGCTGAAGGCGATCCCCGAAGGGCCCGGGACGCTGTTCGACAACACGGTCATTCTGTGGGTCAACGAGCTCGGGATTGGCCCCGCTCACTCCCACACGCGCATCCCGCTGGCGATTCTGGGATCGGCGGCGGGGTACTTCAAGACGGGCCGCTACATCAAGTTCCCGAACGGCACCTCCATGAACAACCTGTTGGTCTCGATCGCGAACGCGATGGGCGTGACGCCCACCGTGAACAACATGAACAACATCTTTGGCGACCCGGCCTTCTGCAAGGGACCGCTCAGCGGACTCACGGGGTGAGCCGGTTCATGGACAGGGGACACGCCGACGAACCACGACGAAACACCTGACGTAGCTCAGTTGTCTGCGCCCGACCAGGTCGAGGGTTGGCGGGGGATCGCGCGCCGGTTTCAAAGCGTGCGCGACGTGCCCGGAGCGATCGAGGCCTGGAGACGCGTCGTGGCGCTCGCGCCGGGCGACTGGCAGGGCCACAACGATCTGGGGGCGGCGTTGATGGAGCGCCGCGACTGGGCCGACGCCGACGCGGCGTTCGCGGCCGCGCTTGCCGCGTCGCCCGACGAACCGATGGTGATCATCAATCGCGCCACGCTTGACGTGCGTCGCGGTCGTGCCGCGGCGGCCGTCCACTGCCTCGAGGCCTGCATCGCGCGGCACGGGGAACTGGCCCCGGCGCTCGCCGGGCTCGGCTTCGCGCTGCGCGAGCTCGGTCGCTACGCGGACGCGGCGACAGCGCTTAGCCGGGCGCGGGCTCTCGCGCCTGACGACCCGATGATCGCCTGCGGCCATGGCCGCGCGCTCCTCGAAGGCGGCGTAGCCGGGGAGGCGTCAGCCGCCGCGAAGGCCTACTTGCGGCGGCGTCCCGGCCACGCTGGCGCGCTGGCCCTCGAGGTGCTTGCCCGCATGGCACTCGGCGACGTCGCGGCTGTGGATCGCTTGCTTGACTACGATCGCTTCGTCGCGCGCGCCGACCTTCCCGTGCCCGACGGGTTCGCCGATCTGGGGGCCTTCAACCGCGCGCTGGCCGGGCACGCGGCGGCGCACCGAAGCTTGGTGGCCTCCCCGGGCAGCCACGCGACCTCCGGTGGGCTACATTCGGGATCGCTGCTTGCGTCTCCCCGCGGCCCGGTCGCGGCCTTCGAAGCGACGCTGCGAGCGGCGGTGGGGGGCTACTGGCGGTCGCTGGCCGATATCCCCGGGCACCCGTTTTCGTCAAGCCGCCCCGCGGCCGGGTTCTTCAACATGTGGTGTGTCGTGCTCCAACGGGGCGGGCACCAGATCCCGCACATTCATCCCGAAGCCTGGTTGTCCGGCGTGTACTACCCGCAGCTTCCAGAGGCGGTGCGCACGGGCGACGGTCCCGACGCCTGGCTCGAGTTCGGGGTGCCCGACCGCGGGTTTCCCTCGCGTCTCGAACCGCGGGTCTTGCGGGTTCGCCCGAAGGAGGGGCTGCTGGTGTTGTTCCCCTCGTATTTTTATCACCGCACGATTCCGTTCGACGCAGGCGGGACGCGGATCAGCGTCGCGTTCGACTTCGTCCCGGCCGGCGGCCCAAATGAATAACGTATGAATTACGCGACTCTGCAAATTAACTGTCCCTGCAATGCCACAAACGTTCGGATACGGACAGTAACCACGTGCTGGATCCAGTTTGGATACGGTGAACAGCGACTAGAGGTCTGCGCCAGGGGCCACCCGCTTCGCTCCCCCAGGCCGTCGAATCAACTCGGAGGTTGTCCCCCATGAAATCACTGGCGTTCGGAACAAGTGTGCTGTGTGCGTTGGCAGGCTTGGCATGCAACGACGGGTCGCAGATGGTCGTGACCGGTTCGGGCGGCTCGATGTCTGTTCAGGGCTCCGGCGGCATGGTCACCTCCGCGGGGACCGGTGGCAACCAGGGCTCCGGCGGCATGGTTGTCTCCGCGGGGACCGGTGGCAGCCAGGGCTCCGCCAGCGGCGGAACCAGTGCTGGCCAGTCCGGGGGCACGACGGCTACCGGAACTGGCGGCGGCAACATCGACCCCACGGGCACGGGCGGCGTGGGGTCGGGCGGCTCGACTGGCACGGGTGGCACCGCGGCATCGACCGGCGGTTCGGGGGGCCGGGCGATGGGTACGGGCGGCGCCGGTACGGGCGGAACGCCTGCTGGCACGGGCGGCTCCGTCGCGACCGGCGATCTGCGTAGCGGACCGTTCAAGATGTTGGTCCTCAGCAAGTGCCTCGAGTTCGCGCATGACTCGATCATGACCGGCCAAACCATGCTGATGGATCTCGGCAAGACTTCGGACGCGATGCTCCCGGCCGGCGCGGTTCCGGGCAGCCAATTCACCGTGACGATCGCGAAGGACGATCTGTCCGACTTCAGCGAGGCCAATCTCAAGAACTACGAGATCATTTTCTGGATGAACCCGACTGGGACGGTGTTCAGCTCCGGCGGCGTCAATGGGACCGCGGGTATGGCCGCCATCCAGAAGTTCATGGAATCGGGCGGCGCCTGGGGTGGCGTGCACTCCGCGACCGACTTCGAGAAGACTGGAAAGTGGAAGTGGTTCCAGGACACGGTGGGTGGCTATTTCAACAGCCACGACGGAGACGGCACCGCGGGAACGGTCGTCATCCAGGCGGCCGCGCTCTCGGCTGATAACCCCGTCATTCGTGGGATCAAGAATCCCTGGAGCACGACGGATGAGTGGTACTACATGAACCGGAATCCCGAGACGTTGCCGGGGTACTCGATCCTCGGCAAGCTCAGCAGCGACATGCGGCCGGTGATCTGGACGCACGACATCAGCGGCGGCGGCCGCATGTTCTACACGATTCGCGGCCACAACAAGAAGGTCTTCGCTGAGGCGGACTTCAGGAAGCTTGTTCACCAGGGCATCCTTTGGGCCGTCCACCGGATGAAGTAGGGCTCGTTCTCTCGCGGTCCAAAAAGGAGAAAGCCTCTGAACGACGTTCGATTGGCGAACGGCGGCCCTAGCCGCCTGACTTTGTCGTGGCGTAGCCCCATCTTGGGAGCCGCGATTGCAGCGACGATCTTCATGTGGAGTGGTCCCGCCCGGGCAGAAATCCCGCTCAAGAACGCGAAGGGTTGGACGCTGTCGCTCGACGGTCGGCTCAACACATTCGTGAGCTTCATGAACGGAGAGGCTCAGCCGGCCGGGATCCCCGAATGGAACGGTGGTGTCAACGACCGGTACGCGACGGGCTCGACGTCGATTCGGTCGACGCGTATCCGCAGCGGGTTCATCGCCAACGTGTTTGGCTTCAACCTGGCCAAGCCCCTCACCGATACCGTGAAGGTCACGGGCCGGTTCGCGCTGTGGGTCGCACTTGCCGAGAAGCGCGAGAAGACCGATCGGCCCGGCGTCGACACCCGCGAGCTTTACATCAAGATCGAGGGCGGATTTGGCAGCCTGACGCTTGGGCGCAACCTGGCGTTGTTTGGACGGGGCGGTATCTTGATGGACTACGATGTCCAGCACGCTTACGGGATGGGCTTCCCCTGCGGCGTCATCGTCGCGCCGGTCGCCTCTTGCGGATACGCGGGCCATGGCCTGCTGTTCCCGTCATTCAATCCCGGGATCGTCTACACGACACCGAGCCTCGGGGGATTAGAGCTTGCGATCGGTGCCTACGACCCCGCGTCGGTCGCCGAACGGAACTACGACAGGACGCCCTATCCCCGCGTTGAAGGCCAGATTTCGTTCCGATTCCGCGAGGTCTTTCGCGCCTGGGCAGAGGTGCTCTGGCAACGGATCGGAACCAATCAGAACGCCAGCAACACGTTGACCGTCGACGCGAACGGCGTGTCGGGCGGCCTGATGGTCAAAGCTGGGCCCCTGGCATTGGGAGGGTCGGCCTACAAGGGCAAGGGTCTCGGTATCTACGTGCCGATGGAGAACCACCCGTTGTTTGCGGATAACTCCGGTGTTCTGCGTGGGACGCAGGGAGCCGTGGCCATCGCGTCGGTCACGTTCGGCGCCAACAAGCTCGCGGCCGGTGGCGGTATCACGCAGATCAAGACAACGGCTGCCGAGGACGCAATGACCGCGCCTACCAACGGCGTATTTTCCAGTCAGCCTCCGGCGAAGCAACAGCTTGGTCTATCGGTTGGCTACTACCGGATGTTTTCGGACACGTTGGTCCTGGCGCTCGAATACTTCCGAGGGCAATACCAGTGGTACCAGCTACTCAACCCCGACACTATGCTGGGCGAGTCGAAGCACCAGAACGTAAACTTCGTCAACGTGGGTTTGACCCTGCTCTGGTAGCGGGTCGGTCTCACCCCGCGCCGCCGGTTCGGGTCGGGGACCGGCCCTGCATACGCCGGGTCCGACGTCGCCCCGGTTCCTTTACTGCGCGGCGCTTGCATCTTCTTGAAGGTGCGGCAGAAAGACGCTACGCGGAAACCGGGACGCGAACGCAATGGCTGCGCGACGCGCGTCTGCGGCGCGCCCCGCGTCCGCCAACGACCGTACGCGCAGCGCCTCTCGTTCCTCGCCGAGCCGCCCGTTCGAGAACCGGCGACCGTGCTCCGCGACCAGCACCAGCGCGCCCGAAAAGTCCCGCCCCACGTACGCCGCTTGAGCACGTGAAAGCAGATCCATCTCGGCGGGATACGATTCGCGGGTGGTGGCCGACCGACGCTGGCGACGGGCCTCGGTCGTCGAGATCGGTGGCCGATGGATCGGCGACGTGACCTTGAAAGGAGCAGGCGGGTGAATGCGTGAATGCGTGACCGCATCAAAGCTCGACCGACCCACCAGAGCCGAGGTCTCGGCGGCACGACCGCGAAGGACGGCCGTCGCACCGACGGCCGCCCCGACCGCTCCAGCAATCCACGCCGCCGAAATCGCCAAGAACAGCCGCATGCCGCGCGCTCGTTCCAGAATCGGCGGCGCGGACTCGGAAGCCCCTATCGGGGCGACGCGCGCGCGCGCCAGCACCCGCACCCGGACAAGGTCCGGCAACCGGGGCATGCTCCGACCGCGCTCCAGAAGCGCCTGCAGGTCGGGACCAAAAGCAGCAGCGGCTCTTTTCATTCAGCCTGTAATGGGGCGCGAATAGCCCATGTGATCACCAGTTAACTGTCCGCAGTCCGCGCCTTGTTCACGCCAATCGTTGTGAGGCCGAATCAATTCGTGCAGGATGAAAATCGTGGACCTCGTACGCAGGTGTGGGCTCGCTGCCGCCACAGTGCTGGTTCTTGTCGCGACCACGGTACCGCCGGTGACCGCCGCGCAAAACGGAGGCCCGGCAGCGCAGTTGGACTACGTCGCTGCGCCGGGCTGTCCCACCGCCGCCGATTTCGAGGCCGTCGTCGCGGGCCGGCTAGGGTACAGCCCTTTTCGGCCAAAGGTGTCCGAGCGGGTGGTCATTCGAATCGAGTCCTCCGGACCGGCTCTCGAGGGGCGGCTTGAATGGCGAAATGCCGAGGGAGGATGGGTAGGGGAGCGGACGTTTCCGTCGCGGAGCCACGACTGCGGCCAGCTCGTTCGGGCGATGGGGTTCGCTCTCGCCCTGCAGATTCAGCTCATGACCGCAACGTCGGTTCCATCCGGAGCGCCACCCGCGGCCGCGCCGCCCACCGTCGATCAGACGGCGACAGCAGCAGCCGTTTCACCGCGGGCAGGTGCCGTTCCCGTTTCGCCGCCCGCGGACGACGCACAAGAAGCCCCGGCCTTGGGCGCTGATTCCAGACCTTCGATCGCGGTGGGGGCCAGCGCATCCGCGGGAGTCGGACTGTCACCAGGCATGGCGGTCCTGGGGCGCGTGTTCGCGACCGTGGCGTGGTCGCGCGTCGGGGTCGAGCTTTCGGCCGAGATGAGCACTCCCTTGGCGCTGGATCGGCCGGATGGATCGGGCTTCTCCGAGCGGCTTCTGTTCGTCGGGCTTGGGGGTTGCGGCTCGCGAACGTGGTTGAGCGCCTGCCTGTTGGCCAAGGCCGGCCAGATTCGCGTGGTTGGTACGGGGGTGGACTTTCCCGCGACGTCGTCCGGCCTCCTCTTTCAAACGGGCCTCCGCCTCGCCGCGTCGAAGGGGCTCGGGAGTCACGCCTACGTCAGCGCACGCGCCGACGGCCTTGTGCTGCTTACCCGCGGCATCGTCACGCTGGACGCCATGCCCGTGTGGGTCATGCCGCACATCGCCGCGCTTGTCGGCATCGACATCGGCGTAAGATTTCGATGAACAACTCGTGCCATCAGCACAGTATTACTTATCCCATGGGGTACCTCCGCCTCGTCCACGCTACCCCGGTCGACTCCGCGTCGGGCACGTGCCTCGATGCGTTCGACAGCGAGTTGGATTACCTTTTCGCGACGCTGCGACGACTTGGCGCCGACGCGAGAGAGATCGAGGATCTCGCGCAAGAGGTCTTCGTCGTGCTCCACCGGAACTGGTCCAACCTGGACACCACCCGCCCGATACGCCCCTACCTGTTCGGTGTGGCGTTCCGGGTCGTCTGCGCCCACCGGCGGCGGCGAGTACGTGAGATCCCGCACGCCGCCTTGGAGGTGGAGGAGCGCAGAGTCGGTCCGGAAGGGTTGGTGCAGGACAAGGAGTCGCTTGCGCTCTTGATGGCCGCTCTCGAACGCGTGCCGCTGGTGCGTCGAGCCGTTCTCGTGATGCACGAACTCGACGGCGTGGCCATCGCCGACGTCGCAACGAGTTTGTCCATCAGTCGCTTCGGGGCGTATGCAAGGCTCCGGAAGGGGCGCAAAGAGCTGGCCGCGGCAGTGCGGCGGCTGTCGAAGGAGGGGGTGTCCGCATGAGCCGCGACGGAGATCGGTTGGATCCCTCGCTACAGGATCTTCTGGAACGCGGCAGGATCGTCCGGCGCCTGCCGGACGTCGTCCGCACACGGGCCCTCGCGCGCGCGCGCGCGACCATCGCGGCGGCAGCGTCCGGCGCGCCCGCGTTCGCGCCGGCGACCGCGGTTCGATCGCGCGCGGGCGGTGGCTCGCCGTGGCGGCGTCGCTGGCCTTGGCCCTCGGCGCGACGGGTGCGGCGCTCGCCCTTCGCGGCCGGGCCCTCCACCGTCTTGAACCCACTCCTCCGTCGAGCCCGCGCGCGGTCCCGGACGCGCGCTCCACACGGCGCGATCGTCCGACAGCGGATCCGGGCGCCGTTCCACACCCAATCGCGAAAGCGAAGCCGCGTGCAGGACGGCCGATATCGGCCCAAGAATCCTATGCAGCCGAGCTGGCCCTGCTTCAGCGCGCCCAGGTTGCGTATACGGGCGGGGACTTTCAGGGCGCGCGGGCACTGGTGGCCGAGCATGCGCGACAGTTCCCGAACGGGCGCTTGGCCGAGGATCGGGAGGCATTGCGCGTTCGATCGCTCGCAGGCTCCGGGCATGCCGACGAAGCGCGCCGCGCCATCGCGGCGTTCGCCGATCGGTTTCCCCGCAGCGTGCTCCTACCCCGACTTCAGGAGGCCTCCCCCTGATGACTAGAAAACTTGCTGGAAGCCGGCCGAGAAGCGACCGGGCATTCCCATGCGCGTGACGACGCCGTCCTGCAGCGGTACCGCCCAATCGATGCGGACGATCGACGTGTTGACCTGCGGGATCAGCCAGCGGAACCCGACGCCGACGTCATGGCGAGGAGCCAGCTCCGACAGTGTCCGCGCCGCGTGCCCGATGTCGTAGAACGCCAGCGCCCCGATCCGCTGCGACCCGACCGCGCGCGCGGCTGTCCGGACCTCGATGTGGCCGGCGAACGCGATGGTGCCGATGAACTCGCCCACCTGGTAACCGCGCAAAGCGCCGGCTCCATTGAGTTCGCCAATCTGGTAACCACGCGGGGCGCTCGCGCCGCCAAGCACAAACGGCGTATGGGACGTGTCGGCGCGCTTGCCGTCCACCTCGACGGCCGCGACGATGCGGATCAGGCCGCCGACCAGCGGCGTCGCGGCGTAGACAGCCAGGCCCGCCGTTTGGTCAATGAAACGTCCGTCGCCGTGCCGCAGGCGTGCCGAAGCGCCAGCCGTGCCGGAGACGTAGCCCCCGCCGGGGGCATGCGCGAAGCCCGCCGTCGCGCCGACGCTCGACGCGCGAAAATCGGCGCCCAGCGCGGGTAGGCTGTCGGACAACCGCAACCGCAACAAGAATCCGACCTGGCGGTGCTCGCGCAAGTCGAATGTGCCCAGGTCGCGCAGCACGGCGTAGCGGGGCGTGAACGCCTCGTAGCCGACGTACGGTCCCGACCGCCGCTCTGTATTCGGCGCCCATTCGTCGAGGAACAGCCGCGCGACCGCCGCGTCGCCCGGGAAATCGGACAGCACCTCGGAACGTCTCTGGTCGAGCAAGTAGCCGAGTGTCGCGCGATGGACGACCGTCTTGCCGAACGAGCGAACCACACTCGCGTCGACGGTGACGCTCCGCCGCCGGTACGCATACGGGATGCGCTCCGGGTCGGGCGTGGCGGCCAAATCGACAAGCCGCAATCCGTTACCTTGGAACACCCGTGGAACGACGTTTTGGTGGATAACGTCGACGCCCGCGCCCCACCGGCTGGACAGCGCGTACAGCGGACGGTGCAGCGACACCATCTCGTCGTCCCCTTCGTAGCGGCCGGTCTCGCGCGACGCATGCAGGGTCGCCGACGCCCACAACGTTAGGCGTGTACCGCGGATGTTCGGATCGACGTACGACGGACCATATTTGTAGGCTCCCTGGTCGAAACCGAAACGGGCCGACGCGGACTTGCGCCAGCCGAACAGATTGTTCTCGGACAGGGACAGCTGGAACAGGGTCAGCGCGTTCTGTTGGAATTCGAACTCCGCATTCGAGCGCAGACTCCACAGATCGCGCGTCACCAGCAACAGATCGACGCGATCTGGGCTTGGAGACACAACCGGTAAGATGGCGACCACGCTGGTCAGGTCGGGTTGGAACAGTTGCTGCCCCGCAATCGTGAAGGGCGGCGGCGATTGGATCCGGCGCGTGCTCTCCGCGATCAGTGCCTCGTCGTACGGATCACCGGGCCCCAGTAGGAGTTCGCGCTCGAGCACCACGGCACGCGTGGTGCGGTGAAACAGATTGAGCCATTGAAACGGTCCATCGCGCCGCGAGAATACGGATTGGCTCACGACCTGGATGCGGCCAACGGGCTTTCCTTGCGGCGCAGGATCAATCGAGACGCCCAGGCTGGAGAGCGCGTCGTTGACCGACTCCTGCTCGAGGGGGCCGAGCACCCGTGGAGACCCGCCGTCGGGCGCCGCCTGGGCGTGCGCCCCTGGGGGCACGCCAATTGTCATCAACGTGATCAGGACGAGTTGCTGCCGCAGGATGGAAATGGTTCTCGCTCCCCATACCCTGTCGGATGAGTGAGCTATTTGTTGCAAAAACAGCAAAATCGGCAGTGTTGTCGAAGGTCGATGATGATCACGCAGTGTCCTGACCCAAGGCCCGTGCAGTAGCTCTTGGCAGCGGTCCAGTCGAGGGCCTGGGGCGATCGTCTCTTCTGCCAGGTCAAACCGGTCGTACGATCCACCGTGGACGCTGGCGCGGATCGCACGCAGCGAACCGGCCTCATCAAGTTGGAATTGCCGTTGCGGGCTTCGAAATCGGTGATCGACGCCAGGTCAGACCCGAAACCTTGTCGACAACGATGCCGGCGGTGGCGACGTCGTAGTCAGCTGCGGCCGGATGATCGGCGGGTGGATGAAAGCCGATGCATGTGCAGGTCGACGTCGGCGCGCCGCAAGGAAGCCCGCCGCGGGCCGCCCCCGAGCTGCCGCCGTTTGGCGCGCCGGCGCCTCCACCTTGTCCACCTCCTGTCGCGGTCTGACCCCCGGTGCCTGCTACGGCGCCGCCGGTCCCGACGCCGCCTGTGCTCGACGTGCCACCGGTGCCACCGCCCGTGCCCACGCAGATCGTCGCTGGTGTCCCTTCACGCCCTTCATACAAGACACTGCGCCGCGAAGGTGGCGTCGAGGCTCACGAAAGTAGGGGCGCGCGGTTCTTGACCCGCACCGTGATTCCACGGCTATAGTTGCGCCCCGGCAGAATCCATCGCGAGGATGGCGGAATGGTAGACGCGCCAGACTTAGGATCTGGTTCCGAAAGGAGTGGAGGTTCAAGTCCTCTTCCTCGCACCGAGTTTGGTTACGCAGGGTTACGCGACGCTGTCTGATCGGTCGGATCATCCGTTTTTTTCGATCCCCCACCTGATCCCCCACCTGCGGCATCCCGACCAGCGAACACCAGCCGCACCACGCTTCCAGCCGCGGCCGGCTTCTCCTCGCGCCCTACGTGCGAGTAGTGCTCGGTCATCGCCTGCGTGACGTGACCCGTGATCGATCGCGTGACGATCTCACCCGCCACCTGGCGCGCGAGGTTGTTGAACGTGCGCCGGAATCCGTGGACGGTGAACCGCCTCGTGATGCCGACGCGCTTCACCACGCGTTCCAGCGGGCGACGGAGGTAGTTCTTCCGAAGAAGACCACCGCCCTCGTCCGGGAACACCCACCCTTCGGTGAGTTCCGGATGCTGCGCCGCCACCAGCCGCGCCCGGTGTCGCGAAGCATCACCGCCAGCTCGGCGACCAGCGGCACGGACCGCACGACGCCGGTCTTGGTCGTCGATACGTGTCCTTTCC
>JANOJB010000139.1:0-24821 GCA_031407985.1 Pseudomonadota bacterium | reverse complement strand
AGGGCGATGGACGTTGGCGCTTCTTGTCGTCGGCCTATTGCGCGGTGGACTGTTGGGCGTTGTCGAATGGATTCTCTTGCGACGCACGATGGGCATCGACGCCGTGTGGATTGCCGTTACCACCGTGGCCGGAGGCGCCTTGGGCGTTGCCGGTGCGGGCGGCGCTGGATTGTTGATTGGGACCCTGTTTGGTGGCGCGTTGCTGGGATCGGCCCAGTGGTCCCTGCTGCGCGGACGCGTGCGGGCGTCTGGCTTGTGGATCGTCGTACTTCTAGCGACCAGTCTTCTCGCATGGATATGGACGACCACGGCCGTCGGCCTTCGCTCGCCGACAATGATGGGACCACTGGCCGTCGTGCCCGCCGTGTTGCAGTCCCTGGCAACCGGCCTGGTGTTCGCGTGGTGGTCCCGACAAGCCGAGAATCCGACGCGATCGTAAGACGCCGTGGAAACGGGCCTTTGGGGCGTGAGCTGCCGCTCGCAACGCGACCGACCGATCGGTCAAACGACGCGGCTCATCGGGGGACGGGTTCCGGAGGCGCGCCGCCGTCCGAAATTGGGGGAGCGGACCACGTCGGTGGGGGCAAGTAAGGACGGTCGGGGGGCAGCGCGCGGAGGCGGATGTGAGAGGACTCGCGGTCGAACGCGGCACTCGCCCGTCTCGAGCGGACGTAACTGGTTCCGCCCCAGGCGATCATCGTCAGGCCTGGTGCGCCCAGGATGCCGTTGGTGAGCAAAGCCTCGCCGGTCGACATCTGCTCGGCGGCGGTGGAGATGTACACCAGGGCCACGATGCACAGGCCAGCGAGAACCAGCGACTTGCCTGGGTGGTCGATGTCGACGATCCCCGCGCGCGGGACGCGGGTCTTGTCGCCGGCTTCGGTCTCGACATCGAGCCCATCGGCGTCGGAACCGACGATGCGCGCCTCGATGGGCGGATCATGCGGCGTTCGGATGGTCGCGCACGTCGCGCACGCCGAGGAGACCAGCAGACAGAGCGACCAGAAGAGCGCGCCCACCGATCTCACGGCGGCGTTCCCCCGCCTGGGGCAGGCGCGGCCGGGAAGACCAACGAGCCCGCCGCGCTCCGCGATCTCAAGTTGGTACCTGCGAGGACAATGCCGGACGGCAGGCAGATCACCAGCCCGGTGAGCGCCATGAGGCGAGGAATGGCGACGAAACCCGATCCACGTTCCGGATCATCGGGAGGATCGAGGGCAATGAACGCGGCGAGCGATGCCACCGCGAGTCCCAACAGCGCCACCCCGACGCCCAGATTCCCCGGATGGTCGACGGAGACAACATCGCGACCTTCGATCCGGTAGCGCGCGCCCTCGTCGCTGGTGACGTACAGGGCCTGGGCGTCGGACCGATCGATGCTGGCCTGCAGCGGAGGACCGCCGTGCCGAACGATGGTGGCGGTGCCGCAACCGCCGGCCATCAGGGCAAACGCAGCAACAATGATGGCGGGCGAGCGAGGGGGTGCGGGCATGTCGGAAACCAGTTCTGCAACAACCATACACAACGGTCCGGTGCGGTTTGCCGCCGACCGGCGCGACAAGACCGCGACGGGATCGCGACATGCGCGTCCGCCCGCAAGCAAAACGCAGCGGCATAAACTTTGGGCCATGGTTCCGGAGGTTGCCGATGACCGGGTAATATTGGCGGCCATATGCGCAAGCTTGGCGTCAGGGTGTTGCTTCTGGTGATCGTGGGGTGTGGTGGTGGCGGAAAGGTTGGGGGCAATGCTGGCCAGAACGGCGCGGCCGGGACAGGTGGTGCCAACAACTCGGGCGGTGCCATGGGGCAAAGCGGAGGGAGCACCGTCGGCGACAGCGGCGGCGCCGGCGGCGGAGGCGCCAGCAGCGGCGGCGCCGGCAGCGGAGGAAGCAGCGGCGGCGGGACGACCGGCTCGGGCGGTCAAAGTGGAAGCGGTGGCGTGAACAGCGGTGGGTTCGGGGGGCGCGGTGGGCAGGTCGCGGGGAGCGGGGGCCAGGGTGGTGTGATCGGCGGGAGTGGCGGCCGCGGCGGTCAGGGCGGCGCTGGTGGCCAGGGCGCGGGTGGAAGCGGGGGCACCACCACCGGCCCAACGATGCAGCTTTGCCAGACACTGGGGCTCGGTTTTCCGCACGAGATCTCGCTGTCGACGGACGGGACTCTGATTGCCGTCGCCGCCAACGGCGGCCAGGTGAAGATCCTGCGCGCCAGCGACGGCTCCGATGTGCGTACCCTGGTCGCGCCGGGTGTCGCCCTGTTCGCGGCGTCTTTCGCGCCCGACGGGAACAGCGTCGTTGCGGGAGGGCAAGATGGCAGCCTGCGGCGCTGGAGCCTTCCCGACGGCGCGTTGACGTGGACCGTGCCTGCTGCACACGCGACGCAGATCATGAGTGTCCGCTTCGCCCCTGGTGGCGCGACCTTCGCGAGCATCGCGAACAACGGCACCGGCCGGTTGTGGCGCGCCAGCGACGGTGGAATGGTGGCGACCTTCGGGCACTACAAGGCCGGCCGCACCCTTGCCTTCTCGCCCGACGGGCAGTGGCTGGCCAGCGGCGGCGAACGATACGTCGGTGGCGACATCATCGACAGCGCCGGCCAGATCACGTTGTGGCGGGCCAGCGACGCGCAATTGGTCCGATCGTTCAACTTCACCAACCTGGGTGGACCGCCGGCCGCGTTCGCACCGGACAGCAGGACGATGGCGCTGGTGGCGGGAACCGTCATGAAGATCGTCAACGTCGCTGACGGGACCGACGCGATGACGTTCACAAGCTATCCCAGCGGGGCCTCGCGGCTCCTGTACACACCCGACGGCGCGACCGTCGTCGCCAACGGCACCGGGTCGATTTCGTTCTGGAGCGTCGCGACGGGAATGCGCGTGCGACAGGTCGCCTTCCCGAACCAGTTCATCGAGGGCCTGGCGATCACGCCCGACGGGACGCGCGTCATCAGCGCGCTGAACAGCACCACCAGCGGTCAGGCTGTGGTAGTCACCCAGCTCTCCGACGGCGCCGAAGTCTGGCGCGCGCCGGGCTTCGACATCGTGGCCTCGCTTTCGTACTCCGCCAGTGGGTTGCTGGCCAGCGCCGGTTACGACACCAAGGTGCACCTGTGGAATGCGGACGGGACACACGCCCGCGACGTGGTGGGGGGCGCCTTTCCGTCGGTGGCGGAATTCCTGGGCGACGGCTCGACCTTCGCGGTGTCTGGCGCGGGTATGTTCGTGCGCACGACCAGCGACGGGCAGGTTGTCACGCAGATCGCGTCAGGTGCTGGGCGCATCTCCACGTCGAAGGACGGAACGCTGCTGGCGGCGATGATGTATCCAAAGACGATCTTGACCTACACGCTGCCGTCGCTCACCGCCGGTCCGGCGTTCAGTGACAACGCCACGAATGTCGCCAGCGTGGAGGTCTCGCCCGATGGCACGTCGCTGGCCAGCGGCGCGGTTGACGGCGAGCTGACCGTGCGGTCGCTGGCGGCGAATCCGGGAACGCCCCTGCGATTTGTTGCCCACGCCGGCGGCACGTACGCGATCGCGTACACGTCCGACGGACGCACGCTGGCCACCACCGGCGCCGATGGCACCGTTCGGCTATGGCAGGTGACGGATGGGGCGCCCCGTGGCGTGTTCACGAGTCCGGCGAAACCTGGCTACGCGGTATCGTTCAGCCCCGACGGCAGCTGGGTCGCCGCCGGGTTCTCGGATTCGGTGGTGCGAATCTGGCGCGTCGCCGACGGTGCCGCCGCGACGCCGTTGGTGGGTCACACAGGCTCCATCGGCGCCCTCGCCTTCTCGGCGGACGGCAGGCGCCTGGCGACGGCCGGCTCCGACGCCACGATTCGCGTTTGGTGCGCGCCCTGAAGTCGTCGCGCCAGCGGGAGGCGTAGACGCCGCGGCTCAGGCGGCCGAGGCCGACGCCCAGTCGTCAGTCATGCGCGTCAGCACATGCGACCTGCCCCAGTGGGGAGGCGAGGCAATTGTAAATGTGCAAGCGACAATCATGTTTAGACAATATGTGTAACCATACGATCCCACGTGGTCCAAGATTGTGGCATGAGGACCGATCGTCTAGCTGGGTGGGTGGCGGCGCTTGCGCTACTGCTCGGGTGCGGCGGTGGACGCAATCAGCCGCGGCCCGAGGTCTCATTCCAGAAGGTGACGTCGCTGTCGGTGAACGGCATCAGGACCAGCCTTGCGGCGGCGGACTTCGACGGTGACGGTCATCTGGACATCGCCGCGGCCAGCGACTCCGGACGGCTCACCGTCTTCGGCGGCCGCGGCGACGGTAGCTTTGCCCAACGTCAGCAGATCCAGCTCGGCACCACTGCCGCCATTGTCGCCGGCGATATGGACGGCAACGGCGCCGCCGACGTCGTGCTGGCCCGTCCCGACCGTACCGAGCTGGTTGTGCTGCTCGGCCAGCTCGGCGGAATGCTGGGTGCGCCGGTCGCACACATGATCTCCAACGTTCTCGCGCCGACGAACGTTCCGCTCGTACTTCGGGACGTCGATCGCGACGGGCGGATCGACGTGGTTGCCGCCGGTATCTCCAACGTCACCATCCATCGAAATATGGGGGACGGCACGCTCATGGACATGGGAACCTACGCTTTCCCGTACCCAGACGGAATCGCCCTCGCCGATCTGGATGGTGACGGCTGGGACGATCTCGTCGTGTCAGGGACTTCGGGGTCCGGCGTGTTCTTACGTGGGCCGGACGCTACGACCTTCTCCTCTCCCACCGAGCTTGCCGGTGGGGGTGGCCCGGCGGTGGCGGACCTCGACGACGACGGGGATCTGGACGTCGTGTTCACGAACGCATTTCTCAGCGTGCACGTCAACGACGGCCGAGGCCACTTACAGCTGCTCACGGGGCGCGACCCCGAGGCGTTGGTGACGCGAACTTTCTATGTCAGCGGGACGGTCGTGGCCGACCTCGATGGCGACGGCCGGCAAGACCTCGCGTTGTCGACGACATCCAATCCGGGCTTGCTGATGGGGACCGACGACCGCTGGTTCCAACTCGGCCCTGACCTGCCCGAAGCGCACTGGTCGATCGCGGCCGCAGACTTTGACGAGGATGGACGCGTGGATCTGGCCGCCGCCTATCCGGTTCCACCCGAGGTGCACGTGCTCGTCAACCGCACGCGCTGAAGCCGACCGGCGTCGCGGCGTCTCCGCCCGCATCGCGGTGCGGACGCGCCGGTCCCGATGGCACCCACCCCGCTGCAACAGGAAGCAGCTTGGGTACGGGCACCGAGGGCCTTGATCTTTGGTGCGGCCACGAGAGACACCACACGATCCGCGGCGCAAGTCTGGTCCTCACGCGCGGACCGAGGGCCGGCTCTTGAAAAGCGAATCCTTCCTGTCCCCGTTCAAGGCAGGGCGTGCGCTCGTAGATCTCGCCGTTCCCGGTACGCGTCGACGAGAACATGATGTAGCTGAGGTCGGGCGACAGGGAGGCGTCGGAGTCGAACGACGGGGAGTTGACGCTGGCCAGCGGGGCGGCCGGCGACCAGGGCTCCGTTGTGGACCGACGCGCCGACCAGTAGATGTTTGCGTCAACGGTGGCGGGCGGATGCCGCGTAAAAAAGAGCAGCAACCCGCCCGCCGCGACGGAGGGGTCCAGTTCGTCATCGGCGGTGTTGATCCCGGGGACCGATGCCGGCGCTTCCCACTGCGCGTTCACCGCCGGACGCGTAGAGAAATAAATATCGAACCCGGCGCTGCCGCCAGCCGCATGTCCGGCAACAGCGAAACGCTGCCCAAGGCGATCACCGCGGTGGCCACGGGTAAATCCCTCCGCATGCGTGCCGGAGCTGGCTTGTGACCGCGTCGAAGAAATCCGCAACAGGATCTTACGAGAAGGAGCGCTAAAGGCCATGGCAACACTGAATCGATTCGGCACTCGCCTCGACCTTTTTAGCCGCAGGGGATTTCTGGGAGGTACCGGAGCAGCGTTGATGATGGGCCTGCCCATTCTGGAGACGCTGCGGTCGCGAAAGGCGAGGGCTGCCACGGAAGCCGGAACCCCTAGACTGATTTGTATCTCTGCCGGCAATGGTCTCCCGATGGATGAACTGACGCCGATTGGCACCGGGGACAAGTACACGTTCAAGCAAGGGCAAGGCACCTGGGGCAAGGATACCATCTGGAGATCGTTCGCTCCCCTGCGGCCCAAGACGAGCATCATTACGGGCCTGGGGATCTCCGAGGGCAGGAATGATCCAGGAGATCATGGATGTGGGATGGGGGCGATTTTCGCATGCACCAAGCCCGCTGGCGGTGGGGCGAAGCTCGGCATCACCATCGACCAGGTGATGGCCAATAAGTACGCCGCGCAGACCCCCCGGTACAAGGCGGGGCTTCAACTCGCGATGTCGAAGGGCTCGACTGCGGGCGATGGGCCGTTCGGGCCCACGTACCTCAACAACCAATCGTGGCGAACGGCGACGGAGCCGAATCCGCCGTCGTACAATCCGCAGCAGGCTTTCCAGACGATGTACGAAGGCATCGATCCCAAGGCCTCGGCAACCCTGAATTCTCGGACCCTGGCGCGTCGGGTTAGTATCCTCGATTACGTCAAGGAGGAATCCGACGCCCTTTTGCCCGCCCTGAACGGGGCTGACAAGACACGGCTGGAGCAGTACTTCACGGCGGTGCGCGAGTTTGAAAATTCGCTGAAGGCGGGGCAGGCGACGGCCGGCGGCGCAGCGTGCGCCGTGGGTGCGGTTCCCGCCGCGACTTTGGACTACCCGGCCACGGTCAAGGCAATGGCCGATCTCGTGGTTCTGGGATTAACGTGCGATCTTACCCGCAGCGTCATGTTTCAAATGAGCTGCTATCGCAACGATACGATGTACGGGTTCATGAACGATCCGGCCGTGAACACCGACCACCACTCACTGTCACACCTGGCCGGCTACAAGAACGCCGATTCTGGTTATCGCAAGGTCGACCGCTGGATCTTCGACCAGCTCTTCTACATGCTGAATAAGCTGGACCAGGTGAAGGAACCGAACGGTCTTTCGATTCTTGACAACAGCCTGGCGATTTTCAACAGCGATGTGGGCGACGGCTTCCAGCACTGGCACAACGCGCTTCCCATCGCGGTCTGGGGATCCGCTGGCGGCAAGTTCCCAGCAGGGAGATACTGGAGCTTTGATGTTCCAGGCGCGACGGGGAAGATGCTGTCCGGTGACACTCCGGCCGCCAAGCCGGCAGCCGGTCTCTACGTCACGATACTGAACGCGCTTGGGGTCGACACTACGCAGTTCGGCTCCACGATGAGCGGGCCACTTGCGCTTACCTGATGCATCGGATCCGGTCTGCAAGCCGCCGCAGGCCCGAGGCTTGCGGCGACATGACGACATCCCTCGGTCTCCGTGCTCGGTTCGAATGAAGAAAAAACGTAGTCGCCACATAGATACATCGAAATGATTCCACTCACCCCTAGCGACCGTGGCTGCGATGTTGTTGGGTCTAGCGTTGGCGGCGGCGGGCAGCTCCCTTCACGGCACGCCCTCGCCAAGCTGGGATCCGACGTAGACCTTCGGTCGGGCCGCGGCGTCTGCCTACTGCTTATTGGCCTCTGTGTAATGTGCGTCGCCTGCGCGCCCCCCTCCGGATTGTCCGGCGGCGGCGGTCAGCCGGTCGTGGGGATCGGGGGTGCTGGTGGCATTACCGGTAACGGGGGCGACGGTCAGGGCGGGGCGCCCTCGGGTTCGGGGGGAACAAGGGGCGGCGGCGGCAATGGCACAGCCGGCGCCCCGCCCGGAACCGGGGGGGACGGCGTTGGCCCCACGGGAGGATCCGGATCCGGAGGCAGGGCGTCTAGCGGCGGTGCGACGGGTAGCGGCACGGGAGGGGCCGGCGCAGGTGGAGCCGGCACCGGCGGTTCGAGCCCAGGTTCAGGCGGAGCTGGCCCACCCCGCGATCCATTCAACGTTGTGATGGCCGGGGCGGCGGTCGACATCTACGTCGATGCGGCAGACTTTCCCTCAGTCGTTCGGGCGGTGGGAGATCTCCGCGCCGACGTGCAGCGCGTTTCCGGCACGGCGCCCGCCATCAAGAACGCGACGACAGGATTGTCGGCCACGGCCATCATGGTGGGAACTCTGGGCAAGAGCCCGGCCATCGATGCCTTGGTCGCAGCCGGGAAGCTAGACACCATGGGTGTCACCGGAAAATGGGAATCAGCCGTCATCCAAGCGGTGGCCAAGCCGGTCGCAGGCGTGACCAGGGCTTTGGTCATCGCCGGGAGCGATCGACGGGGAACCGTCTACGGGATTTACGAACTGTCGCAACGAATCGGCGTCTCCCCCTGGTACTGGTGGGCCGATGTCACGCCCACTCCGGCGACGACGATCACCGTCGACGGCTCGGTCTTCAAGCAGGGCGAACCCACGGTCAAGTACCGCGGCATCTTCATCAACGACGAAGAGAACTTCGCTGCTTGGTCGGGAGCCAAGCTGGACGCGGGGAAGAAACCTGGTCCGGAGACCTACAAGAAAGTGTTCGAGCTGCTGTTACGCTTGAAAGCGAACTTTCTGTGGCCGGCCATGCACGACGTGTCCGACGAATTCAACAGGTATCCCGAAAATGCCGCCAACGCCGATCTGTACGGCATCGTTGTGGGGTCGTCGCACCCCGAGATGTTGTTGCGGAACAACGTCAAGGAGTGGGGCCCCTGGGCCGATTCCCATGGCTCGCCTTCGTACGACTACAGCGTCAACCCGCAGACCATCTACGACTATTGGGACGCCCGTGTCCAAACCAACGGCAAATACGAGAACGGCTACTCGGTGGGGATGCGGGGCGAACATGACAGTGGCCTGGTGGCGGCCAATGCACCCACGACGGCGGACAAGGTGAAGTTGATGGAGACGATCTTTGCCGATCAGCGCAAGATCCTAGCCGCTCGGGTCAACTCCGATCTCACGAAGGTCTTACAGGTCTTCACACCCTATAAAGAGGTGCTCCCGATCTACAACGCGGGCCTGAAGGTTCCGGACGACGTCATGATCCTGTGGGCCGAGGACAATCACGGCTACGTGCGCCAGCTTCCGAGCGCTGCCGAGCGCATGCGTTCGGGAGGCGCCGGCGTCTACTATCACATGTCGTACTGGGGAGCGCCGACCAGCTATTTGTGGATCAATACGACGCCCCTCACTCTGGTGCGTGAGGAGCTGAAGAAGGCGTACGATGCCGGCGCCAGCAAGTTGTGGGTCATCAACGTCGGCGACATCAAGCCCTCCGAAGTCGGACTGGAGTTCGCCATGCGATTCGCTTGGCGCGTGACCGACTGGACCGAGAACAACGTGGCTGACTTCGTCGCCTCGATGGCCGCGCGCGACTTTGGTCCGAGCACCGCCGCCGAGGTCGCGGACATCGTGATGCGCTACTACCAGATCAACATTGCCCGGCGGCCGGAGTTCATGGGGAAAACCACCTTCAACCTGGTGAACTACGGAGACGAGGGGCAAAAACGGCTCGACGACTTGACGGCATTGCTCGCACGAGCGACCGCCGTTTCCGACAGTCTCCCCGCCAGCAAGAAGGACGCTTATTACGAGATGGTCCTTTATCCCATGCGCGCCAGCAAGCTGCAGAACGAGAAGTACATCGCCGCTGGCAAGGCCGACCTCTACGCCGGGCAGGGACGCACTGCTTCCGTGACGAAATATCGCAACATGTCGACGGCCGCCTACAACACCATTCGCAGCGACTTGACCTACTACAACGACACGCTGGCGGGCGGCAAATGGCAGAGGATCATCAATCCCTACAATTCCACCGGTGGCCTGCCCACCATTGAGGGCATGCCAGCGTTGGCCGGTGTCCCGGCCGCTTCGGGAACCTTGGGGGTGGCGGTCGAGGGGCAGACGACGGGGAATGAAACGACGACGCTCAGATTCTCCATCTATACCGACGACCGCCGATTCATCGACGTCTTCACCAAGGGCGCGGCCGGGTTCTCGTGGACGGCAACGACTTCGCAGCCCTGGATCAAGCTGACGAAGATGTCCGGCACGGTCACCGATGAGGACCGCGTTTGGGCCAGCATCGACTGGGCGGCCGCCCCGGCGGGAGACAGCACCGGAACGATCACCATCACGGCGGGCTCCGCTTCCAAGGCCATTTCCATCGGCGCCTCCAACCCGGCCACGCCGACGAAGACCGATCTGCAAGGCTATGTCGAGAGCAACGGCTACGTGGCGATTGAGGCGGAGAACTTCACGGAGAAGGTCGATCGGGGCGGGGCCGAATGGCGCGTGTTCAAGCAACTGGGACGCAACGGCGACTCCGTCAAGGTCCTGCCCGACGTGTCTGCGAGCGTCACCAGCAACCTTGCCACCACCTCAGCGGAGCTGAACTACAAGATCTACTTCTTCAGCACGGGCACGTTCCCGGTCACCGTGTACCGAATTCCCACCTTGAACACGACGGGAGCGTGTCGAGTGGCCATCAGTGTGGACAGCGCCCCCCCGCAAACCCTTACCGGCACGCGTTCCGCGGAGGAGTCGAAGTGGCAAACGAATGTGCTGGAGCACATCGAGAAGCTCTCCGCCACGATCCAGATATCCACTCCGGGATATCACGCTCTCAAGCTCTTGAAGGTCGATTCCTCAATCGCCGTCGACCGAATCGTCATTGACACTGGGGGAGTTCGGCCGTCCTATCTGGGTCCGCCGGAGAGCTATCGTCACTAGGATCATCGCGGATGCACCGGGATCTCGTGCCAAATCGATGCCCCCGACGTGCCCGACCAGATTCGCCGGTGCCTATGTGTGCTGGCTGTTTCGTGAAGGTTGATGGACGACCTTGCCCTTTCCCGGGTCATGACGATTGCGCCGTCTACCCCTCCTAGGATGAAGCAGGCGCCGGGCAGGATCATCCCCGAGCCCCCGAGATCACGCCGGATCACTCGCAGCGCCGTCCTCTTTGAAGTGGCCTTCGTCTTTGCGCTACTCGGCTGTGGCCCCGTCTCGGAAGGCAAGCAGGACGCCGCCGGCGGCTCAACGGGCGGCACTTTCGGCAGCGGCGGGAGCGGCAGCGGCGGGAGCGGCAGTGGAGGGAGCGGCAGTGGCGGGAGCGGCAGTGGCGGGAGCACCGGCGGCGAATCGGGTGGGCAGTCCGGTTCGGCATCCGGAGGGGCAGCAGGAGAAAGCAGCGACGCACGCGCGAACCGCGATTCGCCGACGGATGAACCGGGGGACGGCCCCGACCTGGCGGACACCGGGGACGGGGGTTACGGAGGCGACACGGCACGGGATGGCGGTGTGATGGACGGCGCCGGGGAAACAGGTCCCGACCGGTCCGGTTCCGGGGGCGGGGGCGGCTCGAGCGGGGACGGGGGCGCGCGCACCGTATTCCCGTCGGGCGTCACCAAACCCCGGATCACAATCGTCGGCGATTCAATTTCGGCCGGGCCCGGCTGCTACAAAAAGTATTTGCTCATGAACCTGATGGCGAATCACTACTCCAGGTTCGAATTCGTCGGCGAATACGCCGACGATTGCGGCGGCAACGTCCGGCACAGCGCCGTGAGCTGCTCGAACACGATGCAGTGGAGCCAGCCAACGTTCATGATGCCCAACTGTTCGGAGGGCAAGACGTTCGCCGGCATGTCGACCGTCGCCGCCGACGTGATGCCGGACCTCGTGATGGTGCAACTCGGTGTAAACGATGTTTGGGGCGGAACGTCGACAGACGCCATACTTGGCAATTACACGAAATTGGTCAACCAGGCGCGTGCCCGCAATAGCCGCGTCGTCGTTGTGGTGGCTCAAACTCACAAGATCGCTCCGGGCGCGTCGGGTTGCAACGATATGAGCGTGTACAACCGGGCGCTGGCGCTGGTGAACGCGGTACCGGCATGGGCGAAGAGCGTCACAACATCCGACTCACCGGTGTTCACGGCCGATCTCTGGACCAACTCCGACCAGCATCAAACCCTCGACTGCGTCCACCCCGACGACGCGGGCGCCCGGCGAATGGGCTTGAACTGGTTCAACGCCCTTGCGGGCATTCTGTCGCCAAACTAGTCGCAAACACCGTCGGACGGAACCGACCTGCCGGCAACCGTCGTATTTATTGAAGGTATGCCGTTCAGTCGGCCCTTATGCCGGTTCGAGTTCTGAGGCGCTATTCGCAGATTCCCGCATTTGTCCCCTCGACGCCGCAAATTTTTGTCGGCTTTCGTGGCTGTCACGGCAAGGGTCTTGACGTGTGTTCGTTCAGTAAGCCCTCCGCGCACCGCCGACAAATCCCGTTGGCCCCATAACCCGAGGAGACGTGATGCAAGACAAGATATTGGCCCGGTGCGGCCTCGTGCTTTTGACCTCGCTGATCGTGTCGTGCGCACCAGCTGACTCGGGGTCAAGCATGCCCAATGGCACCGGCGGAAAAGCGGTCGGCACTGGCGGGTCCGGCGTGACGGGAAGCGGTGGTGCGGTCGTGACGGGAAGCGGTGGTGCTAGCCCGGCGGGAAGCGGCGGTGCGGTCGTGGCGGGAAGCGGCGGATCCGGCGCGACGGGAAGCGGTGGTGCGGTCGTGACGGGAAGCGGTGGTGCGGTCGTGACGGGAAGCGGTGGTGCTAGCCCCGCGGGAAGCGGCGGTGCGGGCGCGACGGGAAGCGGTGGTGCCGGCGTGACGGGAAGCGGCGGGTCCGGCGTGGCGGGAAGCGGTGGTGCCGGTCCGGCGGGAACCGGCGGTGCCGGTCCGGCGGGAACCGGCGGTGCCGGCGGTCGTGGCGGCGCGGGTATGGGTGGGGCCGGGGGAGGCTCCGGGGACTATTGGGGCGGCCTCAAGAATCCGCCGCGCAAGAGCGCCGGTTGCGACAAGCCCGCGACGATCACGAACGGCACCAAGACCATCATGAGCGGCGGCATGCAGCGGAGCTTCATTATCGACATCCCCGCCGATTACGACCCGGCCAAGCCGTACCGGTTGTTCTATGTCTCCCATGGGCAGGGCGGCCGAGCCGACGACGTCGCCGGGTTCTTGAACTGGTTCGGCGTCAAGCCCCAGGCGACCGCCGCGAAAGAGCCCGCGGTCTTTATCGCCGGGCAAGGTCTCAACAACACCTGGGGCCAGCCTGACCACGTCTTCTTCGATGACGTCACGACCTTCGCGAAAAACGGTCTTTGCATCGATACGACGCGTGTCTTCGTCACCGGGATGAGCATGGGCGGGATGTACAGCTATTCGCTCTCCACGGATCGCCAGAAGTCGTTCCGGGCCGGCGTCGGTCTGGCCCCGACCAACTTCGTTATCTGGCTCCCCAACCCCAAGCTCAAGGATCCGATCGCCTGGATGCAGACGACCGGCATGAGCGACACAACCTGCGCCTGGGACGCCGGAAGCAATCGCGGAGCGAAATACATCGCCTTCGAGAAAGCCGCTGACAACGGGTGCACGATTCCGGCGACCATTCCCACTTGGACCTCGGGCAATCACGTCTGCTACGACATGGCGGGATGCAAGCCCGGGTATCCCGTCAAGGCCTGCACATTCAACGGCGGTCACGTCGACAACAACCGCGACCCCGGCTCGAACGTGAATTGGATTGCCGTGGAGTCCTGGAAGTTCTTCACGCAGTTCTGATCTTCCGTTGCCCAAAAACGGGCTTCACCGTCGTTCGAAACTGCAACCCAGTCCCAAGGAGAATCGCGTGACCACAACAACCCACGACGCGCGGCGCACGGATGGCGCGACAACCGTTCTGTCTTGGCTGTCGGCGGTGCTGTTCGCTGCTGTCGGATGCGCTGGTGCGGAATCAATCGGCGGTGGCAAAGGTGGTTCACCTGCGACCGGCGGGACCGTCGGCTCAGGTGGCACGACCGCGGGTGGGGGCGGCGGGACGACGTCCACGGGAAGCGGCGGAACGATCTCGACCGGCGGGATCGGGACCGCGACTGGAGGCAATGATGCGACCGGCGGCAGAGGTGCAACCGCGGGCGGCGTGGGCACGGGTGGCGGCGTGGGTACGGGTGGCAGCGTGGGCACGGGTGGCAGCGTGGGCACGGGTGGAAGGGTCGGAACGGGCGGATCGACCGTCGGTGGCAGGGGAGGCGGCGGCACCACTGGAACGGCAGGCGCGGGAACGGGCGGATCGACTGGCGGTGCTGGCGGTGGAACCACCGGCGCGTGCACACCCGCGCTCCCCCATGCCAAGGGAAAATCGACGGTGACCTTGCAATTCGGCGGAATGAATCGCAGCTACATTCTGTACATCCCTGCCGGTTACGACGGCGCCAAACGGCTGCCGCTCGTTTTCGATGTCCACGGGTACACGTCGTGGGCTGACGAGCAACTGATGCGCAGCAAGTGGGATCAAATGTCCGAGAAGGAGGGGTTCGTGCTCATCGTTCCCGATGGCGTCAACAAGTCATGGAACGCTGGCAGTTGCTGCGGCAGCAACACCCAGGACGACGTGGGGTTCTTTCGCGCGATGGTGAAGAAGGCCACGGCGGAGCTTTGTGTCGACAGTAAGCGCGTCTACGTGAGTGGCCACTCGAACGGCGGCGCGATGACGTACCGGTTGGGTTGTGAAGCCGCGGACCTTTTCGCGGCGATCGCCCCCGTGTGCGGATGGATGACCATCAGTACCTGCAATCCGGTGCGTCCAATTCCCGTGTTGGCGATTCGCGGCCTCAATGACTCGACGGTAACGATCAATACCGCCGACGCCGACATCAACGAATGGCTCTCGAACGACCAATGCTCAAAAACTCCGGTCACGACCAGCGGCGTCTGCAAGACCTACGCGGCCTGCGCGGCGGGAACGCAGCTCATGGATTGTCGTCCGCGCGGCAATCACAATTTTTTCTACAGCACTAACCCCGACAACTACTTGGTACCCGACAATGCTTGGCCCTTCTTCAAAAAGTTCTCGCTGCCATAAGCTGCGTATGGCAAACCCGCGTGGCAGGTGTCGGCTTGTTCATTGCCGCAGGAGCCGCAGGAGCGGGGGATTCGGGCTATTTCGGTCCGGCAAGGAATTTCACCTGCGCGCGACGGATATCGTTCGCGAGTGTGATCGGTTTCGCGATGGCCGCGCTGCTGGCCTGGCGCAGGAACGGATAGCACGCGTTCGGACGGTCGTTCGTCGCCGGCCCGCCGCGCGCGTCAGTTGAACGCGACGATCATCGTGACCAGGAACGGAAACGCCAGTCCCCCAGCCGTAACCGGTGCGCGCGCCGATGGGGACGCCGCCCACGCGTGCGCACCGATGCCGCCCAGGATGCCGCCCGTAATCGCCGACAGGGACAGGATCAGCGGGAGCGCTCCGTCGTCTGGCCTCTTGCCGCCACCGCTGGCCGTGCCGAGAATCAGCGTGCCTGACAGGGTCAATCCCAGCGTGGCACCGCCGAGCGCGCCCGCGCCTGTCGCGATCGCCAACCCGGCATCGGACGTGCGACCAAAATAGGCACCCGCGATCAACCCCGCCACCACCGTCGCGCCGATGACGACCGGCGCGCGCGAACGCGGCTTGTCCTGCCCCGACGCCGGCCGCTCGGACACGCGCCACGATGTCTCGCTGAGCGAAGCCGTTTCCGCGCACGCCTGGGTTCGCGTGGACGATCGACTGTCATCCGTCTGGGTGCACAGCGTCCTGCGAAGATCGTCGAAGCCCGACGCGTGATGCCCGGCTGCCTCGCGCAGCGCCGTCGTCGACCATTCGCGCAGCGACGATCCCGGGGGGGAATCGTACAGCGCGGCTGCCAGCGCCGGCTCCACCCACCACCTGTCCTTTTCGTGGCGAATCAGGTTGCCGAACACCTTGCCGCGCGCCTCGTCAGCGCCTGGCCAGGTTGAAAGGCGCGCCAGACACACCGAGCGACCACGTGGCTGATCCTTGGAGGCGATCCATTTCTCGATCACGGGCAGAACCCCGGGATCCTCGATCGCGCATTCGAAGATCCACGCCAATTCCGCCCAGTCGGTCCGCGCGGTCCAACCTCTAAGAAGTGCGATCAGCGCCGGCGCCTCGCCACGTCGCACCTGCTGGCGACAGGCGTCGGACACCAGGCCCATTCGGATCGCATCCGAAGCGTCGCCGAAGACCTGACTGAAGACTTGGCGTTCGAACGTTCTTACCAGGTAGCGTTCCAGTCCGTCGCACGCACGTTTTCCCGCTGGTTGGTCAGCCGGCGCCAGCAGCGTCAATGCGCCCGCGTTGGTCGGCACCAGCAACCGATCGCCGTCGGCGACCATCGGCAGGTCTCGCCAACCGAGCGGATGAACCGGCAGGTCCCGCGGCGGTTCGTTCGGACTTTCCCACAGCACGGCCCTTCCACGCCCCGTTTCAAGAATCAGTCTTTCGGATCCATCCGCGACCCTGACCCGGGTGACGACCAACCCGTCGCTGTCTTTCATCGGAGGCAACGGCACGGTCAACCGCGTCTCTTTGGTCGGACCGACAAGCAGTGCCTCCCAGTGATCCCCACGCCATGCGAGAAAAAGCGCATCGTCGGCCCACGTCGCCTGAAGTCGTTTGTCGGCGGTGGGCCAGTCGCGAAGCGGAGTATCCCTCCATCGACCATCCGCCACGGCAAAACGCGACAGATGGAGACCAGAGGCGTCGCCCGACAGCACCAGCAGGCCCGACGGAGTCGGAACGATCGTCGGATTCGCGATGGTCGACGGCGCCTCGGTCAGAAGGGACCAGCCACGCACGGCGGCGTCGGCGACGTAGGCCAAGGCACGCCGTCGTCCGTCGAAGACGTCTCCGACGATGACGACGCGCCCGTCCTTCAGCAAACCGACGCGCGGCCCGTTCAACCTGACAGGCAGCGCCGCCGCCGGTTGCCAACGTCCCGACGTCACGTTCCAGATGTGAGGCCGCGATGCGCGGGACGCATCGACCGCCAAGATGTCCCCGCCCGCCAGACGCGTGTGCACGACATCATTGGACGACATCGGCGGCAACGGGCTGGTGGCAGTGGATGTCCCGGTCGCCATGTCCCAGACGTCACAATGCTCCGGCGTACACACCAACGATCGTCTGCCGCCGACAGGTTCGACCAACACCGGCCAGCCGGAAGCACCCAGCAGCGTCCACGAGGAGTCGGCGCGCGCTGGAGAGGCGAGCGCGCCACGTTCGAGAGCGACCACGACGAGCGCGACCACGACGAGCGCTCTGGTTCGCTTCCGACTCGCGCTGAGGACTGAATGCACGCGTCGAGAATAGCGGTCCGCGCGCACCCCAACGCGCCCGCGCGATCGCGTCGACGTGAAGGAGAGGGACAACTTGATCGGGCCGCACGTCATGGCACCAACTCAAGTGCCCTTGTCAGTTGGGGCCCAATCCGGATCGCCGAAAAATCCCGGCGGTCGGTCGTCAATACCCGATAGACCTTGCGTCGTTCCGCCACGGCCGCCACCGTTCCATCGACCAACCCCAGACCCAAATTCTTGAATCTGGCGTCCAGTTCAAGAGCCCGGACGATGTCCGTGGGCAGCGGCAGCTCGTACTCGTACCGGGTTCCTGGATCGAAGATTTCCGCGACCAGTTTCCGCATGGCCATGCGGTTTTCGCGAAGGAAGTAGTCCACCTCGGCCAGAACAAGGCCCGGGATAATCACCGTACTGGCGGATCTCAGTTCCTCTTCGTACTCGGGAAAGCTGGGCTTGCCGTATTTCGTGCTGGCAAGCGCACGGAGGAGTCCACCCGTATCGGCGACGATCGGGAGACTCACGCCTCGAGATTCCCGAAAAGTTCAGACTCGTCTCCGAGTTTGTTGTCGGTGGACTCGAAAAGGCGCGTCGAGGGTGGACGTCGACCCGTGTAGTAGCGGGACGCCACGACGCGCAACCCTTTTCGAATCAGATCGGAGGCGGAATGTCCCGCGGCTCTGGCCTTCTTCAGGGCCCGGATGTCCGCTTCCTCAAGACGAACCGTGGTTGATATGAGCCGTGCCATACACTCACCATACGGCGCAGGACGGGGGGAGGCAACTTCGAAAAGTGGGGCGCGCGTCCAGACGGACCGCGTGTGTGGCCGCACCAGCGGTTGGGACATGGTGGTATGCGGGGTTAGCTCGTTTTCGGTGCCGCCCGTTTCGCGGCGTCGCGTTTGACGACTTCCTTCGCGCGGAATTTCGTGATGCGCTCGATCAACCTGACGGGGACGGCCTGGGTCCGCAACCCCCTATGGGGATTCGGGCGATTTCGGTCCGGCACCAGAACAGAAGATTTTCTATCGGCCCAACAACAATAGCCGGGCCACGAGTTGTGAACTGCGGAGGGGGATCACCTGGATCCTTGATACGAACATCATCGTGCCCTCGGGCTTGTGCTACGTCGGTCAGCCACAATTTGGCGATCCTTGACGGGGCTATATTCCAGCCCTGGTCGTCGAGGACTGGTACTCACGCTGACCCCGGGACCCTATGCGATCACGGCGGAGGCGACGCCCTTGGCTAGCGACGGATCCCCAAAGTCATCCACGGGAGATCCGTCGGCCTTCCTGACGCCGGCCGCGCTGAGCAGCGTATTGAGCCACACATTCCCCGCGACCTTGCCGACGTCCAGGAACTGCCCGGTCTTCAAGAAGCCGTTGCCGGTCCCCGACAGGATCCAGGGCACCCGCGTGAACGAGTGCGCGCCGTTGGCCACCTGGTTGGTCCAGACCGTGATCCCCTGGTCCAGCATGGTTCCCGTCGGCGTCGTGTACGTCGCCAGCGTGTCCAGCAAGAACTTGAAGTAGCCCGCGTGCATGCGATCCACCAGACGGCACAATTCGGCGCCGTTCGCGATCGAACGGTGCGACGCCGTGTGATACACGAAGGTCGTTCCGTTCAGCGTCAAACTGTGGTCGTCCTCGCGATCACCGATCTTCAACACGGCGACGCGGGTGTAGTCCGACGCCATCGCGAACGCCATCAGCTGCATGTGAAGTTTGATCAGAGTCTCGTGCTGGGTCATGTCGTACGGCTTGGGATCGACCGCCTGCATCGACGTGACGGTGGCCGCCGGCAGGGACGTGACACCCGCCGCGGTGATCTTCACCTCGATGTCGCGTATGGCGGCGAAGTGCTGGTTCAGGCGGTTGACGTCACCCGCGCTTAGATCTTTGCGCGCCAGCAGGGCCGTAATCTGCCCCCGCAGCAGGTCGTTGACGCTCTTGGATCGGCTGGCCAACAGCTGCTGTGCCTGCATCGCGGCGGTATCCGTGCCTGTGCCGCCGACCACCCCGATGATCTTTTGATAGGCCTTGTACGGGCCGTCCAGATAGGTTCGCGGCTGGTTGGCGGCGATGTACGAAACGTACCCAGGAATGTCAAAGCCGGTTCCGCCGGGGGAATACTTGCCCGCATGCAGGGCCAGGGGCTCGCGACCCGCGGGATTTTTTTCGCGCGCGATGCGGCTGTCGATGCTTTCTCCCATGGCCAGCGTCTTGTTGCTGGTCCCGGACAACTTCGCCGCGGTCAGAAGCTGGGCATCGCCGGCGGCGTGATCGCAACCGGCGCCGCCGAAGGGATGGTTGATTCCGCGCACCATCAGCAACCGCGTGGCGTAGTCGGACAGTAGGCTGGTGGTCTGGGTCGCGGCCTCGGCGTCCATCGCGGCCTTGGTCAGCACGCCCGCCTTGGTGGGCCAGAATTTCTCGGGATCCGTGCCGCCCGTTATGTCCGAACCGGATTGCACCACGCCGTTTCCGTTGACCACCAGCAGCAAGAACGGAGATCGAACCGCCGTCTGCGCCTGCGCGCCCCTGGGCATAAAAGATTCAAGCAGGGGCAATCCCAGCGTGACGCCACCAAACCCGCGCAGAAACTGACGCCGCTTCATTCTGTTGTTTGTCGGTTTGAGCATGTTTGTCACTTCACGGCAGGCGGTTGACGAAAGTTTCGCTTGTGACCATCGCCAGGATCATGTCCTTCATCGACAGTTGCCCAGCCCGCGAGACCAACGCCCAGTAGTCGGCCAGGGGCGCTTCCGCCGGCGCCACGGGGCGCCCATTGATGTATGTCAGCCAGTTTCGCGTGTAGCAGGCGTGCGCCTGCGTGCTTTCCGAGACGGCCTTCGAAAATTCCACGGCATTCGTGTAGGACTTGGCACCGTCGGTGAACGGATAGGTGTCGGCCGAATTGATGGGCTTGCCGCGATCCATGGTCCGGAATTTTCCGATCGCGTCGAAGGCCTCGAACGCGAATCCCGCCGTGTTGATCCACGTGGAATGGCAGCCCTGGCCGCAGGTCCCGTTGCCGGTGGTTGCCTCGATCCGTTCGCGGTTGGTTTGGTCGGGCTGGGGGGCCACCAGGGGTGTGGCATTCGCCGCGGGCGGCGGCAGGTTGAAACACAGAATGCGTTGGTTCACGAAAACGCCCCGGTGAATCGAGTCCGGATCGTTTCCAATCGCGTAGGACGACAGGAATCCCGCCTGTGTCAGTAGGCCCGAGCGCCGGGCGGGATCCAGGTCCACCTTGGTGAACTGATCGGTGAAGGTTCCCGTCACCTGATAAATCGGGGCCAGGACCTTGTTCACGAACCCAACCGGCGCGGTGTAGATCTGCTTGACGCCGTACCCTTGATCGAAGATCCACCGCAAGAACGACAACGATTCCTGGCGCATCGCCGCGGGCGTGGCGGTCGTGAAATCGGGAAACGCCGTCTGGTCGCGCGTGATGCCGTCGTAGGTGCCCAACCGCAGGACCTGAAAGTGCAGATGGTCCCGCCCGGCCGCGCCCAGCTCGCTGGTCAAAATGCGCGTCGCTTGAGCCACCACATTGGCGGGCATTTTCAGCTGCCCGGCGGCGGCGGCAGCAAACAGCGTGTCGTCGGGCATGGTGTTGCCGAGCGCATACGACAGCTTGGAGGCGACCTCGTAGTCGTTAAGCGGGACCCTGCCGTTGACGACCGCCGTGCTCAGTTCGCTGCGATAAAGGAAGTGCGGCGATTGCAGGAAAAACTGCAGGACCAGGTTCGCGCCGGCGGCAAACGCATCCACGCCCGGATAAAGCGTTGGCCCCTGGTTGAAAAGGGTGGTCGCCTCGGTGGTCTCGGCGGCCGCCAGCGGCCTGCGGTAGGCCCGCTGTCCCACCGTCGTGATGAACGAACGGGCCTTCCCGGCCAGATCCGTCGGAGCGTTCGCCGGCATCAGTCGGGTCAACGCCGCGGTGTCGCCCGCCACCTTCTGGGCCAGCTTCACCGCCGCGGTCGCCAGATCCGCGCGTAGGGCTTCCGCGACGAACAGCGATTCGACATCGTTGTCGAACCCGACGACCGCGTCGCCGGTGACACCCGGTTCGATGTCGCTGATGTCCGCCAGCTTCAGCAGATCCTTGACGGTGTTCGCCCACTGCGCGTGGCTGAGACGCGCCATGCGGGCGGTCGGAACCAGAACCGCGGCAGGCGGCGTGGACGGAATGACAATGGCGCCCGCACCCGCCCCGCCGCCGATCGTGCCACCGGTGCCCGTTGTCGCGCCGGTACCGGTGACTGCTCCCGTGCCGGTGATAGCGCCCGTTCCGGACGCGGCACCACCGGTTCCCGGGCCCACGACCGACCCGCCTCCCAAGCCGGCGCCCGTGGTCCCGGCACCGCCGGCAGGTCCCGTTTGGGCGCCCGTGCCCGCGCCCGTGGTCGACGGAGCGCCACTGCTTACGGTGCCGGTGCATGCCGCCACGGACATCAAGACCGCCGCGACAGCGCCTAGAAGACCCCCCGGTTTCGGGGACGTGTAGCCGCTCGTCTTGCCGGCAATCGAAACAGAAGCACCTGACATGGTTTCCTTTCGCGGGCCCAATCGGCTCCCCAAGCTCCAGGTACCGCCACCCTGTCCTAGTGGATCATGATCTTTCGTGGCCGGCGAAGGAATGCTCGATAGTGACGCATCTGTATCTTATTGTGTCACTCTCCTATGATCGCGAAGCAAACGCAGAACACGGCGCTGCGTCACAAAGATCCGTACACGCGGTTCGGCGTGCGGGTTTCTCGCTTGGCCGGGTCTGCGTTGTCGGCGTTTGTCATACACGAGTGTGGCTATCTGCCCGACGGCCTGCACCTGCGCGTCGAAAACGGACAACGGCGTGCGGACTGGCGTTTTCCCGGGGTACGCAGCCCGTACTGGCGCCTCTACTACAATCAGAATGGGGGCAGTTTCGTGCGGTGTTTGGGAAGAGAAACGCCTCTCGATTCTGGTCACGTCGTGCTCATTGCCGAAGACGTTCTGTTCGACTGCGTTGGTGATGCGGGATTCTCCCATCTGTGGTTGCACTTCTCGCCGCTGCATCACCCGCCTCCGCCCTTCGACGAACCGGTGGCGGTTCCGCTGACGGCCGGGTTGTCGGCCGCTCTTCACGATCTGGTTGCCGCTCATGGTGCCCGCGGCGAGGAAACGGGGGTGCAGCGCCTGTATCATTCTGCGTCGGCCCTGGTCCACGCGACGTTCGCCGTGTTGCCCCTGCCGGCGGCGCGCGTCTATCCCGATCGCCTGGCCACCGTGATCGCCCAAATCGATGCCAACCCCGCCAGTGATCTGGCGAACCAGCGACTGGCCCGCACGGCGGCGATGAGCGTGGAGACGTTCATTCGGTGGTTCAAGCGGCACCTTGGTACGACCCCCGCCGCCTACGTCACGCGCAGTCGCGTACGGGCTGCCGCCCGTCTGTTGGTGCTCTCGGACCACAGCGTCGACGCCATCGCGGCGGAAACCGGTTTCCCCAACCGCTACTACCTGAGCCGGGTCTTCGCCACGCACATGGGTTGTGGCCCGGCGACGTTCCGTCGCCGCCACGTGGGGGTGTAGTAGACAGAATATTTTCTACGGACATAACGCGCCTCGACAAGTCTCTTTAAAGCACCTCAACTCGGAACCTAGTAGCGTGCGCGTAACATGAATGACCCTGTGGCCCGCTCGCGGCGCCGGCCGGCCTCGGCACGAGGGTTGCTGTCTCTGCGCGCAAAGGAGACCAACATGCACATCAGATCGATTCTCTTGGGGTTTGTCCTGACGGCCTGCGGATCAGCTTGTGCCCACAAGAGCCCGGGACCACGATCCGAGCCCCGCGCGGAGCGAGCCGCACGTCCCATGCCGTCCACGGCCGACTGGACGCGGCTCGGCCAACGTTGGGTGGATGGTGTTCGCGATGCCGACGTGATTGCCGTTGGCAGTCACGACGGGTCGTTTCAGCGAATCATGATCGTCGTCGAGCACAGCGCGCTGCAGATGAACGACGTGATCGTCAACTTCACCGACGGCAGCCGCTTCTCGCCGCCCACCCGGTTGGTGTTCGCCGAGAACAGCCGCTCGCAAATCATCGACCTGCCCGGGACTCGTCGCTCCATCCGCAGCGTCGAATTCCGCTACGGCAACTTGCCCGGGGGCGGCAAGGCGCAGACGGAACTGTGGGCGCAGTAGGTAGCGGAGGGCGCGAGCGATCGCCAACAGCTCGGACGACACCTGGAGCGCCGGGACCCCCTGCCCCTAGCCCTGTATACCCGGCAGAATCTGTCCCATGGTCGCCAGGTCGTAGCTGACCGGCCACGCGTTGGGATCGCGCCCGCTGGTGCTGGTCGACCCGTATCCGGCCTGACCCGCGCGTTCGTAGTCGGCTGGCGCCAACCCCATGGCCTGCATGATCGTCACCAGTAGCCGGTTGTGCGGGATGCCTTTGATGACGTTGCCCATCTCCTGCGCGAAATACGCGCGTCCATTCCAATCGATGTAGTCAAGGTAGCGCCCCGTCTTGATGAACCCACCCGCGCTGCCCGCCAGCAAGCACGGGACGCTGTACGGGATGTGGTTGAAGCCAAGCTCGTTACCCCAATAGATGAGCGAGTTGTCCAGATAGGTTCGACCGCCCGCCTCGGGCACGTCAAGCTTGCCGCACAGCTTCGCGAACACCTCGCTGGCGATCCACTGGTTGATCCCTTTCAGCATCCGTCGCGAATTGGCGTTGCTCCAGTCGTGTGCCAGGCCATGCCAGGTACCGCCGCTGGCATCTTCCGAATGGTAGTGCCCCACCAGGGCCGTGCTCGCCGAGTCAGGCCCGGGGCCCAGCGCCTTGTGGACGCCAATCGTCACGATTCGCGTCTGGTCGCACATGATCGCCGCCGTGACGACGTCGAGAAACAGATTCCATTTGGTGGTGATGTCTGTGGGATTCGTCGTTGTGTTGTTGACCATCGACCCCGGCGCCGCCGGACGCGTGCAGGTCAAGGTCGGCTTCGGCATCATCTTCGCCTGAAGCTCGGCGACCAGGTTCACGTACTGATCGACCAACTGCTTGTCGCCCGCCGAAAGACGCGCGTTTTGCCGCAGCCGCATGTAATCCATGTGAACGCGGTCGACCAACAGCTTGTCGCGATCCGCCGCCGGCATTCCGGTCGTGGGCGGGGTGTTCGCGAACAGATCGTTGAACGCGTCCAGCGGATTGGTACGCGCCTTCAACTGCTGCACGGCCCCACTGGCAATGCCCAGATTGGAATACGACATCGAATCCGTCACGCCCTGCGAAATGTGCAGGTATCGGGCCGTCGGGGTGCCTGAATAGACCTTGGGTGAATAGGCCAACACCTGATCGATGGTCGGGATGTCGGCCAGGGTGTCGGCATCACACGGCGTCGCCGCCGTGCACGACGAATAGTTGCCCAGCAGGCCGCCGTAGTTGTGGTTCACCGACGGGAGAAAATCGAGCCCACGGATCAACGTCAACTTGGAAAGGAACGGGTTCAACGCCGGGCCCAGAATTCCAGACATGCCCGTGGGCGTTTGAAAGTCCATCAGCGGCGCCTGCGTGTAACCACCGACGGTGCCTAGCGGCTGCGTAAGCAACGTGGTCCCGTCGGCTTTGGTGGTGCCTGGAAA
>JANOJB010000307.1:0-6378 GCA_031407985.1 Pseudomonadota bacterium | reverse complement strand
AGCCTGAAGAGTCGCAAAAAGTGATCCGAAAGGTCTTCTTTGACGCCAACGTGATCTTCACCGCCGCCTACAGCCCCTTGGGCAAAGCCAGCACCTTGATTGATGACGCTGGTCGAATCGGTCTGACCCTTTTCACAAGTGAGCTGGCGATGGCCGAAGCACGCCGAAACCTTGCGTTCAAGGCTCCCCACGCCATCCCTCGCCTGGATCAAATCACCCGGCGCTTTCAGTTGGTGAAATTCGCCCCCAGTCCTTGCCCCCTGGAATTGCCCGCAAAGGACCAACCGATCTTCCTGGGAGCCCTGGCCTGCGGCGCTGCGGTCCTGCTGACCGGTGACAAGAAGGATTTCGGACGCTACATGGAGAAGCCCAAACAAACTGAAGGTGTTCTGATCGTTACCGTCGCGCGGTTCATCGACGCGTACGTCGATGGCAACCGGAAGGCGTAGCCGCAGCACGCCTCGGCTACGCGGACACGATTGCAGCGCGAGCACGCCCCACCACGTCCACCAGTGCATGAACATATCGGGTGCGAATCGCCACGAAGATCCGCTCGGCGATTTGATGGTGGTACACGTGACTGGTCAGGTTCCGGTCCTGAAGCATTTCAAGCCACAGCGACTCGTCCTTGACCAGGCCCAGCTTGTAGCCAGCGGTAACGGCCCGACGGGGGGATTCAGCATCCAGGCCTTCCCCCGCGGCCACGTGCTTCAGCAACTTCCACGTGGCCTCGAAGGTGAACTCAAACGCCTGAATCACGCCTGCCCGATCACGATCCGACGTCACCGGCTCGGCCAGAAACGCCACCAACTGACCGACCGCCGCGTCGGCGTTTTCCAGCGCCCGTTGCGTCACCGGCCGCGCTCGTAAACCACGCGACCCGTGGTGGTAATTTCGCGCGCCAGCTTCGGATCGCAGGTGGCCAGATCCAGCAGGTCGAGGTCAACCAGAGCCGGCACCTCGTCCTTCGCCTCCACAACGAACGCCGCCCAACGGCCTCCACCGCCTTTGGCCCCCTCGAAGGCGAGATCCACATCCGACCCCTTCGTAGCGGCGTCATTCGCCTGCGATCCGAAAAGCCAGACCCGTTGGGGATCCACGAAGCGAACCGCCCGCGCAACAACGTCGGCAACAATCCGGTTCAAGCGCGCCGCATCAGTCGAGCCCTTCACGCGAAAAACCCTAGCATGAGTCGCGATAGGGGAAGGAGTGCACGAAGACCTGAGACCTGGCGCCCACGTCCTGCACCCCGGTCGATTAACGCGGAATGCCTTGACCGAGATTTCGTAACGCGAACGGTTGTACCCCGATCGGCAGTCACTATCAGGGGTTACGCACCTATCCCCGGATGCGCGGTAATTTCAGGCATCCGGTCGATATCGACCCAGCTGTTTTGTCTTCCTTCTTACAATTCAACACAGTAGGGTCACGTCTTACAGTGTCGTTAATAAGCGCTAAAAACAAACAGACTGGGTGGGGATCGGCGGTGTTGCTGCCCATCCTGCTATTGGCCGTTGGCACGGGCTGCAAACCGGCCGCTCCGAACCAGCCCGGCGGCGACGCCGGCGTGGGAACCGACGTCAACCGCGCCGATACCGCCGGAGGCGGCGACAGCGCGGGAGCACCGGATCGCCCCGACGGGACCACGCCCATCCCCCCCTGCACCGACGACGGAAGCCGCAACCAGCCCAACGGTCAGGCCTGCTGCACCGCCGCGCAATGCGGAAGTGGCTTCTGCGCCGACGGGATCTGTTGCGACACGGCATGTGGTGGTACGTGCATGACGTGCAGTTTGGGGACGGCGCTGGGTACCTGCACGCTCACCCCGGCGGGAGTCAAACCGCTGGTCGCCAGCCAGTGCGTCGCCCAGGACAAATCGACCTGCGGGCTGGACGGAACCTGCGACGGCACGGGCAAGTGCCGCAACCATTTGCCGGAAACCGTCTGCAGCCCCGGCGTTTGTGAGACGGGCGCCATCGTCGGAGTCAACACCTGCGACGGCGCGGGACGCTGTCGGCTGGGTGCCACCAGGGTGTGCGCGCCGTTTTTGTGCGATTCGGCGACGAACGTCTGCCTGGGAGTTTGCGCCAGTGATGCCGACTGCGTCACCGGTCGTAAGTGCGTGGAAGGCAGCTGCGGGCTTGGGATGAACAGCACGCCGTGCACGAAACCCGGCCAGTGTGCGTCGGGCTTCTGCGCCGACGGATTCTGCTGCAATGCCGCCTGCACGGGTACCTGCCGATCGTGCGGTCAGGTGGGCAATGAAGGAACCTGCATGCCGACCCCGGCTGGGCAGGGACATGCGATGTGCGCCACGCAAGCCCCATCCACATGCGGAACGACCGGCATCTGCGACGGGTTCGGAACCTGCACCCTGTATCCGCCGGCGACGGTCTGCGGGGCCGCCACCTGTGCCGGAACGACGGCGATGAACACCACCCGCGCATGTGACGGGCTGGGGACCTGTCTGCCGTCGGACGAGCAGTCATGCGGAAGCTTCAGATGCGTCTCCGGTACCTGCGCCAGCACTTGCACCGCCGCGAACATGGCCACGACCTGCGCGGCGGGGATCGCTTGCGTGAACGGCAAGTGTGGGCCGTTGCTGAACGGCCAGCCATGCACCGCGAACGGCGAATGCGCGAGCATGCAGTGCGTTCGGGATTCCGCCACCGGACCCGGCGTGTGCTGCGACACCGCGTGCACGGGATCCTGCCGAAGCTGCTCCCTGGTGGGAAGCGTGGGCCGTTGCGCCATGGCGGCCGCGGGCGCGGCGGACCCACGGGCCACCTGCACGGACATGACGGCAACGTCGTGCGGAACGAACGGAAAATGCGATGGCGCTGGAGCCTGTCAGCGGTACGCGACGGGAACCGTCTGCGGACCAGAAACCTGCGCGACGGATCGGTACACGGGTCCGAAGACGTGCAGCGCGACCGGAATGTGTGTCGCCCCCGCGGCGCAAGACTGCTTTCCGTACCACTGCAACACAACCAAGTGCTTCAATTCGTGCACGACCAACACGCAATGCATCGCGCCCAGGGTCTGCGGCATGGACGGGGCCATCAGCTCGTGCGGTCTGAAGCCCGCGGGCGCCACCTGTTCCGCGGGCAGCGAGTGTACGAGCACGTTCTGCGCCCAGGGCGTTTGCTGCAACAGCGCCTGCAACACCGCTTGCAAGGCGTGCAACAGCGCGGGCATTTGTTCCAACGTCAACAGCGGCGCGGATCCCCGGGGACTGTGCGCGGCGCAGGCCGTGACCACGTGCGGGACCACGGGTCAGTGCGCGAATGGCGCGTGTGCTTTCTGGCCGTCGGGCAGCGTGTGCCGCGCGTCGGGTGGCGCCTGCGACGTCGCCGAGGGCTGCTCGGGAACCGGGGCCGCCTGCCCCGCCAACGCCTTTTCTCCCGCGACCACCGTGTGCCGCGCGTCGGGTGGCACCTGCGATCCCGCGGAGAACTGCTCCGGTACCACCGCCGCGTGCCCCGCGAACATCTTGTCGCCCGCCACCACAGTGTGTCGTGCGTCGGGCGGCGTGTGCGACACCGCCGAGAATTGCACCGGCAGCGCCGCCGCCTGCCCTGCGAACACTTTCGTTCCCACCAGCACCGTGTGTCGAGCGTCCGCCGGCGTTTGCGACCCCGCGGAGAATTGCTCTGGGGCCGCAGCGGCCTGCCCAGCGAACGCCATCTCCCCGGCCACCACCGTCTGTCGCGCGTCAGCGGGCGATTGCGATGTCGCCGAAAATTGCAATGGCACCGCCGCAACTTGCCCCGCGAACGCCTTCACTGCCGCGACCACCGTCTGTCGCGCGTCCGGAGGCGCTTGCGATCCCGCGGAAAATTGCTCGGGAACGACGGCCACGTGCCCCGCCAACGTCCTCTCGCCAACGACCACGGTGTGTCGCGCCGCGGGGGGCGTCTGCGACGTCGCTGAAACGTGCAACGGAACTGGCGTGGCTTGTCCCGCCAACATCTTCACTCCCGCGACCACCGTCTGCCGTGCATCCGCGGGCGTTTGCGATGTCGCTGAAAATTGCAGCGGAACCGCCGCCGCCTGTCCCGCCAACACCTTCACTCCCGCAACCACCCTCTGTCGCGCATCGGCGGGTGTTTGCGATGTCGCAGAGAATTGCAGTGGAACCGCCGCGGCCTGTCCCGCGAATACCTTCACTCCCGCGACCACCGTTTGTAATCCTTCCGAGGGCGTGTGCGATCCCGCGGAGAGGTGCCCTGGAGCCGCCGCCGACTGCCCCGCCAACGTCCTGTCACCCGACACCACCGTGTGTCGGGGAGCGGCGGGCGCTTGCGACGTCGCCGAGACCTGTACGGGAAGCGCCGTCGCTTGCCCCATTGATGGCTTCTCTCCGTCCTCGATCGTGTGTCGCACGTCGGCGGGTGACTGCGACGTCGCCGAAAGTTGCACCGGAAGCACCGCCGCGTGTCCAGGCAACGCGTTCTTGTCCACTTCCACGGTGTGCCGCGATTCGACGGGCGTCTGCGACGTCGAGGAAACATGCACCGGCAATACCGCCGCATGTCCCCAAAACGGCTTTCAACCAGCCACGATGTCCTGTGCCGACGACTTGAACGCGTGCACGAGTGACCATTGCAGCGGGACCGGCTTGACCTGCGAGCATGATCCGACCAACGAGGGGGATCCATGCGAGACGACGGGCATGTGCATGAGCGGCGCCTGCGTCCAACCACCCGCCCCTTAGCGCGCGACGAGAGTCACACGCGCCGCCCCGGTCGGCCAACCCTAGCCAACACCCATCGCCGGCGCCGTGGGAATGACGCGGCGGTTTGACGATACAAGGTTGGACGACGCATTTGGCCTCCTCTGGGGCCCGTCCCGGTTCGGCCGCCACTTGACGGTCCGAAGCCATTTCGGACCCCTTCCCGTTCGTAAAAGTTAGAAATTCCTATGTTTTCGCTGTCTTAGCCTGTCGAAAGCGCCTTCCCTCGGACCGGGGTGTGGTGCTAACGTGTGCGCCCTGCTCGCCGCTTGGCACACAAGCGACGGGCATTCGGGAGCCGACACAGCGTATGCCTACAGCACGCGATTACGAGTCCGCTCTGGAGCGGAACCCCGCCGATACCGAAGCGTTTGTCGCGCTTCGGAAGGCCTACCGTCAGGCCAAGGAACACGACAAGCTGATCACGCTGTACGAGACGCGGGCTCAGGCGATCGACGACGGCAACAAGGCGGCCGAGCTGTTCTATTTGGCGGCCGAGCTGCGCCTGGATCAGCTGTCCGATACCGCCGGCGCCGAGGCCGACTTGGCCAATGCCGTCCACAGAAACAGCAGCCACATCCGCGCGGCCGCGCGCCTGAAGGATCTGTACCGCGAACAGGGCCGCACCACCCAGTACATGGAGATGCTGGAAATGGAGGCCGCCGCCGTCGCGCGCACCCGCGATCCGGCCCGGATCGCCGAGCTACAGGCCGAGATGGGCCAGCTGTTCGTCAATCACTTCGCGCGCATCGAGCGCACGATTCGCAACGCGCAGCGCCCCGGTAAACTGTCGAGCGACCACATCAAATCGATCGAATCGGCGCGCAAGATCTACCGTGCGCTCGGGGACTATCGCAGCGTCGTTCGCCTGTACGAACTGGAGCTGGAAGGGACCACGGACCCGAAACGGCGCGCCGATCTGTTGCTTGGCCTCGGGCGTGTGCTGGGCGAAAAGCTGGAGGAGCTGGACGCCGCCGCGCAACGGCTGAGCGAGGTGATCCGACTGCGGCCCCGCGACGAAAAAGCGCTGGAGCTGCTGGCATCGGTGTACGCCAACCCCAACTGGATCGGCGCTGATGGGGCGGAACGTTCGGCGGCGATTTACTACCAGATCGCGCGGCGCCGCCACGAGGCCGGCGACATCGAGAACAGTATTTCGGCGCTAAGGCGGGCGCTGGCGGCCGTGCCGGGGCACGCCGAATCGTCCGACCTGATCGAACGAACGTTTTACGATGCGCGCCGGTTCCAGGATCTGGATCGCTACTACCGCGAACGTGTCCAGGGCGCCACGTCGCCCGAGGAGCAGGTCAACTTCCTGTACAAGCGGGCGCAGCTTGCCGAGGGGGATCTGGACGACGTGCCCGAGGCGCAGCGCATCTACGGCGAGATCGCTGATCAGGAACCGCCGGGAGGGCCCGCGGGCGAACGACTGGCCGAGCTGTACTCGGCGGGCCGTGAATACGCGAAGCTGGCCGAGCTGCGCGAAAAACAACTGGGAGGCATCGAGGATCCGACCCACCGGGCGCGACTGATGACCGAACTGGCGACGCTGTACGGCGATCGTCTGGGCGATCGCGATCAGGCGGCCGTGTACCTGCACGCCATCCTGCAGATCGAACCGGCGAATCCAGTGGCGCTGGCGG
>JANOJB010000218.1:0-20674 GCA_031407985.1 Pseudomonadota bacterium | reverse complement strand
CCCGCGCCGCCGGTACCGCGCCCGCCCGCGCCGCCGGTACCACGACCACCCGCGCCGCCGGTGCCCGTCGCACCGCCGGTCCCCGTCGCGCCGCCCGTGCTGCCGCTGGCGCCACCCACGGCGCCACCGGGCGCCGCCGGCGCGGCCGCGCAACTTTCAATACTTGGTCCCGGCGCGGTGAAGGCCGCTCCACCCAGGCAGGTGGGACCACCGCCGTTCGCGTCCATCGTAACGGTGACGGTGGCGTGGTTCATGTCGATCTCGGTGACCGTGAACGAGACCCCACCGGCGGGATCGTCGAACTTGCCGCCCGCCGCCAACCCTTCCCAACCCGCGACATTGTTCCCCGTCGTGAGTGGGTTCATGTCCAGCATCCATGTGTGGACCGCGCGCTCGGAGCGGCCGCGCGTCGGTCCGGACACGCGAACCTGCACAGAAAGCGGTGTGCCGGTATCCAGGCTCCGGGGGGTACGCAATTCCAGATAGTAGTGCGTGAGCATGTCTGTCGAGGCCGAACCGCCACCGCCCGAGCGCATAAAGGTGCGGGTCTTGGGCATCGGAATCTGCAACATCTGGATACCGTCGCAGGGCAATTCCATGGGCACCAGAGTGAACGTCCCACTGGACTTGACTGATACAACGTTGCAGCCCTGGAGCCAGCCGTTGTAGGCCTTCTGCCAGCCGTTCATGTGGTCGCAGGCGCCGCCCATCGGATCGAAGCGGTCACCGTACTCGCTGTGCGTGCACGCTCCGTCGGGCGTATCGGCGAAGCTGGTCGAACCGCATCGCATCGACGACGAATGCTGCATGCCAAAGTTGTGGCCGGGCTCCTGAACCATGACCACGCAACCGGCCGAATTGTTGTACCAGGTGTCGTTTGATGGCCGGTCGGGCGTACCGACCTCCCCAAGGCCACCCCAACTACAGGCGGTAAGCCGCGAACCGAAGAACCACAGGTAGTGATTGAACGTCCCGCCGCCCATGGCGTCGACCATGGGCCTGAGCCCATTCGCCATGGCCGAGGTGTTGCTGGTTGCACAGGCGGTCATCGGATAGGGGAGCGAGAACGCGCGGCCGTCCAGATCCTGTGTGCCGTACGAGGCCTCGACGTAGTAATTCCGCAAGGGGGGATCCGAAACGGCGACTGTGGTACCCGCGGCCACGGTCAATTCCGCTTGCGCCCTGTCGAGTGTCCAGGTCCCGATCCCGCCCCCGATATCCACGATCACGAACGCCAGACGTTTGGGGTTGTAGGTCATCCCCGCTTTCAGCGCGGACGTCGTGGTCTCAACCGGCGGGGCCATGATCTTGAACGCCGTCACCCGAAGGGCGTCCACGGCCTGGGTGCCCCAGACCTTTACTGTGCTGCCGGCGGTCAGGCGAGGATCGCTGTCAAACAGCAGCGCGCGTTCCTGACCGTTCGTCGATCGCAGCGCGTAGTGGGTTTCCGTGTGGCCGTCGAAATTGTCGGCGGTGTAAACGGCCAACTGCCCGGTCAGGGATCCGTCCTGGAAATCGAACCCCTGCGTGGCGCTGTTGTCGTCACACGCCGCCACCACCACCAACATGGTCGCGCACAGAAAACGGAACACGACGGGTGAAACAGTGCGCAGACCGGTCTTCATTGGGGGACCTCCGAAAAAAATCCACGGACTGACGCGGGGCGACAACATGGGGGGACTACACCCGCGCCATGGTGGTAAGAGATGCTGACCCACCCAAATGGGTCAGTCAATCATCTGGCCGTATCGAAATTGCGAATAATCCGTCGCTAGAACCCGAACGGCGACCGGCAAATCCCGTGCTCGGTGATAATCGCGCTGATCAGTCGGTGTGGCGTCACATCGAAGACGGGGTTGCGCAACGCCAGGGTCGACGGCAGAAGACGGTGGCCGTCCAGCGTTGTGGCCATTTCATCGGTAGAACGGCATTCGATAGGGATCGCCGAACCATCGGCCGTCGCCTGATCGATCGTCGTGGTAGGCGCGGCCACGTAGAACGGAACCCCGAACGTCGACGCCGCGGCCGCCACGCCGACTGTCCCGATCTTGTTCGCGACGTCGCCGTTGCGGGCAATGCGATCGGCGCCGACGATCACCGCGGCCACTTCACCGCGTGACAGAAAATGCGCCGCCGCGCCGTCGACGATCACCTCGACGGGGATGTCGTCCTGAAACAGTTCCCAGGCCGACAGGCGCGCGCCCTGTAACCACGGGCGGGTTTCGTCGCACAGAACCGATATTCGTTTCCCCGCCGCCACAGCAGCGCGAATCACACCCAGGGCCGTGCCGTAGCCGGCCGTGGCCAACGCGCCCGCGTTGCAGTGGGTCAGCACCGTCCCCTCGTCGGGAAGCAAGGCCGCGCCATGCGCGCCAATCGCACGACAGGCGGCCAGATCCTCCTTCCAGATCGATTGCGCCTCGATGACCGGATCGCGTTCCATGGTCAGCGCGTTTGCCATGCGATGCACGGCCGCGGCCAGATTGATGGCGGTCGGGCGCGCATCCACGATCGCACGAATCCGGTGGCGCAATTCAGGTGCGGACAGTCCCTGGCGGGCGGACAGCGCCACGGCGAATGCTCCCGCGCAACCGATAGCTGGCGCACCACGGACCTCCATCTCGCGAATCGCGCGAATCAGGTCCTCGGCGTCGTCGTACGCGGTCCAAATTTCCTGTTCGGGCAGCCGGCGCTGGTCCAGGACCACGACGCGACCATCAAGCCAAAACACCGGCGACAACACCTCGGGAAACCCGGGCGGTCGTTGCCGCGGATCAAGCCGGACCACCGCCATGGCCGGATGCTAGCGCTTTGCTTCGTCGGTCGTCTAGCGTGGCCGCAACATCAAGCGTCTGTCCCGAATTCCGATCGTCGATCCCATTCTCAGCCGGCGCCAAGCAGCCGCCGCAGGATCTCGTTCGCGGTCTTCGGGTTGGCTTGACCGCCGGTTTCTTTCATGACGGCGCCGACGAAGAAGCCGATCAGCTTCTTCTCGCCCGCGTTGTAACGGACTATCTCGGCGGGGTTGGCGTCCAGCACGCGCCGGCAAGCGTCCTCGATCGAGGCGCTATCCGACAGCTGCGTCAGGCCAAGCGCGGCGACGATCTCCGGAGCGCGGCGCCGCTCGGACCACATGCGCGCGAAGACCTCCTTGCCCTGTTTACCCGACAACGCGCCCGATTCCACCAACGCCACCAACTCAGCCAGCGCCGACGGCGGGACGGGCAAATCGGCGTCACCAAGACGCCGCGGATCGTCGATGCGGGCCAGCACCTCGTTGATGACCCAGTTCGCGGTCTTCTTCGCGTTCGCGCCCGCCACACCACCTGTCTCCACGACGGCCGCATCGAAGTAGTCCGCGATCTCGCGCTCGCCAATCAGCACGCCGGCATCCTGCGGGGACAGTCCGCCCGATCCCGTGTACCGATCAAAGCGATCCTCGGGAATCTCGGGCAGCGACGCGCGTGCGTCCGCCAGGTACTGGTCCGTGAGCACCAGCGGCGGCAAGTCGGGCTCGGGGAAATACCGGTAGTCGTGCGCCTGCTCCTTGGACCGCATGGCGACCGTCACCCCGCGCGCGGCGTCCCACAGGCGTGTCTCCTGAATGACCCGCTCACCGCGATCCAGAAGCGCCGCCTGCCGTCGAACCTCGGCCTCGACAGCGTCGCGCACGTTCTTGAACGAGTTCATGTTCTTCAGCTCGGCCTTGGTGCCAAGCTTGGTCTCGCCGTGCAGGCGCAGCGACACGTTGGCGTCGCAGCGAAGCGATCCCTCTTCCATGTTCCCGTCGCAGATCCCCAGCATGCGCACCAACGCCCGCATCGCGCGCACATACTCGGCGGCCTCTTCCGCCGAACGGACATCGGGCTCGCTGACGATCTCGCACAAACCCACGCCCGAACGGTTGTAGTCGACCAGGCTGTACGCACCCGCCGCGTGCAGGTTCTTGCCGGCGTCTTCCTCCAGATGAATCCGCACCAGGCGAACGTTCTTGGTTTCACCGCGCACGCGAAAGCGAATCATCCCGCCTTCGCAGATGGGCTCGTCGAACTGCGAGAGCTGAAAACCCTTCGGCATGTCTGGGTAGAAAAAATGTTTGCGCGCAAACCGGCAGCGCTGCCGGATGCGGCTGCCGACCGCCAGACCCAGGCGCACGGCGGCGCGCACCGCGGCCTCGTTCAAAACCGGCAGTGTTCCCGGCATTCCCAGGCAAACCGGATCGGTCGCCGCGTTCGGCTCGGCCCCAAACGCCGCCGACGACCACGAAAAGATCTTGGATCGGGTGGCCAGCTGCGCGTGGACCTCCAGGCCGATCACCACCTCGTATTTGTCGAGCGCGCTCAACGTTGGTCTCCGGTGCCGGGATCGGGATCGGGATCGGGATCGGGATCGGGCGGCAGGCGCTGGTGCCAGTCGGTGCGCGCTTCGTAGGCGCCCGCGACGCGAAACACCACCTCTTCGCCGAGCGGGGGTCCCATGACCTGCAAGCCGATCGGTAACCCTGCGTTCGTAAAGCCGCAGCACTGGGACGACGCCGGCACGCCCGCAAGATTCGCGGCCACGGTCATCACGTCGGCCAGGTACATCTGCAACGGATCCGACGTCTTCTCGCCGAATTTGAACGCGGGAATCGGCGAGGTCGGCGTGACCATCGCGTCGCACAGGCTGAACGCCGCCGCGAAGTCGTCGGCCAATTTGCGCCGCGCCTTCAGCGCCTGACCATAATAGGCGTCGTAGTACCCGGCACGCAGCACGTAGGTGCCCAGTATGATGCGCCGCTTGGGCTCCAGGCCGAACCCTTCGCCGCGCGTGCGCATGTACAGCTCTTCGAGTGATCGCGCATCCGGTGTCCGGTAGCCATAACGAACACCGTCGTAGCGGGCCAGGTTGGACGCCGCCTCGGCGGTGCAGATCAGGTAGTAGGTCGCGATCGCGTATTTGGTATGGGGCAGCGACACCGGCACAATCTCGGCGCCCGCACGGCCCAACTCCTCGATCGCGACGCGCACGGCCGCTTCGACTTCAGGGTCCATGCCCGCGCCGAAGTACTCGGCCGGAACGCCAATGCGCAGTCCCTTGATCCCCGACCGACCGGCGCGCGCGGCCTCACGATACCGGCCGACCGGCGCGGGCACGCTGGTGGCATCCCGCGGATCCACACCGGCGATGACCTCCAGCAGCGCCGCCGCGTCATCCACGGTTCGCCCAAATGGGCCCGGGTGATCCAGCGACGACGCGAACGCAATCACGCCGAACCGTGACACCCGGCCATAGGTCGGCTTCATGCCAACCACCCCGCACATGGCCGCCGGCTGCCGAATCGACCCGCCGGTGTCGGTGCCAAGTGATCCGGCGCAAAGCGAAGCCGCCACCGCCGCCGCGGAGCCGCCCGACGAGCCGCCAGGAACGTGAGCCAGCGACCACGGGTTCTTCACCGTGCCGCGCGAGCTGTTCTCGTTCGACGAACCCATCGCGAATTCGTCCATGTTCAGCTTACCCAGGCTGATCGCGCCCGCATCCTGCAGGCGCTGCGACGCCGTCGACTCATACGGTGGGACGAAGCCGCGCAGAATCTTCGAACCGCAGGTGGTCTCGATCCCACGGGTCACGAAGATGTCCTTCAAACCGATGGGTACGCCGGCCAGCGGCCCCACGTCGCGCCGTCCCGCAATCGCCGCATCAACCTCGTCGGCGCGCCGTCGCGCCCCGTCGGCGTCGACCAGCAGGAACGTTCCCAGCGCGCCGTCCAGCCGAGCCACGCGGTCCAGGTACGCCTCGGTCAGATCGCGCGCTTTGACTTTGCCGGCGCGGACGCTGTCCGCCAGTTGGGTGATGCTGGCACCCCGAACATCCAAGTTGGACCCTGCCGCCACGTCAACCGCCCTGTGGTGTCCCGCCCGAGGGGCCACCAGTCGTCCTACCATCCGTGGTACCATCCGTGGTACCGCCCGTGCTGCCCCCCGTCGACCCGCTGGTCGATCCCGGAGGCGCAGATTCCGACGATGGTCCAGGGAGAATGCGTGGAACCTGAAAGTAACTTCCCTCGCGGCGGGGGGCGTTGAGCAGGGCTTCGTCGACCGACAACGCAACTCCCTGAACATCGGCACGCAACGGGCAATCGAACGGCACCGCGTGGGTCATGGGCTCAGTGGCCGCGGTGTCCAGCTCCTTGAGGGCATCGACGTGTCCCAGGATGGCATCAAGATCCTGAGTCATTCTGGCGATTTCGTGCTCGCCAAGAGAAAGCCGTGCCAGCTGGGCGATTTCCCGAACTTCCTCTGAACTCAAACGCGACATGAATCCCCTTAACTACCAGAAGATGGCTGGAAGTGGAGAGGCGCTGTATGCTGGGTGTCTTTGGATGCATTCGAAATGACACGTACGAGGCATGAATACACCCGGGTTGTCCGTGCAAACGGTCGAGGCTTTCTCGCGCTCGGTTTGCTGTTGGGGGCCGCCGCCTGCGACGGCGCCGCGCCGGCCGTGGACGCCTCGGCGCCACCCAGCGCCCGCACCTCCGCGGTGTCGTTGCGGATCGATGTCCCCGCGGGCAAACCGGCCTCGTTGACGGTGCTGGCGTTCCGTGCGGCCTTCTCGGGTGTCGCGTCCTCTGATGTCCTGGGCCTGGTCGATCCCCTGGCGGCGGCCGCACCGGCGCGCGATTGCCAGGTGAGTGACGTGGGCCAGTCGGCGACCGCGCTGGTGGCCCGGGGCGACGCGATAGAACTCGAGGAGTTGGCGGGGGTTGGAATTACGTTTGGCGACGACGATGAGATTCGTCCGTCGCCCCGGCTGTACCCCGACCTGGCCGCAACCATTGGTGGAGTCGTGGGTGAGGCCGGACCGTTGCGGCTGGCCGTGGTTCCCGAACAGGTGCGCGTGTCCAACGGCGCGACCTCGATTGCAGCCGATGGTGCGTTGGATGCGGCGACCGTCGGTGTGCCCACAACTGGTTGGGTGCGCTTGGTCAATGGCGTGGTTCCCCATGATGGCAGCGTGGTGGGGATCTCAATGGATCTGAACGTCAGCCTGACGACCGGCGTAGCTACCGGCGTCGGCGTCGGATCCACCGCGGGGACCAGGACCCGGGCCATGACAAGCATTGACGCCGAGACGTCGATCGAGCTGCGCCCGTTCGGTGCCACCGTTGCGCTGACGTGCCTGGTCCCGACGAACGCAACAAGCAACCCGGCGGGAAACCAGATCGCCTTCATGATTCCACGCCAGGCCCTGGGCGCCCTGGTGGCGATGTCGGGAGCCACACCGGGCGCTCCGGTCGCCGCCGCGCTGGATCTCGTGCGTCGCTCGAACCAGCGTCTTCCATTGTCCGCCACGCGGGTGACGGTGGAGGTACGAACGTCCACTTTCGTGGAGCTCCGTCCGTGAACAAGGCGCATGTCCGACGCGACATGCGGAAGCATTCTCGACGGTCGGTCGAGCTACCGGTTCTGGTCAGTGACGCCGCGAACCGGGTAAAGGCCGGCATCCGGTTCAGCGCCGCGGATGTTTCGGTGGGTGGGGCGTTTCTTCGGTCCGATTTACTTTTCGAGGTCGGGGAGGTGCTGAACCTGCAGATAGAGGTTCCTCCGAATAGGCGGATTTTGGCGGTGGGTCGTGTGGTGCGCGTGTCGCGGGGCACGGCCCAGGATCGCATACCCGGCATGGGTATCGAATTCGTTGACCTGTCTCCCGCCGACCGCGCCGCCATAGAGACCGCAATTCGGTGAGCCAGGCTTGTCCCGGCTTCAACCCTGCACCCAAAGCGCGAGGTCAGTCTGAACATGGCCGAGACCCTCGACGACCTGACCTTTAACTACGAGGAAGAAGGAACCCTGGTCCGCAAGGAACTGGATCGGGTTGTGCTGACCAAGGGCACCTGGGCGACGATGATGTTCCTGTTTCAGGAATGGGACAGAAAGAGCGGAGCGTTCCGCCCACCCAAGATGGCGATTGTGCGATTCAAGAAGAACCGCGGCAACTACCGCAAGCAGTCCTCGTTCAACATTTCGAACGAGAAGCAGGCCCGCCAGATCGCGGCGGTGTTCGACGGTTGGTATCCCAAGATGGCGGAGGCCACGGCGGCGGCGGCCACGGCGGCGGAAACCGGCGACGGCGACGGCGACGACGACGACGTCCCGCTGGACGAAGGCGGCGGCGACCGGGACGACCAAGACGCCTAGCGTTCGGCTGGCATTCCATTACCATCGCCCAGGATCCCCGGACCGAGCATGTTGCCGCGAGCGCCGAACCCGTGATCGTTGTCTTCGTTAACCCGCGATCGCGCGCCAACCGGAAGAATCCCCGGCTGGCCCGACGTCTGGCCGAGGCCCTCGGTGACGCGGGCCGCATCATCGCGGCGCCGTCGATCGAAGCCCTCCAGGAAGAAGCGCGCGCGCTTGCGGAGGCGCCCCCCAAGTTGATTGCGGTCCACGGTGGGGACGGAACTCTGCATCTGACCCTGACGGCCCTAATACACGCGTTCGGGCAGCAGCCGCTGCCGCCTATTGCGCTGCTGGGCGGTGGAACCATGAACGTGGTGTCCAGCTCGCTCCATATCGGCACGCGGGCGATCCCATTGCTGGCGCGCCTTGGTGATCTGATACGCGCCGGAAAGATGCCCGCCGTCATCCACCGCCGGTGTATGCGGGTGGGCGATCGGTACGGCTTCGTGTTCGGCAACGGTGTGTTGGCCAACTTCCTGGTCGAATATTACGGGGGTGGCGAGTATGGGCCCGGGCGTGCCGTGTGGCTGCTCGTCCGACTTTTCCTGTCATCCCTGGTGGGGGGGCGGTTCGTCAGGCGGGTTTTCAAGCGATTCGCCGGCCGGGTGCTCGTCGACGGTAAAACGCTGAACTTCCCCGACTTGATGGCGGTCGGGGCGGGATGCGTCCGGGAGGTGGGAATGGGATTCAAGCTCCTTCACCAGGCGGACGATGATCCGGATCGCTTTGCCGTCCTCGCCATCCATGCTGGAGCGTGGGCGCTTGTGCCCGACCTGTTGGCCGTGCGCACGGGCCGGGGCATCTCGCCCGCGCGGGCATTCAGCGTCACCGCCTCCGACCTTCAGATCGAGCCCACAGAGCCGAATACCCCCTACACCATCGACGGCGATCTGTATCGTGCCCAGGGGCCGCTGCGAATCACCGTCGGACCCACACTGGCAATCGTTGACCCTCACCACGACCCCCACCACGACCCCCACCACTGACAGTCACCGCGAAGGCCGCATCCGATTGCGACCGACGCCGGGCAAGGATACGATGCGTGATTCGCCATGAGTACGTCGTTCCCGCTAGACGGAATGCGCATCCGCTTTGCGGGCGATACCAACGTGGGTATGAAGCGCGCCCACAACGAAGATTCGTTGTACCTGCCCGAATTCGAACGGCTGGCGATCGTGGCCGACGGCATGGGTGGACACGCGTCGGGCGAGGTGGCCAGCAAGCTGGCGGTCGAGACGATCGCGGGATTCTTCAAAACCACGCAGGACGAGCAACAGCTGACGTGGCCGTTCAAGATGGACCGCGGACACCGCTACGACATCAATCGCCTGATCACGGCTATCAAGCTGGCCAACCTGAAGATTCATGAACAGGCGCAACGTGACCCGAATTGCCACGGCATGGGAACGACGGTCATTACGACGTTGTTCCTGGACGACGCGTTGATCGTGGGTCACGTCGGCGACAGCAGGCTTTACCGGCGGCGCGACGGCCGGTTCGATCAGCTCACCGAGGATCACTCGCTGCTGAACGACTACATCAAGATGAAGCATCTGACCGCCGACGAAATCGCGGCGTTCCCGCACAAGAACGTGATCGTGCGGGCGCTTGGTATGCGCGACACGGTTCAGGTGGATATCTTCGTCGACGCGCCCCGCATGGGCGACGTCTACGTGCTGTGTTCCGACGGACTATCCGGCATGATCACCGACGAACAGATTGCCGAGATCGCGGGTGCCGACAAGGATCTGGACGGGATCTGCGAAGAACTGATCGCGCTCGCCAACAAGAACGGCGGCCTGGACAACGTCACGGTCGTGGCGGCGCGCATCGAGCGCGCGTAGCGCCCGAGTCATGGCGAAAACGGCAACCGGGATTTCTCGCGGTTGCCCAGGATCAGGGTGGATCCAGGACCGCATTGCGTGACCGAGTCTTTGTGATTCATGATTGGGGCATGGATCAGCCGTTGCTGGCCGCGTTTCGCCAAAGGGTGCAGGCCGGCATTCGCCAGCAATTGGCGCGTGAGGCCGCGGATTCCGAGGCACGGCGTGCGGAAGTCATCCCGCTGGTATCCGCCGCGTTAACCCGCGCGCGGTCCGAGGGGAAGTGTCAGCGTGCCTGGTTGTTCGGATCGTTCGCGTGGGGTAGTCCCCAGGAACGCAGCGACGTCGACGTACTGGTGGAATCGTGCCCCGATCCGGATTCACTGGCGGGTGAAATCTGGCGCGTCGCTGACCGACCCGTTCACGTGATCGAATTTGAAAAGGCTCCCGCAACCCTGATCGAGCGCGTTCTGCGCGATGGGCGTCCCCTGTGAGCCCGGCGGACGTTCGACTGTCGGTGATTCGGAACGATGTGTTGCGCGACTGGACCGAGGTGCGGCGTCAAGCAGAGCGGGCCGGTTCCGTTGATCCGGCGCGTGGTGGTCCGGAGGCCGCGTTCGTGGCTCTCGCGCTGGATCATTCATATCAAGCGCTCGAGCAAATCCTCCTCGGGGTAGAACGCGCGCTATTTCTCCCCGAGCGAACCGGGGACAGGTGGCACCGCGCCTTGCTTGCCGACGCGACCCGCGAGCTGCCGGGAATCCGGCCCATCGTCGTGCCGACAGAAGTCGAGAGAGACTGGGAACATCTGCTCGGCTTCAGGCATTTCTTGAGGCATGCGTATGCCGCGGAGTTGGATCCCGCGCGTCTGGCCAAAAACGTCGATCGGCTTCGGAAGGCCGTGGCCGCCACGGAACCGCTGATGATGGCGCTGCTGGGAGCGCTTGCCCCCGCAGCCTAGCCCCAGCGGGGAGATTGCTTGATTCATGTGCTGCTGCGTCCGTGTTTCTGGGTGTGATCACCGCCTCGGCGTGCGCGCGGGCATGCAAGATTGCCCCACCGATGTTTTCGATCCGGCGCTGAAGGCCAGCGATCAGGTGCCCCCAAGTGGCGCCGCTTTCGTTCGTCAGGCTGAATCGAGGCACGGGAGGCAAGGCGTGTAGCTCCTTCAGTTGCGACGGAATCGGTGCGGTCGGGATAGCGGTCTCGGCCACCGATGACATGGCCGCCCCGACGGACATCGGCTTTCGGTATTCGATCGTGGCGGGTACGGGCCCGAAGGATCTGTTCCCATCGGCCGGGGAGGCGATTCGACCCCTGGATGGAGAGCTGTGGCTCAATTGGCAGGACGGTCCCCCCGACGATCACATGACGATTGATTTCACGCTTCGAATCGTCGCCCTTGATAGGGCCGGAAACGCGAGCGTGCCGCGAATCCTCCGCGTCCACGACGATGTCGGCGGCTGCCGAATCGTCACCGCCGTCGGCTCACCAGGGCGTACCGCCCTGGTGTTTGGCCTTATGGTACTGGTCGCCGCGCTTCGATCGCGGCGCCGCCGACAGAGCGCCGCGGTCACGGGTGGTCGTTGCAATCCAAAGAAGGAAGCGTCGTGGGCTCTCCCTTGAGGTAGGACGCTGAACAATAGCCACCCTGCATCAGCAGTGAGCTGTCGGCAAGGAGATCGCCACAAGCGGCGCGGTACCAGATGGCGTTATAGCAATCGGAGAACCTGAGACGATTCATTCGCTGAACATCCTCGGCCGCATTCACGCCTCCAAGGCTTGCGTAAAGCACCTGCATGAAAGGACTGGGGTGTCCACCGCACTCGTTCACGGACATACCGAGGTCACCAAAGGCTGCCGCGCTGCCCTGTGCCTGGCACTTGAGCACCCATTCACACCAAATGGCGTGAAGGTGGCCTGGAGTCGCTTCCAAGCAGACTCCGCTCGGTTTGCCGCACGCACCGATGGCCATCCCTGTCGCCAGAGAGAGGAACAACAGGCAAGTTCCGCGTCCAAAAGTTCGCAAGGCCATTACTTAATCCTCTGTGCCATCGTCTGAAGTCCGACTAGCTATTTGTGTTGCATCCCCGTCGCTCCGGTCCGCAACCCACATCAAGACCCATTTCTGTGCGGACTCGTTGAACGCAACCGAGACCCCACCGACCGCCTTCTGCCCAACGAAGGTGGTCTTGTTCCAGGCGCTTCCGCCGTTCGACGAGACCATGAAGTTCACAGTTTGGTCCAGTCCCGTCCAGCCGATACCGATGCGGTCATTGGGCCATGCGACAGCAATGCCTGGGTTATTCCGAGTTAGCTCGGTCGTCAAAATCGGCGCCACGGTTACGTTGCTGTCGGCTGAGGCGGTCTCGCCCCAGGTAGACCCTCCATTCGCCGTCTTGTTGCCGGCAATGGCTGGCATCCAAAGGGAGTTCGACGAGGAAACCGTATTTGCGGACCGGAACGTCAATTGCGGCCCGAATCCCTTGGTCGCGGCGGCCGTTTTGATCGGCCTCAGCCGCTCCCCCAACCAGTCGGCGTCGGCGACGCGAATCCGAGTGTTTGTCCCCGTGGGGGTAAACATCAGGTCATTCGGGTTGCTTGAATGACTCCACCTTCCCCACGCATGCCCCAACTCGTGGGCCAGCACTTGGAACAGGGGCGGCTTGCAGGCTGGCTGTCCCGATTGACCGCAGACCGTACCCAATTCGGCGCCGTTCTGCACCTGCCCGTGCGTCAGAGCCCATCCGGACCCGGGCGCTGGCGAACCGCTGCCCGTACAGACCGGTTTGATTCCGTTGTTGGGGATGTCCGAGCGAACAATCATGAACCACTCATCGGCGTAGAGTTCTAAGGAGAAGATGTCGCACGACCAGTTGGGCCACAGGTCCACAACCGTGGCCGCCCTCCAGGTGGGGTTATCAACGAAGTAACTCCATTCAGACTGACACTGCATACTAAACAGGACTGGGTCTTCGGATTGGTCATAACACCACCAAAGGGGTGAACATCCCAGAGTTGTGGGCGTGAAGGCGTGGGGGGGTATTGTCAATCGAAAATTGCCCCTTCTACCGCCATTTCATTGAATGGTCGATTTCGACCTATCCGAAAGCAATCTGTCCCAAAACCAATACCGCGCTCACTTCCTGCTCAACATGCGCATCAATGGACACCAAAACCGGCCACTGAGGGCACGAGCGGCTCCGTGCGGGCGCCGCTGGCCTCACGCCCTGAGGACGACGTCGAGCACGGTTCCCTCCGCGCGCGCGCCGGGCCACAGCACCGCCTGCGACACGCGCGCGCCCGCACCGACGATCGCGCCCGCGCCGACGACGACGTCGGGACCGACGGTGGCGTCGGCTTCGATCACCGCGCCCGCGTCGATACGCACGGGGCCGACGATGCCCGCGCTGGGATCAACCCGCGCGGTCGGATCGATTCCCGTCAGCGGTCCCGGTGGATGACTGATCAGATCGGGCTGCCGCAGAAGCGCCAGATTACCCTCGAGATATCGTTCGGGCGTCGAGTGTTCGGCGAAGTAGCCCGCGTGCACCACCGCACGAATGTCCGCGCCCTCGCGTAACGCCGGCATGTAACCCTCGCGGATCGAATCCGAAAACACCGGACGCAGTCGATCCAGAATCCCGCGCCCCATGATCTGGATCCCGGTGAACATGCGTTCGACGACCGCTCCGGTCGCCGGCCGCGGCGATGTCGCGTCCAGAATACCCACCACGCGTCCCGCGCCATCCGCGGTGATCGCGCCCCACGCCCGCGCGTCCGGCACGTCGCGCAGCACGACCGTCGCCTCCGCGCCCGACGCCTCATGCGCGGCGATCACCGCGCGCAGATCGACATCCGCGACCACCTTCGCGTTCATCACCAACACAGGCCCGTCACCCAGCAGCGCACGCGCGTGCGCCAGCCCGCCGCCCGTACCCAACAACTCGACCTCGTCCGAATAGGTGACGTGCATGCCGAACGCCCGCCCGTCCCCCAGCGCCTGCCGGATCAAATCGCCGTGGTGGTGCAGGTTGACGACAACATCCGTGATCCCCGCGCGCGCGCACGCCGCCAACCCAAAACGGATCGCCGGGTACCCACAAATCGGGACCAGCGGCTTCGGCAACGTTTGCCCCAATGCGCCAAGCCGAGTCCCCCGGCCCGCGGCCAGTAACATCGCCTTCATCCCGATCTCGACGGTAGCATGGTATGGATTTCGCCCATGAAGATCTGCGTGATTGGTACGGGTTATGTCGGCCTGGTCGCTGGTGCCGGGTTCTCCGACATGGGCAACGACGTCACCTGTTGCGACATCGATCGCTCGAAGATTGACGGCCTGAATCGCGGCGAGTTGCCCATCTACGAGCCGGGTCTGGAAAAACTGGTGGCGCAAAACGCCGCCGAGAAGCGCCTGATGTTCACGACCGACATCGCCAGCGGCGTCGCGGGCGCCGATGTGATCTTGCTGGCGGTGGGAACGCCGCCGGGCGCCGACGGCTCTGCCGACCTGTCGTTCATTTTCAAGGCGGCCGAAACCGTCGCCGATTCGTTGACCGCCTGGACGGTGGTGGTGACCAAGTCCACGGTCCCGGTCGGAACCGGCGACAAGATCGAGGCGCTGATGAGGAAGCGTACCAAACACGAGTTCGCCGTCGCTTCCAATCCCGAGTTCCTGAAAGAGGGCGACGCCGTCAACGACTTCATGAAACCGGACCGCGTGATCGTCGGCGCCGAGGATAAACGCGCGATCGACTGCCTGCGGAATCTGTACGCGCCCTTCACCCGCACCAGCGACCGCATGTTGGTGATGGACCGCCGGTCGGCCGAGCTGACCAAGTACGCGGCCAATTCCATGTTGGCGACGCGGATTTCGTTCATGAACGATCTGGCCAATCTGTGCGAGATCTTGGGTTGCGACATCGAGCTGGTGCGCAAGGGCATGGGTTCGGACGCGCGCATCGGGCCGAAGTTTCTGTTCGCGGGCCCGGGTTTCGGTGGCAGTTGTTTTCCGAAGGACCTGCGCGCCTGTATCAACACGGGTCGCGAGGCCGGGTACGACCTGAGGATCCTCGACGCGGTGGTGGCGGTGAACGAACGGCAGAAGCTTCGCTTGGGGGAAAAGGTGCTGGCGCATTTTGGAGGCGATCTGAAGGGAAAGAAGATCGCAATCTGGGGCCTGGCGTTCAAACCGGGCACCGACGACATCCGCGAGGCCCCGGCGCTCACGCTGGTCGAGCAGCTGTTGGCGGCGGGTGCCGAGGTGGTGGCGACTGATCCGGTCGCCATCCCGGCCGTTCGAAAGCAACTGGGTGATCGCATCCGGTTCGAGGAAGGCAACTACGCCGCCGCCGAGGGCGCCGATGCTTTGGTCCTGGTCACCGAATGGAACGAATTTCGGCGGCCCAGCTTCGATCGCCTGAAGCAGATCATGCGCCAGCCGGTGATTTTCGACGGCCGCAACGTCTGGAATCCCTCCGAGGTCCGGGCGGCCGGGTTCACGTACGACGGCATCGGCCGCGGGCGCGGCTAGCCCCAGCTCTCAATGAAACCGGGCGCGGCTAGCTCCCGCTCCCAGCGCAACCCGCGGCTCGCTCGGGTACTCCGGCTCTCGGCGGCATTGATCCCCGCCGAACTTGCGGCGACCAGCCGCGCTAGGCCAGCGACCGAGCCGCGGGCGCCGGCCGGCCATCGCCGTGCGGATCGGCGGAGATTCCATCGTGGGCCCGGCTGACACTTCCAAAGCGTGGGTGCGTCGACTGATAACGACCGGCGACGATGACGACCTTGTCGGGATAGAGATATAGGGCGCCGACCAGCCCCACCGCGTCGGCGGGCATCGCGTAGGACTGGCCGTCATACAGAACCGCGGCTCGGGGACCGACCACCACCGGAACCCGAAGCGCCAGGGTCTCGGGCACGACCTTGAGCGGCCGCAAGCGCTGCCGTTCCTCTGCCAGCAGCACGGACGGGGACTGGTGACCAAGCGCCCGCCCGTTTTCGGGGACGCTGCTGTTCGTCTTCGCGACCCATTCGTCCAGCTGCCGCTCGAGATCCATTTCGCCCGCGAAGGTGCGGTCCTTGAAGAACCCGTTCTTGATCCAGTTGCCAAGGTTCGTCCCCGCCCCGCGGTCGGCGCCCCGTCGCGCGCGAACCTCCACACCGACGCCGATCTGAATCGCGGCGTAAGCGAAAGCGGGATCCCATTCCGCCACCTCGCCATCGGGGTCGACCCTGGTGGCGATGGGCTTCGACCGATCGAACGTTGCCAGGAACGGGATGCCCCCCATGACCTGGTAGTGCCTCACCAGCACGCGCACGAGGGTTTCCACCCCCTGATCCGCAATCAGGGAAACCAGGGCGAATTGCGAATACTCCAACCGCGAGGCGACGAAGCCCACGCTTCGGGTGTGCCCGTCGGTGAAGCGCACGTCAACCTGTCCGGTTCCATGGCGAACGATTTCGGCAGGCACCTTGTCTTGATGACCAAGGGGCCGGCTGCGCCGCGGGCGCAGGCTGGCGATCACGGCGTAAAGCGCGCTTTTGCCTCCCTGGTAGCCCCCGCCCTTTGCCCGGCGGACGATTTCAAGAGACTTCATGCGCGGGTTTGCCAGCAGCAGGTCCACCACAAAGGCCCGAAAAGGTTGCGCCTTGGATGGCCTTCCCACCCCCCGCCTCGAACGATCATCACCAAGCTGGGATTCCATGCCGGCAACATACACGGAAAACCCGATGCCGCGGAAATGGAAATGTCGCAGTTCCGGCAAATTTCCCCGCCGCGCAGCAAAAACAGCTGGCCCGACGGAAGAAATCAATGACGCTGCGAGTCGGTTGGGAGCCCCTTGATTAGGGCGTCAGTCGCAGCGCGCGCCGGGCGTCGCGTCGCTGGATAGCCAGGTCGATGAGGCGGGACACCAGATCCTCGATCGTCAGGCCGCTCGCCGCCATCATCTTCGGATAGCCCGACAACGCCGTGAATCCGGGCAGGGTGTTCACCTCGTTGACGTAAAGCTCGCCCGATTTTCGATCCAGGAAGAAATCGACGCGGGCCATCCCCGACAGCTCCAGCGCGCGAAACGTCGCCACGCTCAGCGTCTTTACGCGTTCGATGCCGGCCGGCGGGAGATCGGCTGGAATCTGAAAGACCGCGCCGGTCGGATCCACGTATTTGGCGTCATACGAATAAAAACCATCCCGGTGTGACAGGACGATCTCACCGGGCGTCGATGCCTGAGGCTCGTCGTTACCGAGCACCGCGCATTCGATCTCGCGCGCGTCGACCGCACGTTCCAGCAGAACCTTGCGATCGAACGCCAGTGTCGCCGTCAGCGCCGCCGTCAGGTCCGAGGCGCGCAAGACCCGGACGACGCCCACGGACGATCCGGCGTTGGCTGGTTTGCAGAACAGCGGGTAACCCAGATCGTCGGCCTTGCGCAAGCAGACCTGCGGATCGCGTTGGAAGTCGTGCGCGGTCACCACGCGGTAGTCGACGATCGGGATACCGGCATCACGCAGGAGGCGCTTGGCGACATCCTTGTCCATCCCGATCGCCGAGCCCAGCACGCCCGCGCCCACGTAGGCCACGTCGGACAGCTCCAGGAGACCTTGAATCGTTCCGTCCTCGCCGTGGGTCCCGTGCAGCATCGGAATCACGACGTCGTCGGGACGCAACACGCCCGCGTCGATCACGGGTGCCCGATCGTCCAGCCGTACGTGGCGCGGATCGCCGGTCGCGACGTCCAGCGTCGCCGGCGACTCGTGATGCCAACGCCCGTGTTTATCGATGCCGATCAAAAATGGTTCGAAACGAGCGCGGTCCAGCGCCCGGAAGACGTTGCGCGCGGACAGCAGGGAGATCTCGTGTTCGGCTGATTGACCGCCGAACAAGATCACGACGCGGACCATGGGATCGGTTGGTTTCGCCGGTGTCATGTCGCGCACAAGTTGTAACAGCCGGGCGGACTAGATTTCTAGCGCCGCGAACAAGAAGCTCCATTCGTCGACCAGCTGCGCGATGATCTTGCCAAGCGGTTTACCGGCACCGTGACCAGCCTGCGTTTCAAGGCGCAACAGCGTCGGTCGATGCGATTTGTTCGCGGCCTGGAGACGCGCGGTCATCTTGCGCGCGTGCAAGGGATCGACGCGGGTGTCGGACGCGGCGGTGACGAACAGGACCGAGGGATAGGCGGTGCCGTTCTTCACGTTATGAAGCGGCGAATAGGCCGAAAGCCACCGGAACGCGTCGGCATCCTCGGACGATCCGTATTCGGGGATCCACAGCTTCGCGATACGGAAGCGGTGATAGCGAAGCATATCCAGCAATGGAACGCCGCAAACCACCGCGCGAAACAACTCCGGCCTCTGGGTCATTGCGGCGCCGACCAGAAGGCCGCCGTTCGACCGCCCCATGATCGCCAGGCGCTCGGGACGCGTGGCCTTCGTGGCGACCAGGTGCTCGGCCGCGGCGATGAAGTCGTCGAACACGTTTTGTTTGCGACCCAGCATGCCGGCCCGATGCCAGTCCTCGCCGTACTCGCCGCCGCCGCGCAGAACAGCGACGGCGTAGACGCCCCCCGCTTCCAAAAACGGCACCACCGACGGTGCCCAGGTGGGAGTCACGTTGACGTTGAAGCCGCCGTAACCGTAAAGCACCGTGGGTGTGTTGACGTCGCGAACCAGGCCGTTGCGGTGCACCAGAAACAGCGGAACCTGCGTGCCGTCCTTGGATTTGTAGCGATCCTGCGTGACAACGAACGTCTCCGCGGGAACCGGGGACGAAACCTGCCGCCAGACGGTGACAGCGGGCTGGGCAACGGGGGCAGCGGCCTGGGCAACGGGGGCAGCGGCCTGGCCAACGGGGGCAGCGGCCTGGCCAACGGGGGCAGGTTGTTGCACTGGCGCGGCCCCTTTGCGCGGGGGAAGCCTTTCCGCCCGGCGGGCGCGGCTCCGCGGGCGCGCACCGTCAAGGGCCTGGCGCAGGATAGCCGTCGGCGAAACGAAAGACGCGAACGGCAGAAACAGCTCGTTGCCTTGTGGGTGGCCGTAGATACCGGCCACGGTGCCAAGCGTGGGTAGGGCGACGTCGCCTCGCACGCCGCCGTCGGTGTCCAGCAACCGCACCCGGCTGACGGCATCCTCCAAGTACAACGCCGCCAGTGTGTGGCCCACCAGCGCCACCTGTTGCAAGGCGTGAGGCCCCTCGGCGATGATCGGCAGCCACGACGATCGGGGAAACGCGGGACCAGCGGGAACGGGCGCGTCGACGGGCCGCGCCGGTTTCCGCGCCGGCGGTCGCGGCAAAGGCACACGAAACAGGCGATACCGGGGCGCGCCTTCGTTGGTGCGAACCAAAAGCACGTCGTTGGTGATCTCCGACAGATCGAAGATGGCGTCTTGCCCGACCGCAACCGGCAGCACGGTGCCGTGTTCTCCCGCGGCGCGATCCAGAACGTACAGCTCGGTCCTCGACCAACCCTGACTGATCTCGATCGCCAGGAAACGACCATCCGGGGACAGCGCCACGCTGGGCCAATCCTTCATGTCGCGGCCGGCGCCAAAGACCAGCCGATCACCGTCGGACGACGCGGTACCCAGGCGATGAAGAAAGACCCTGCGGTGATACGTCTCTTCACCGGACGGGACCGCCCCCGCCGCAGGATACCGCGTGTAGTAGAACCCGCTGCCATCAGGCAGCCAGGCCACCGAACAGGCGCGGGTGCGGGGAATCGTGTCTGGTAGATCGCGCCCCGTGCCGACGTCGCGCACGCGCATGACGGATTCCTCGCTGCCATCCGTCGACACGCCGTAGGCAACCAAACGGCCGTCTTCCGACGGAAACCACCAGTCAAGCGCGCTGGTCCCGTCAGTGGTCATGCCGTTCACGTCGACCAACGCGTGATCGACGCCGTCAAGCCCGTCACGCGCGTACAGCACCGGCTGGTTCTGCTTGCCGTCGCGCCGGGTATAGAAATACCGCCATCCCCGCGCGCGGCCACGCGCCAGCGGACGCGGCACCGGAGCGCCCAGCGATCCGATTTCGTGCAACGCCCAGAATCGTGATTCCAGCGCCGCGCGCCCGGGAATCGCGTCGAGCACCCGGCGCGTGTGCGCGTTCTGGGTTTCGGTCCAGGCCGCAACCTCGGGCGAGGCGCCATCCTCCAACCAGCGGTAGGGATCGGCGACCTTCACGCCGTGCAACGTGTCGACCACGTCGTCCAAACGGGTCGGACCGGGCGGGGCGGATTGGCTGATTAGGGGGATCATGGACACGAGCGGAACCAATGAAGCTATTCCGCCCCTCAATGGTCAGGCCTCATCCTCGCGCGGACCCCTACGTTCGCTTTTGCCCTCTCCTTTGCCTCCCACGTCCTCATTCTCGTGCGTCCACCGCTTGAGGAGCGGGATTAGCAGAAAACAGACCGCGGCCGAGCCCAGTGCAACCAACGCGATCTTGCCGAAGACCGCGCCGTAAACCTGAACCGTTTCCCTGGGAATCGGCACGATCTTGTCGTCGCCGCCGCCATGACCGACGCCCGTGAACTGCGAAATGATGGCCGCCAGATACTGCGAAAACGCGGTTGCAAGAAACCAAGTTCCCATGACAGTGCTGACCAACAGCCGCGGGGTCAT
>JANOJB010000119.1:0-81956 GCA_031407985.1 Pseudomonadota bacterium | reverse complement strand
GGGGGTTAGTTGGCGGGGACGATGTTCCACTGTTGGTTGTTGCCGCCGCCGTAGGTGTACTGGAGGATGGGGAGGTTCTCGGTGGCGGACCAGCCTGGGACGTCGAGGGAAGCTGCGGTGTTGGAGACGGGGCTGAACTTGTAGAAGCCGTCGCCGGTGGGGGTGAAGGAGAAGCGCTGGTTGGTGGTGTTGTAGGACGTGTACTGAATCAGGGCAGTGCCGTTGGCGGTGCTCTGACCGAAGATGTCCATGACCTTGCCGCTCTTCTTGTTGGTGAACTTGTACTGCCCGGGGGCCGTCTGGACCATGCGCCAGCGCATGCTGGTGTTGGAAGAAGCGTAGGTGCTTTGAACGACCTTGGCGCCGTCGCCGGTGCTGCCGCCGTCGACGTTCAGACACTTGCCTGTGGCGCGGTTGCAGACCTTGTAATCGGTGTTGGGGTCGAAATTGCGCCAAACGGTGACGACGTGGTTCCAGCCGTTGCAGGCCTTGTAGCCGTCGTCCTGGTTGGGCTGGTCCTGGGCGGTGCAGTGGTCTTTGCAGTAGGTGGTGCCTGAGGCGAAGGGGTTGACGTAAGGGCTGCCGGCGGTGGCGCCGATGCGACCCGCGACGAGGCCCTTGTCGAAATCCTTGCCGTTGCAGTAGTTGGCGGTGGGGGGCGAGGTGAAGATGTTTCCGAAGAACGAGCCCTCCTGGTACGGGTAGCTGGAGTTCTGGCCCCAGCCGAGGGCGGGGTGATCACCGTCGACGAAGATGGAGACGTTCTGGCCGGTGGTGTTGACGTGGGCGAGGACGCAGGCGCTGACATGTTCCTGGCAGTCTTTGTCGCAGGCGCCGAATTCCCAGGCGGCGCCGACGCCGAGGAGGCCGTCGAACTTGTAGGTGACGCCGCCGTAGACCTTGGAGAAGGAGCGGCCCGCGGGGAGGGCGCACTTGGCGATGTAGGAGATGGTCTTGCGGCCACCGTCGGTGGTGATGAGTCCGTTGGACGACGACAGTCCGTTGACGGAGCTAAGCCCGTTGAGGGAGCTGAGACCGTTGGCGGAGGCGAGTCCGTTGGCGGACATGAGTCCGTTGGACGACGAGAGGCCGTTGATGGAGGAGAGGCCGTTGAACGAGCCCAAGCCGGCGCCTTCACTTTCTTGCAGAGCACCGACGTCATCGGGGGGCGTGCAAGCGACGCCGAAGAGAGGGGTGGAAAGAAGGGCGATGGTCAGGAATTTTGATGGGGTTCTCATTGGGTGACTCCTCGGATGGAGATCAATGCAGCTCCGATGCCAACTAATTACGTATGGCAGAGTACGAAAATACAGTCGCTTAATAGCGTTGAACGCGGACAAGTGTTGCCGGCCGGACGACAACCGTTGTTCCCCGGACAACAGCTGGCCTTCTCAGGCTTTCGCGATTCACGCGGCCACGATCTAGTCGAGCGGCCAGACGGGAGGCTCCCTTCGACTGTCCCTTTCTCTCGTGGCAGTCCTTGTCGCAGGCGCCGGTCTCCACGCGGGCGCGATGCCCAGCAGGCCCGGGCAGGTGTAGTGGGAAATCGCGGCGGTCGAAAACACCGTTCCGATCCGAGCGGCCGCGCCGCGGACTTCCGCGGCGGTCGTGGTTGCCACCTAGAAGGTGATCTTTAGCCCGAGCGCGGATTTCAGGCGGCGCAAGTAATCCGCGCGCGAGATTGGGATCGCGCCCAGGTTCGTCAGGTGGTGATTCGGAACCTGGGCGTCCAACAAGACGAATCCGCGCGCGCGCAGGTGGTCGACCAGAAACGCCACCGCGGCTTTGGATGCGTCGGTGCGCCGGTGAAACATCGATTCGCCGCCAAAAAAACCGCCCAGCGTCACGCCGTACAGGCCGCCGATGATCTGGTCTTCCGCCCAGACCTCGATGCTGTGGGCCATGCCCCGGCGTGCCAGTTCGACATAGCTGGTCACGAAGTCCTCGCTGATCCACGTGCTCGGACGGTCCGGGCTTGGCGCCGCGCACGCGCGCATCACGCCTTCGAAATCATGGTCGGTGGTGAATCGCCAGGCGTTGCGACGGATGGTCTTGCGCACGCTGCGGTGGGGTTGGAACGTGTCCAGGTCGAAGATGGCGCGAGGATCCGGTGACCACCAAGTCACCGCCGGGTCGGACGACCAGGGGAAGATGCCCGAACGATAGGCGCGGACCAACGTGTCGGGATTCAGATCGCCACCGACGGCGACCAACCCCTCAGGCCAATCCGGTCGTTCCTTGGCTCCCGCGGCGCCCGGGTTGTCCGGCGGGAGATCGACGTCCACATCGGCCATGTGCGCAGTGTCGCATGCACCGCGCGCGTCCGCGAGGTCGGACACCAAGTTCGGCCGGGCGGTTATATTCAGCAACTGCGATGGGCCTTTCGGACTACAACCGCAAACGCGATTTTCGCGTCACCAGCGAGCCGCCGGGGCGCCCGGGTGCAAGCGCGACCGGCAGAAGTTTCGTCATTCAGAAACACGCGGCGACGCGCCTGCACTATGACTTTCGCCTGGAGCTGGACGGAGTTTTGAAAAGCTGGTCGGTTCCCAAAGGCCCCAGTTTCGACCCGACCGTGAAACGTTTGGCCGTGGCGGTCGAGGATCATCCGATCGACTACGGTGGCTTCGAGGGGATCATTCCCCACGGGCAATATGGCGGCGGCACGGTGCTGCTTTGGGATTGCGGAACCTGGACACCGCTGTCGCCCCCCGCGGAAAGCCTGACCGCCGGGCAACTGAAATTCGAACTGCTGGGCCAGAAGCTGCGCGGGCGTTGGGTGCTGGTGAAGCTGAAGGAAAGGCCGGGGCGTCGGGGGCCGCGTGTCGGTCCTGAAGACCGCAGCTGGCTGTTGATCAAGGAGCGCGATCAGTTTGCGCGCCCCGAGGCCGAAGGGATCGTGACCGACGACCAGCCGGAAAGCGTCGTCAGCGGGCGGGATATGGGGGCGATCGCCGCCGCTGCCGATCGGGTGTGGCACTCGGAGCGGAGCGGACCCGATTCCGCCGGGCTGCCCGGTGCACGCGCGGCGCCGATGCCGGATTCGTTTCAGCCGGCGATGGCGAAACGGGTGCACGCCGTGCCGACGGCGCGTGGTTGGGTTCACGAGATCGAGCTTTCCGGCGAGCGCGTGATCTGTCGCATCGGCGGTGGGCATGCGCATTTGTTCGCCGTGGATGGGCGCGATCGAACCCGGGTCTTGGCGGCTTTGGCGGGGGCGGCGCGCTCTCTTCCGGTGCACGACGCCATTTTGGATGGGATCGCGACCGCCCTGGGTCCAAACGGACAGACGTTGGCCGATAGGCCCGCCGATACTTTGTATCTGTTCGATTGTCCGTACCTGGACGGGCAGGATCTGACGCGGGTGCCGCTTGGTGAACGGAAGGCGCTGCTAGAATCGCTGGTTGCGGCTAGCGGCCCGGCGGCGGGATTGCGCTACACCGATCATGTCGTCGGGCGTGGCGGCGAAACGTTTCGCGCGGCAACGCAGCTGGGTGCGCGGGGGGTTGTGTCGAAACGGACGGGGGCACCATACCGAGAAGGACCGAAGACTACCGACGATTGGCGCGTCATCAGCTGTCCCGGCGCTCAGAAGAAGGGGCGTGTTGGCAAAGGTGGTCGAATCCTGGAAGCAGCCGATCCGGCTGGTGTTGCTGCTGCGCCCAACAACGCGGCCGGCGGTGGCGTGGCCACCACCAGCGCCCGCGACGTGCAGATCGCCGGTGTTCGGCTGACGCATCCGGGTCGCGTGCTTTATCCCGAGGTCGGAGTGACCAAGTTGGACCTCGCGCGGTTCTACGAACAGGTGGCGTCCTTGATGCTTCCCTATGTGGAGGATCGACCGCTGACCTTGGTGCGCGCCCCGGATGGCGTGACGGGATCGTCGTTCTATGTGCGCCGGCCAGGCGCCTGGGCGCCGCGCGAGCTCCGCCAGGTCGAGATTCCCGAGGGCTCGGGATCGGGCTTGACGATGATCGTCGACGATGTAGCGGGACTGGTGGCTCTGGCGCAGATGAATGTCCTGGAGATTCACACGTGGAACGCTCGCGCCTCGCGTATCGAACAGCCCGATCGCTTGGTGTTCGATCTGGATCCGGGGCCGAACGTGGCCTGGTCCGCCATCGTCGAAGGGGCCGTGCACGTGCGGGCCGCGCTTGAATTGCTGGATCTGGAAAGCTTCGTCAAGACCACGGGGAGCAAGGGTCTGCATGTCGTTGTGCCACTGGTACCGGCGGCGGGCTGGCCCGAATCGCTGGCCTTCACACGGACCATCGCCCAGGCGATCTCGCGCGCGGAGCCGGGTCGTTACACTGCAGCGCTGGCCAAGGCCGGACGCGAGGACAAGATACTGATCGACTATTTGCGCAACCGGCGCGGAGCCACGTCGGTCGGGGTCTATTCCTCACGGGCGCGTCCCATGGCGTCGGTGTCGGTGCCTGTCGCCTGGGACGATCTGGGCCCTGACATCCATTCGGATACTTTTCGGGTGAACGATTGGCGTGATTGGCTGACGCGCCGTCGTGATCCCTGGGCCGGATACGCGGGGGTGCGGCAGCGTCTAACACCTGCGCGCTTGAAACAGGCCCAAGAGTTGGGGGGAAATCTGTAACCCCCCCCGCGCGCGCCGGACGCAACAGCAGCAGGGAACTCGATCGAGTACGCCTTCAGGTTCTGCCGGCGGCCGTCGATATCTGGGGGCGTGAACGTGAAACCAAGTCCCGGATTCATCGCGGTGGCGGTCGCCTCCGCCGCGGCAGCGGCTGGGGCCGCGGTTGTCGCGCACGGGGTCCAGAAGGGACTGATTGACCCGCACGGTGTGCGATTGACAGTGTTCCTGATCGGCATCGTGATCTGCGGGGCGGGCATCTATTTGCTTCAGCGTGGGCTGCGCCGTCGCGCGCGGATCGAGGCCATTCGGGCTTTGTTGCCGCGGACCTTTGACCGTCGGCGCGCATGGGCCAGCGGGAGCAGGGACACTGGACGCGCGGATCCGTTTGGGATCGAGGCTTTGGATTGGGGCGATGACCCGGGCGACGTGATGCCCAGGGCTCACGCGGAGATCCGCGCGGCGACGCGTGCGTTGTTGGTGTCACTTGAAGAAGAGATGCGCACCGAGGCCGGACGGGTACGTCGCGCCGGGCGGCCGGCGTGTCGGCGTGCGCGCCTGCGCGTGGCGGGCCGAAACGGATCCCAGCGTCGGCGGGTGCCGGTTCGATTCGCGTCGAGCCCGTCGTAAACGACTGGACGTCGGGCGCGCGGCGTGCGACAGAAGCGCCCATGAATAGCGTCGCCGTTCTGGTGGCCGCCACGTTCGTGGTCACGTCCTGCATCATTCCTCCCGGCCCGACCACCATCCCGGCTTCCGGCGTAGCAGGCCAGCCGAGGGCTTCGATGACCGGGGCGCGGGTCAAGGGCGAGAATCCTTTCAAGGACGTCTACTTCGTGGTCGAACCTGAATCCCACGCCCGCCGTACGGCGGACCAATGGCGGGCCCGCAGGCCGGCGGACGCCGCGGCGCTGGACAAGATCGCGGGCCAGCCGGCGGCGGTGTGGTTGGGGAACTGGAATCCTCAGATCGAGATGGACGTCAAACGCCAGGTACTTCCCAAAACGCGCGCGGGTGGCTTGCCGGTGATGATTCTGTACAACCTGCCGTTTCGTGACTGCGGTTCATACTCCGCGGGGGGGGCGGGATCGCCCGAAGGGTATCGGAAGTGGATCGCCAACGTGGCGTCGGGGATCGGATCGCGACGCGCGGTCATCGTGCTTGAGCCGGATGGATTGCCGATGCTGACGAAATGCCTGGACGCGCGTCGCCAGCAAGAGCGCATCGACCTGGTGCGTTTCGCGGTGGATACGTTGATGGCGTTGCCCGGGGTCGCCGTGTACATCGATGCCGGACATTCGCGATGGGTGTCGGCCGCCGAGATCGCGCCCCGTCTAAAGGCAGCCGGGATCGATCGGGCCGATGGCTTTGCGCTGAACGTGTCGAACTACATCGCCACGCCCGAAATCATGGACTACGGAAAAAAGTTGTCGGCGATGCTTGGTGGCAAACACTTCATCGTTGATACCAGCCGCAACGGCAACGGTGCGCCCACTGGGTTTGGTCCCGACGACGAACGCAACTGGTGCAATCCCGATGGGCGGGCCCTGGGGGCACCCCCGACCAACAACACGGGCGAGCCGCTGTGTGACGCGTTCTTTTGGTTGAAGCCACCGGGCGAATCCGACGGTCGCTGCAACAAAGGTCCCGCGGCTGGCGGGTGGTGGCCGGAGAAAGCGCTGGAAATGGCGCGCAACGCCCGCTGGTAGATCCGGCGCCACACGCGAGATCTTTTGGGGCGCGGGGGCGCTCGAATCGGGTAGGCTGGACGTGATGTCGGCCAGGGCGACGCGAATACAACGATCACCGCCGCCCTGGTCTTTGGCCGTTGCGGTTGCGATCAGCGTGCTGGTGTCCGTGCCCGTGTCTTTCGCGGCGGCCGGTGTCGAGCCCGCACGCGTACGTGTGGCGGCGCCCCTGATCGATCAGCTGGTTCGCGGGCTGCTTCCCATGGATCTGGTGTTGCCGGGGCCCGTCGGCGGCGGATCGGCCGATGGTGGTGTCGCGCAAACGTCGATGGCGGCGGTGCTCACCGAGCTCAGATATTGCGGGGCGACGGACAGGGGAGCGGGGCGTTTTCGCGCCGTGGTTCGGTGGGGATCGCTGGCGGGCGGTGCCTCGGATTTGTTGCTCGGCGACGATGGGTGCCGGCAGAGTCTGGCCGATCTGGCCAAACAGGTACCCACGGGGGCGGCGCCCGACGACGGTGTCGGGGTAAGCGTCGCGGATGTCGAGGCTCTCTGGCGCCCGTGGGAACTGCGGCTGATCGTCGCGCGATCGGCCGCGCCAACGCCACCCCGGCCCGGGCAGCCGCGTCCACTGGGTGGATTGGAGAGCCGACGTGAGTTGTTGGCCATCACGACCGCCGGTTTTCGAATCGCGACCGACGCTGGTGAGACGCTGACGTTTCATGTGGCACCCTCATTTGCCAGCGATGCGGTCGAAATCCTGGCGGTGCTGGGTGATCGAGGTTCCGGTCCACCCTCGGGGCGACCCGCCGCGGGCGGACCGATGTCGGGCTCGGGCGGATCCGGCGCCAACGTGATCGCGGAACTGCCGTATGGGTTGGCGAATCAAGTTCTGCGTGTGCTGACCGGGACGCAGCCGTTGGCTATTCCAATCGATCGCGATGTGGTGGATCTCCAAAGCGCCGCGATCGCGGGGGCGGGAGGCGGTGTCACCGTGACGGGCTGGGCGACGCCGCGTTCGATCCGCGAGACTGCCCGTTTGACAGTGCAGGCAGGTGGCGCAGAGTTGGGCGTGATCGGGATTCGCGCCGATGCACAGCTGGAAAATTGCACCGCGCTGGGAATGCTGGCCGCGATCGGCTGCAACACGCGCAACGCCGGTCGCAACGCCGCCGCGGCCGCGTTTGGCGCCGCGCTGACCAACAGGTATCAGGGTCAACTGGTGCGTGATCTGGCGGGCCCCCAGGAACTTCGGTTCGACGCCGGGGGTCGCCGTTTCGAACTGCGGGGCGATCTGTTGCATCTGGGCGGGGGAGCGCGGGGACTGTCCATCGGCGCGCGGTTAGCCCCGGGGGCAGGGAACCATTAGCGGCGGCGCGGAAACCGGGCAATGTCCGTCGGATGATGGCGCCGCCCAAGCCGGCGAGCGCGCGCCGTTGGACGCCGCGCTGGAACGCGCGCTGCTGGTCCAGCTTGGCGACACCTGGGTCGAGGTCAATCAGAACCATTTTCGCAGCCGCTTGCGGCGTCCGGTGTTGGCGCTGTCGGATTCCGAGCGGCGCCTGGGCGCCTGGGATGGCCGCACACGGACGTTGTTCATTTCCCGTCGTCTGGTGGTGGATTGCCCCTGGACGGTGGTGCGCGAGGTCCTGAAACACGAGATCGCCCATCAATTCGTCGACGAGGTCTTGGGTGTGCGAGACCAATCCGCGCATGGACCTGCGTTCGAGGCCGTGTGCCGTCAGCACGGGTTCGACGCGTCGGCGACCGGATTGCCCGTGCCCCCTTCGACGGGGGACGCTGATGGGAGCGGCGCGGGCGATGGTCGGGCAAGTCCCGTACTCCGGCGGATCGCGCGCCTGTTGGCCCTGGCCGACAGTCCGAACCAACATGAAGCCGCCGCCGCGATGAAGGCGGCACAGCGGCTGATGCTTCATCACAACATCGACGCAGCGGTCGCCGCCGCGCGCGAGGGATTTACCTTTCGGCACGTCGGCCTTCCAAGCGGCCGGGTCTCGGGTGCCGAGCACATGTTGGCGGCGATTTTGGGCCGGCACTTCTTCGTGGATGTGATCTGGGTGCCTTCATACTTGCCGCTTGAGGGCCGCAGCGGGCGCGTGCTGGAACTGTGTGGGACGCCCTCCAATTTGGAGGTGGCGGCCTACGTGCACGGTTTTCTGATCGACACGGCGGAGCGCCTGTGGAGGGAGCATCGCCGCGCGCAAGGCCTGGCGGGAAATCGTGAGCGCCGACGTTTCTTGCTGGGCGTGATGATCGGGTTCGACGAAAAACTGAAGGCCGCGGCGGTCGAAAATCGTATCGAGGGTCTGATCTGGGTGGGTGATCCGGCGCTTGGCGACTATCTGGCACGACGGTATCCACGCCGCAGCGGTGGCGCGGGGATCGGCATCCGCGCGACAGAGACCTACGAAGAGGGCCGCCGCGCCGGCCGCAACATCATTCTGCACCGACCGATCGCGACCCCGACCGAGCGACGGGGTCGGTTGTTGGGCGGATTGTTTTAGGTCGTGGGCGGCGGACGACCGTCAGGCCGCCGAACGGGCGCCGCGGCCGGGTTGCACGGCCGCGATGAAACGCACGGTCGGATTGTCGTTCTGCGCCATCCTCAGCAGCCATTCGGAATCGAACAGCACCAGAGGACGCTCCTCGACGTCAAGCACGCAGGTCGTGCGACCGGGAAGTTCGAACTTGTCTATGTTCAGGGCGTCGCCTTCGATCCAGCGGGCGAGTTGATACGGAAGTTTGTCGAATCCGACAGCGACACGGTATTCGGATTTCAGGCGGGCTTGAATGACTTCGAACTGCAGGACGCCGACAGCGCCCAGAATTGGTTCGCGTTCCAGTCGCTTGCGGTCGAAGAAAAGCTGCACCGCGCCTTCCTCCGACAGTTGATCCAGACCCTTCTTTAGTTGCTTGCGCTTCAACGGATCCTCCAGCCGTACGCGCACGAAGTGCTCGGGCGAAAAACGCGGGATACCCTCGAACTCCAGCGGCGTACCTTCGCACAGGCTGTCACCGATGCGCAGCACGCCGGGATCCCACAGGCCGATAATGTCCCCGGAAAACGCCTCGTCGATGACCGTTCGCTCCTGCGCCAAAAACTGAACGGGACGTGACAGCGTCAGATCGGTGCCGGTTCGCACGTGACGCACCTGCATGCCGCGATGGAACCGTCCTGAACAAATCCGCACGAACGCGACACGGTCGCGGTGTTGGGGATCCATGTTCGCCTGAATCTTGAACACGAAACCAGAGAACTGGGGCGCATCGGGTTCAAGCGGGCCGACCGACGTGGTTCGCGAACGCGGAGGCGGCGCCAGTTCGACGAATCGGTCCAGGAATGGTTCGACGCCGAAGTTGTTCATTGCGCTGCCGAAGAAGACGGGCGTGACCTGACCGCTCAGAAACACGTCCTGGTCGAAGGGATTGCCCGCGCTGTCCAGCAACGCCAGTTCGTCGAGTATCCGGGACCGCCCCGTCTCCCCCAGCGTGCTTCGCACCCAGTCGTCATCGAACGACGCCTCGGACATGGGCGCGCGCCGTGAACCGCCGTCGGCGCGATCGAAGGTCAGGAGTTTTCGGCCGGGGCGATCGTAGACCCCGACAAACGACGTGCCCGATCCCGCGGGCCAGTTCATCGGGCTGCACGGAATGCCGAGAACGCTTTCGATCTCATCCAGGAGGTCGAACGGATCGCGTCCGCTGCGATCCATCTTGTTGATGAAGGTGACGATGGGGATCCCGCGCATGCGACAAACCTGGAACAGCTTGATCGTCTGCGGTTCGACGCCCTTGACGCTGTCGATCAACATCACGGCGGTATCGGCGGCCGCCAGCGTGCGGTAGGTGTCCTCGGAAAAATCGTTGTGACCGGGCGTGTCCAGCAGGTTCATGCGGCGCGCGCCGTACGTGAATTGAAGCACGCTGGTCGAGATTGAAATACCGCGCTGGCGTTCGATGTCCATCCAGTCGCTGGTGGTCTGGCGCCCTCCCGCGCGCTGCTTGACTGAACCCGCCAGGTGCACGGCGCCTCCGTACAGCAGCAGCTTTTCGGTCAACGTTGTCTTCCCGGCGTCGGGGTGCGAGATGATCGCAAAGGTGCGGCGATGATCAACGGCCGCGCGAAGCCGCGCGAGATCGGATTGCGTGATTTCGGAATCCATGAGCGAGGTGGACGTTAACATCTTCCCGGGCGCGGCTATCGACAGACCCCCACGGCTGGGCGTAAGTTTCAAATTGATGAAGCACGAGCAAACGCAGTGGAAGAAGGACACATCATTGTTCCGCCTCGGCGCGTTGACGTTGGCCCTGGCTGCCGCCGCTGCGAGCGCATGTGTCATTCGCGCTGGGGGGGCAATCGCCACGCCTGGCAACGCGGGCATGGAGTTCGACACGGATCGACCCGGATCCGACTTTCACAATTTTGACCTGGCGGCGCCAAGCCCCGAAATCTGTCGTGATACGTGTGCATCGGATGGTCGTTGCGTCGCTTACACCTACGTTCGTCCGGGAGTGCAGGGACCGAGCGCGCGTTGCTGGCTGAAGAACGCGGTGCCCAACGCGGTCTCAAATGGCTGTTGTGTTTCTGGAGTAAAGGGCTACGCCGCCGCGCCACCGCCGCCGCCTCCTCCCCCGCAGGCAGCGGTGGTTGTGCCGCCTCCTCCTCCCCCACAGGCAACGGTGGCTGTGTCGGCGCCGCCGCCGCCGCCTCAGACAGCGGCGGTTGTCGTACCACCGGTGCGTGGCATGCCCCCGGCTCCTCCTCGCGTGATCTATCAGCCTGTTCCTGGGGCTGGACCGCTTGAACACGACGTGGACCGTCCCGGTTCCGACATACAAAATTTCGATCTGCCGCAGGCCGAACCTTCCTTGTGTCAGCGGGCGTGTCTGGACAATCCCACGTGCGTCGCGTTCACGTTCGTGCGCCCGGGCGTGCAGGGCCCGCGGCCCCGTTGCTGGTTGAAGAACGCCGTTCCGAATCCGATTCCGAACGGGTGCTGCGTTTCAGGAGTTAAGGGCCCCATGGTCCTGCCGCCACGTCCGCCCGGCCACCATCACGGACACGATGGTCGGCATGGCGATCGCGACAAGGATCACCGTGGAGGGCACCGTCGCTCCAGCGGTCTGGAACGCAACGTCGACCGTCCTGGTTCCGATTTTCAGAATTTCGATCTGCCGCGCGCGGATCCGGATCTCTGTGAACGTGCCTGCCTGGACAACCCAGCCTGCCGGGCATTCACGTTCGTCCGTCCGGGCGTGCAGGGGTCGAACGCCCGTTGTTGGTTGAAGAACGCCGTGCCCACCGCCGTGCCGAACGGATGTTGTGTCTCTGGTGTTCGCTGATTGGGGCTGTAACGCCGATGCGGTGTAACCTGGTCAGACGGCTGCGCACGGCGATGATCCGATGAAGAAGACGCGCGTACTGGTTCTTTTCGACACCGACGACGCGCCGCCGGCCACGCAGGACTTTACCAAACACGTCGAATCGGTTGACGAGGCTGAATTCGACGTAGCCCGTGCGCTGATCGCTCGTGGACACGAGGTCCGATGTCTTGGCTTTCGCGACGACATCGATCAGCTGATCAAGGGGTTGCGCGCCCAACCCGCGGACGTGGTGTTCAACTTGGCCGAACGGTTTCGCGGGGAATCGGCGCTGGACTACACGGTTGCGTCCATCTTGGACATGTTGGGTATGCCCTACACGGGGGCGTCGTCGGAAGGCCTGATGCTGGCCCGGGACAAGGCGCTGACAAAAAAGGTTCTGGCGTATCACGGCATCCTGATTCCGCATTTCATGGTTTGTCCCATCGGGCAGCCGGTCAATCGGCCCAGCGATCTGAGGTTCCCCCTGATCGTGAAGCCGCTGGACGAGGACGCATCGGTCGGAATCGCGCAGTCGTCCGTGGTCAGAGATGACGAAGCGCTGACGACGAGGATCGCGTTCATTCATGAAAAAATCGCGACCGACGCGATCGTCGAGGAGTTCATCGAAGGCCGTGAGCTGTACATCGGTGTCATCGGCAACGACAAGCCGCGCGCGTTGCCGCCGATCGAGATGGTGTTCAAGAACGAACCCAATGTCGAAGGGCGCATCGCAACTTTCAAGGCGAAGTGGAGCGTCAAGTACCGGGCCAGCCGCGGCATCGAGAACATGGTGGCGCTGGATCTATCGAAGAGCCTGGTGCAGCGCTTGTCCGACGTCGCAGTGCGGACCTACAAGGCGGCGGGGCTGCGCGACTACGGCCGCATCGACGTGCGCCTCGCGCATGACGACGCGATCTACGTCGTCGAGGCCAACCCGAATCCCTATCTGGCGGAGGGCGAGGATCTGGCGTGGGCGGCGGAGGAGGCGGGTTATCCCTATCACGACCTGATCGAGAAGCTTGCCGAGATGGCGGTGGGCCGCGGGCGCAACAAAAACGTCGCGGTGAAGCGCGAACCGGCGCCAGCCCCCGTCAAGGGATAGGCGCCGCGGCGTCTCGGAGCCCGTCGGCTTCAATCAGGACGCCCGGCCGGCAGGCAGCAACGAGCGGCACGGCCGGCACGCTTGGGTTTGCCGTGGGCACATGCTAAAGCACGGCCAGTGTCAGACCAGTTGAGCTCGGATCTCGCGTCGCTGAAGATCAGCCGGAACCTTCCTCCGGCTCCGTCGCCGATGCGTCGCGTGGCCCTTACGCTGGGCGTTCTGGCCCTGGTAGGGGCCGCGGGTTACCTCGCGGTTCCGAAGCTCGGCGCGCGCGTCTTCAAGGAGCAGGTTTCGGTCACCGAGGTGTCGATGGTCTCGCCGGTGCAGGCGTCCGTGCAGGTGACATCCACCGGGTACGTCGTTCCGCAGATCTGGTCGAAGGTCGGTGCGAAGATCTCCGGCCGCCTATCGCAGGTGTTCGTCAAAGAGGGCGATGTCGTGAAAGCCGGCGACATCATCGCGACACTGGATGACGCCGACCAGAAGAGCGCGGTCGCGGCGGCACGGGCTCGGGTTCTGGCGACGCGGGCCCGTGGCGAAACCGCGCGGGCCAATCTGGCGGAGGTCACGCAACAGGTCGAACGCACGCGTCCCCTGCTGGCGGCGTCCGCGGTGCCACGGGCGCAGTTCGACGACATCGAGGCGCGCGCCAAGGCGTTGTCCGAGATGGTCAAGGCTGCCGGCGCCGAAGCGACCGCCGTCGAGGCCGAGGTGGCGAGCCTGCGCGTCGGTCTGAAGGATCGCATCATCACGGCTCCCGTAGACGGGACCGTCATCACGAAGCCGGCCTCGGTTGGTGAAACGGTCGGTGCGTTCACCGGGGGTGCGTCGTACATCGCGGAGATCGCGGATTTTCGATCGCTGGTCATCGAGACCGACGTGCCCGAGGCGCGCCTGGATCTGGTCAAGCCGGGAACACCCTGCGAAATCGTTCTGGACGCGTACCCGGCGCGCCGCTACCGCGGAGTCACCGCTGAGTTCGGCAAGCGGGTCAACCGCGCCAAGGCCACGGTCGTCGTCAAGGTCAAGTTCAAGGACACGATCGAGGGCGTGCTGCCTGACATGTCCGCGCGGGTCAGCTTCCTGGCCGAGGAGATCAAGGAAGAGTCCCTGAAGGACAAGCCCAAGAAGATCGTGGCGGCTGATGCGGTGACGACCAGAGACGGCGCGCGGGTGCTGTTGGTCGTCGACGAAGGCAAGCTGCGGATCGCCCCGGTCAGCGTGGGTCAGGCCCTGGGCAGCAGCGTCGAGTTGCTGGATGGTCCCAGCCCCGGTACCCGCGTCGTCAACAAGCCGTCAGCCGAGTTGTTCGCAGGTCAACGGATCAAGGAATCGGAGAAATAGATGGAAAACGCCAGTCCCGCATCGTCCCCGTCCATCGTCGAGCTGAAGGGCATCGGCAAGACCTTTGTCCGCGGCAAGGAGCCCATCGTCGTGCTGGATGGTCTGACCTTGGAGATCCCGACCGGTTCGTTCGAGGCCCTAATGGGGCCGTCCGGATCCGGAAAATCGACGCTGCTGAACCTGATCGCGGGGCTTGACCGGCCCACGGCGGGAACGGCGTTGGTGGCGGGGGCCAATCTGGTGGGCATGAGCGATGGCGAGCTGGCGAAGTTTCGCGCCCGGCACATCGGATTCATTTTCCAGGCGTACAACCTGATCCCTGTCCTGACCGCGCTGGAAAACGTCGAGTTGCCGTTGCTGCTGGCGAAGCTGTCGGGTGCCGAGCGTCGCAAGCGTGCGCAAACGGCGTTGAGGGTGGTTGGGCTGGAGGAACGCATGAAGCACTACCCCCGTCAGTTATCGGGAGGCCAGGAGCAGCGGGTCGCGATCGCGCGGGCCATCGTCAATGATCCGACCATCATCGTCGCGGACGAGCCGACGGGGGATCTGGACCGCAAGGCGGCCGACGAGATCCTGAACCTGCTGGAGAGGTTGAACAAGGAATTCAAGAAGACCATTCTGATGGTCACGCACGATCCCCACGCCGCCGAGCGCGCGTCCATCACGCGTCGCCTGGACAAGGGGCAGCTGCAGTGAAACTGGTCCTGATCGCGGCCCGCAATCTGCTTCGCAACAAGCTGCGCACGACCTTGACGATCCTGGGCGCGGCGGTGGCGATCCTGGCGTTCGTGATGTTGCGGACGGTCTTGTCGGCCTGGTCGACGGCGGCCGATTATTCGGCAAAGGACCGCATCGCCACCCGGCACAAGGTCAGCTTCGTCGTCACGATGCCCAAGAACTACGTCGATCAGATCCGGATGGTTCCGGGGATCAAGAACGCGGCGTACATGGTTTGGTTCGGCGGCAAGAATCCCAAGAAGCCGGAGGAATTTTTTGCCACGCTGGCCGTGGACGCGCCCAGTGCCCTGGATGTCATGGACGAGGTGGTTCTGGAGCCCGAGCAGAAGCAAAAATGGTTGGAGGACAAAAAGGGGGCGATCATCGGCGACGTGTTGGCCAGGCAACTGGGCCTGAAGGTCGGCGACCGGTTCACCTTGCTGGGCGGTATCTATCCGGGCGACTGGGAGTTCAACATCGACGGCATCTACACGGCCACCCGGAAGTCGGTCGATCGTTCGACTTTCATGTTCCATTGGAGCTATCTGAATGATTCGCTGCCCGCGGCCCGCCAGGACCAGGTCGGTTGGATCACCAGTCGCATCGACGATCCCACGAAGGGGCCCGCGATCTCCGCGGCCATCGACAAGATTTTCGACGAGAAGGACGTGCAAACCGCGACCATGAGCGAGCGGGCGATGAACCTGTCGTTCATGGGCATGATCAGCTCGATGCTGAAGGCGCTGGACGTCATCTCCGTGATCATCTTGTTCATCATGGTGATGATTCTGGGCAACACCATCGCCATGGGGGTTCGGGAACGTACCCGCGAATACGGCGTGTTGCGTGCGATCGGGTTTTCACCCAGGCACATTGGCTTCTTCGTGGTGGCCGAGGCGGTCGCGATCGGGTTGCTGTCGGGTGGTGTTGGCCTGGCCCTGTCGTATCCCATTGTCGAGTTGGGCATGGGCCGCTGGTTGGAGGAGAACATGGGGGCCTGGTTCCCCTACTTCCGCATCGATGCGGGAATCTACGCCATGGGCATGGGCCTGGCGGTGGCCCTGGCCCTGTTCGCGTCGGTCCTTCCGGCGCGCCGCGCTTCCCGTCTGTTGGTGACCGACGCGCTTCGGCGTCTGGCCTGAGAGGACTCCCATGATTCCCGTTTCCTACAACCTTCGAAATTTGGCCGTGCGAAAGACGACGACCGCCGCCGTGGCGTTGGGCCTGGGACTGGTGGTGTTCGTGCTGGCGTCGGTGATGATGCTGTCGAACGGTCTGAAAAAGACGATGGGACGCAGCGCCAGCTCGGACGTCGCCATTGTGTTGCGCAAGGGTGCCACCGCCGAATTGGAGAGCACCATCGACGAACCGAGCATCAACCTGGTGCTGAACGACAAGGCGCTGACGGCGCCCGCCAGCGGTCCGCGTGGTATCGCCGAGCTGATGACCGTCATCCTGCTGGACAAGATCGGCGCGGACGGGTTCACCAATGCGCAGGTGCGCGGTGTGCCGGACGAAGCGTTGGCCTTTCGTCCTGGCGTCAAGGTCATCGCGGGACGCGCCGCGCGCCCGGGCTCCGACGAGGCGATGGTGGGGAAGAGCATTCGCGGCCGGTTGAAGGGCCTGGAACTGGAGCAAACGTTCGAGCTGAAGAAGAACCGCCCGGTCAGGGTGGTGGGCATTTTCGCGGACGGGGGCTCGTCGCACGAATCGGAGATTTGGGTCGATCTGGATACGGTTCGCACCGCCTTTCGCCGCGAGGGTGTCGTCTCGTCGATCCGGGTGCGCGTTGAGCCGAGTCGATTCGAGGCCTACAAGGCCAGTGTTGAGTCGAACCGCCAGCTGAATTTGCAGGTCTTGAAGGAAGCGGACTACTACGACAAGCAGTCCGAAGGAACATCCACGTTCATTGGCGCGATGGGGATGATGATCGCCGTCTTCTTTTCGATCGGCGCGATGCTGGGCGCCATGATCACGATGCACGCCGCGGTGGCCAACCGTCAGCGGGAGATAGGGACGCTGCGGGCGCTTGGGTTTTCGAAGGGCAGCATCCTGTTTTCGTTCCTGATCGAGTCGATTCTGCTGGCTCTTCTGGGCGGTGTGCTGGGTGCAGGCGCGTCGTTGGCGATGGGGCTGGTCAGCTTTTCGATGGTGAACTTCGCCAGTTGGTCGGAGATCGTATTCAGTTTCGAGGCGACCCCGGGCATCATTTTCGGCGGCATGGCCTTCGCGACGGCCATGGGACTTTTCGGCGGCTTGTTTCCCGCCATTCGTGCCGCGCGCGTCAGCCCGATCGACGCCATGCGCGCGTAGCGTACGTGGCGCGTCGAACGTCGAACGTCGAAGTCCGTCAGCCGGCAACGGGCCGGGTAGGGTGTGTCACATGATTCTGCGCAGTTTGTCCCTGGACGATCTCACGATCGACGACGAGGCCTCGTTTCGGCATGTGGCACTTTATGCCCGGCTCAAACAGGCACTGAGGGAATCGCGACACCGCTTTCGGACGGCGCCCCCCGGGGAGCGGGCCAGTTGGGACCGCGCCTTGTTCTTGAACCTGACGTTCTGGTCGAGCGCGGACGAGTCGAGCGTCTTGTGCGACGAACACATCGCCCCTGACGTCATCGCCCACACCGCGTGGCATGCCATCGTCGGAAAACGACTGGCCGATATGTCGCCTGCGGGTCCCCCATCCGCGGCGGCTCTGCTGTTCTCTGAAGCGATTGCCAGCGCCTTTGACCTTTACCTGGTTGGTCGCCTGATCATGAACGCGCCCGACTGCGACTTCATAACCAGCCAGGTGCCGATCATGGCCGAAGCGGCGGAACAGGCGGGGCTGTCCGAAACCGGGTTCGCATCGTTGATGCGGGAAGTTTCGGACAATCCCGAGCGCGCGTTCGAGGACATGCGCGCCCTGTTGGTGGATGCGGGGCGGGCGCTCGGAACATGTGTCGACGCCGATCAGGCGCAGTCGGTGCTGGAGACTTTCGTCGGGCACAGGTTCGAACCGCTGCTGCACCATTTCCAGTTGTCGAATTGGATCCTGTATTCCCGGGCCTACGCCCGCACGTCCACGGCCGATGCACGGAATTCGGAGAAGGCCATCCTTCGTCTGGACCGGGATTTGCGCGCTTGCCCCGTTTCACTGGATTGGTTGGCGACAAACTGGCTGACCACGTCTGACGTGGCGATTCCCTGAGATCGGTGTCGAAGCGCCGTCAGCGTTTCGATCGATCCGAGCGACCCGAGCGCGCGGTGCGCGCGATGGTGCTTCGGACCAGCACGGCTTCAAGTGGCCACAGGGTCTGCAGCCACCGGCTTGTCATGTCGCGGGTGGCGGCCGCCATGCCCGGGGGCGACGCCTGCTCCAGGATTCGTTGTGCCTTGGCCACGAGGACATCAGACTGTTCCTCTTGAACGTCGGCAGGGCGTGCGGCCCGCGTCGGTTTGACAGTGCGTTCGATCTTCTTCGCGGGTTTCGTCTTGTCGGTGCTATCGCCTTTTGCGGCTCGGCCGCCGGGGCGCTGGAAGGCTGCGACCTCGGTTTCGGTCAGCGGGCGGAAGATGTCCGGGACACCCGCCGCTTGTTCGCTATCAGCGGAGCGCTCGCGCCGTTGCAGTAGGAGGACCAGTGCCGTACGGGCCAGAAGCCCGGTGTCAATCTCGGCCGCATCCGACGGCATCACTCCTTCTAGAGCGTCCGGTAGCAGGTGCTCCGGTCGCACGCCCAGACCCAACAGGATCGCCTGCGCGACAGCGGCTCTTTCGATGGCCGCCGTAACGCGCGCAATATCGGCCAGCGAAGCAAACGGCCGCTCGGCCCCGGTGGGTGGGTCGTCCAGCAACGACGGATACATCGGACGCGTTCGGATCACGGTGCCCAGGACCGTTGCCTCGGGCTCCTCGATCAAATCCAGGTGAGCGAGCGCGGCGAACGGACCGCGGCGTTTCAGCGCCCTGGCCAGAGCCCGGACCTTGCCCACCAGCGACACGCCCAGCCGAAACAAGCGGATCACGGCTACGGTTCGAACCGCGTCGACCGCGCGATCCTCGTCCAGCGCACCACCTCCGCCGCCCGGACCGACGCCGCGGGCAAGGAATTCCACCGCCAGATCCAACGTGGCGCGCATGCGGTGCAGGCTGGCCGCCGCCGCGCGGTCGTCGGCGGCGTCGACACGATCGGCCGCCAGGATGCGGTTGGTCAGCGCCACCAGGGCGAAGTGCAACTCCTCGATCTCCGCGTTGGACGTCACGCGCCCCAGGGCCCGCGCGAACAGGGACGTTCCACCCAGGTGCTCGCCCAGCACCCCGGGCGCGCGCAGCAGATCGGGCGGATCGTCGGTGTCGTCGTTTCCCACCGGTCGCATCCGGGTGCCGGGCCGAAGCTCCCCGATACGAACCGTCGCCGGATCCAGCTCGCGGTAGATTTCCAGTGCTTCGATCGCGTCGACGAATCCCAGATCCGTCATCCGACCCTGCCGCCAGCGCAGCGCCATGTCCTCCAGCTGCGAATCCAGTTCGGCCTTGGCGCCCACCAGGATCCGTCGGGCCAGGTCCAGGTCCGCGCGGTACAGGGCGTCGACGATTCGAAGCAACGAACGCGCCGACGACGGCGCTTCCGCGTCTGCGTCGTCATCCGATTCCGGTTCGACCGCGTAACGGGGATCGCCCAGGTCCGGATCGCCTGGCTGCACCTGGTAGCCCACGATATCCAGGACGAAAAAACGATCCGGCGTGGGGTAGAAAATGCCGCGCGGTTCGTCCGGCGGATCCTCGATTTCAAGATCGTAGATGCGGGCGCCCTTGCGCAGCATCAGCGCCACCAGCTCGATGTCGAACCCGCGAATCCATTCGCCGATCGTCTCGAACGGCATCTCCGCCATGACGTCGATCCATTCCTGCATGCGTTCGGGCAGCAGCTGGTCGCCCGACCACAAGCCAAAATCCAACACCACCTGGACCTGCTCGGGTTTGGCGTAGGCCAGCAGTTCCTTGGCCTCGCGCGGATCATCCTCGCGCAGCAGGTAGTACAGCTCGTCGCCCGGCAGCGCACGGATGGCCTGCCTGGGATCCGGCTGCTCCATGATCGATTCGATGCGCCGCCCACGCCGCCCCCGGCCCAGGCGCGCTCGGTATTTCGACAGCGCGATGACGTTGTCCGGCTGGGCTTCGTTGTCTGGTCGGTCGTCGTTCATCGTTCCTGGTTGATCCTGGTTTTTGGTGGTTTGCTATTCTTGCACGTTCGCTGGCAAAACCAGCGTTCCCCGACGGGAACCCCATGCTTTCGCGCGTACTTCGTACCATCAAGCGACACGAACTGCTCGTGGGTCCGGGGACCGATCGTGTGTTGTGCGCGGTATCCGGTGGGCCGGATTCCATGGCTCTGCTCGCGTGTCTTTGGGAACTGGGGCCGCGTCTGGGCCTGACCATCGAGGTCGCGACCATCGATCATGGACTGCGGATCGAGGTGGCGCGTGAGATCTCGATGGTCGAAGAACGGTGCGCGGCGCTGGCTCTGCCGTTCCATCGTGTGCGGGTCGATGTGGCGGCAGAGCGCGCGCTGTCGAAAAGCAAAACGGGCGCGGGCCGGCGTGGTGGCGTACAGGAGGTCGCGCGGGCGCTGCGCCTGGAAGCGCTTTCCGGGCTGGCGGCAGCGCGCGGCATTGGTCGTGTGGCGCTGGGACATCACGCCGACGATCAGACGGAAACGGTGCTGTTTCGGATCCTGCGCGGAACGGGCGCGGCCGGGTTGACGGGGATTCCCTACCGCCGCGATCCCTTCGTGCGGCCCCTGTTGGACGTCACCCGGGTCGAAATTCTCAGATACCTGGTCCGACGAAGTATCCCTTACGCCACGGACCCGTCCAACGCCGATCTTCGGTATGCGCGACCGCGCTTGCGTCATCAAATCCTGCCGATCCTGCGACGGGAGAATCCACGCATCGATCAGGCGCTGCGGTCGCTGGCGGCGAATGTGGCCGAGGGCCGAAGCGGCGCTCAGCCCTCCGGTCGCGCCGAGGGTCGCGCCGAGGGTCGCGGTGTCCACATTCCGACCGGCGTGGCCAACGAGATAGCGGCGACCGCAAGGCAAGGCGACGGGACGCGGTCGTACGATATTGCGGGCGGGCGAAGGGTCACCGTCGTTTACGGACAAATCCGGATCGAGCCAAGGGGGCGGCCGGATGTCGCACCCGGTGGGGAGCAGGCAATCGGGCCGACAGCGATTCGCGGGCCCGGCCGGTATCCCGTGGGCACCGGGGGTGTTGTGGTCGTTGTGCGCGAGGAGGTCGGCCCCGATCAGCCGGGATCGCGCCCGGACCACACCCGATGGGCCTGGTTCGACGGGGATCAGCTGTCCTGGCCGCTGTGGGTGCGCCTTCGCCGGCCCGGCGATCGCATGCGCCCCCGGGGCGGGTTGGGTGGCCGAAAACTGTCCGATCTGCTGATCGATGCCAAGATTCCCCGTCCCGATCGGGCGGCGCTTCCGGTCGTGACGGCGACCGGCGGCGATCTGCTTTTCGTACCCGGATTGCGTCCGTCGAGCACGGCCACTCCGACGGAGACCACCCGGCGTCGGATTGGCCTGGCGGTCGCGTCAATATCGGATCATGATGCCCTGGTTGACCGGTCGATCAATGGCGGCAATACTGAAAGAGATCGCTCTCTTTGAAAGGACCACGCGTGCGCCAGGGACATAAGACCTTCCTCGTTTGGGTGATGCTGATCTTCGCCTTTTTCGTGGTTTATCAATTTCTAAGCGGCAACCGCCCTGATGATCATCGCTTGGCGTTTTCGTTGTTCATGCAGGATGTCGAGCACCATCCCGAGAAATTCAAGACGGGTGCGTCGATTCAGATCCGCAAGGCGCAGGATGCCGCGGATTTCCGTGGCCAACTGACCAGCGGCGAGAGTTTCACGACGACCGGGCTCATCAGCGACAAGGTTCTAGAGAAGCTGGATAAGGCCCGCCTGAACTACGACATCATCAAGGAACAGGAAAATTCCTTCTGGCAGCAGGTGTTGGTGACATGGCTGCCCATGGTCGTGCTGGTGGTGCTGTTCCTGTTGTTCATGCGCCAGCTTCAGGTCGGTGGCGGCAAGGCGATGAGTTTCGGTAAGAGCAAGGCGAAACTGTTGTCCGAGAATCAGAAAAAAATGACCTTCGCGGACGTCGCTGGTGTCGAGGAGGCCAAGGACGAGGTCGAGGAGATCATCGCCTTTCTGAAAGACCCGAAGAAGTTCACGCGACTGGGAGGACGAATTCCCAAGGGCGTGTTGATGATGGGACCTCCGGGAACCGGCAAGACGTTGTTGGCCCGCGCCATTGCGGGCGAGGCGGGGGTTCCGTTTTTCTCGATTTCAGGTTCTGATTTCGTCGAGATGTTCGTGGGCGTCGGTGCCAGTCGGGTCCGCGACTTGTTCGAACAGGGCAAGAAGAACGCCCCTTGTATTATCTTCATCGATGAAATCGATGCCGTGGGACGGCACCGCGGCGCGGGCTTGGGCGGCGGACACGACGAGCGTGAACAGACGTTGAATCAGTTGCTGGTCGAAATGGACGGATTCGAATCGAACGACGGCGTCATTCTGATTGCCGCCACGAATCGTCCGGACGTGTTGGATCCCGCGTTGCTGCGTCCCGGTCGCTTCGATCGCCGCATCGTGGTCGCGCGTCCAGACGTGAAGGGACGCCTTGGCATCCTGAAGGTTCACACCAAGAAGACGCCGCTTGCTCCCGGGGTTGAATTGGAGACCATCGCGCGCGGGACGCCGGGCTTCTCGGGCGCGGACCTTGAAAACCTGGTCAACGAGGCGGCGCTGTGGGCAGCGCGCGCCGACAAAGATCGTTTGGAGATGCTCGATTTCGAGATGGCCAAGGACAAAGTTCTGATGGGGCCGGAACGTCGGTCGATGGTCATCAGCGACAAGGAGAAGCGGAACACCGCCTACCACGAGGCAGGACATGCCTTGGTCGGGAAGATGTTGAAGAACACCGATCCGATCCACAAGGTGACGATCATTCCGCGTGGACGCGCCCTGGGGCTGACGCAGCAGTTGCCCGTCGAGGATCGCCTGAGTCTGTCGGCCGATTCGGCCAACGACCACATCGCCGTGATGATGGGCGGCCGCTTGGCCGAGGAGATTATCTTCGGCCAGTTGACGACGGGAGCCTCGAACGACATCCAGCAGGCGACGGACATGGCGCGGCGGATGGTTTGCGAGTGGGGTATGTCGGAGAAGCTTGGACCTTTGCACTTCGGCAAACGCGAGGCGGAGGTGTTTCTGGGGCGCGATTTCAACGACGGCGGTAGGGAATACAGCGAACAGACCGCGGTCGATATTGACGCCGAAGTGAGACGGATCGTCACCGAAAACTACGAACGGGCCAAGCAGGTCGTGGTGGAGAACATCGACAAGCTGAAGGTGTTGGCTGACGCGCTTCTTGAATACGAAACCCTCGATGGCGTGGAAATCGACACCCTATTCGCGGGTGGACACCTTGACCGAAAGCCGTCGACTTGGGTGTCGGCCGGGGCAAAGGTTCCCCCGGAGAAGCGTCCGACTTCGTCCGAGAAGCCCTCCCGTCCGAGCATGTTCGCGCCGCCGCGTCCACTGCCGGATCCCGAAAAGGCTTAGGGCGCCAGAGGAGAGGGGAGGGACGTGCCCGCTCCTCTGATCGTTGGTGTTCTCAACTGTACGCCCGATTCATTTTCGGATGGCGGACGGTTCACGTGGCCCGATCAGGCGATCGCGGCGGGACTGGCGATGGTTGATGCGGGCGCCGATTGGATCGACGTCGGCGGAGAGTCTACGCGGCCAGGATCCACGCCCGTGTCACCGGACGAGGAGCAAAGACGGGTTGTTCCCGTGATTGCGGCCCTGACGGCACGGCTGGGTTCACGGGCGCGCGTTTCGATTGATACGTACAAGGCAGCGACGGCACGGGCGGCGCTGGCGGCGGGAGCGACGGTGGTCAACGACGTAACGGGAGGTCAACTGGACCCCGACATATTGAATGTCGCAGCTGGCGAAGGCGCCGCGGTCGTTGTGGGGCACCTGCGCGGGGCACCCGCCACCATGATGGACACGGTGTCGTTCACCGACGTCGTCGCCGAGGTGGCGACCGAACTGGCGGAACGGGTGGCAGCCGCGCGCGCGGCGGGCTGCGCCACGATCTGGGCGGATCCAGGAATCGGATTTGGTAAGCGCCTCGACCACAATCTGGCCCTGCTGCGCCACCTTCCCGTGGTGTGCCGCGGCGTCGGCGTACCGGTGATGATCGGCGTGTCGCGCAAAGCGTTTCTGGGTGAATTAACAGGAAGACCCGTCGCGGAGCGCCTGTTCGGTACGGCGGCGGCGGTCACGGTGGCGGTGTTGGGTGGCGCCGCGGCGGTCCGTGTGCATGACGTGGCGGCGATGCGCGACGTGGTTCTGGTCGCGCATGCGATATGATGCCCGGCCGTGAAGAACATGACGACTCCCCCTGGCGACCATGATCGCCGAAATGACGACCGATGACTGACAACGGACGGCGTAAGTTGTTCGGTACAGACGGGATCCGGGGGGTCGCCAACCAGGATCCCATGACCGCCGAGGTCGCCTTGCGCCTGGGCCGCGCGGTGGCCCGTCGCTTCCGGCACGCCGGGCGACCCGGACGGATCGTGATCGGCAAGGACACGCGGCTGTCGGGATACATGCTGGAAAGCGCGCTGGAAGCTGGAATTGTGTCGGCCGGCGCGGACGTGATGTTGGTCGGCCCGCTCCCAACTCCGGGAATCGCGTTTATCACCTGGTCGATGCGCGCGGATGCGGGGGTGGTCATCAGCGCCTCTCACAATCCGTTTCAGGACAACGGGATCAAGCTGTTCGCCGCCGACGGGTTCAAATTGCCCGACGAGGTCGAGGCCGAACTGGAACGGAACATGTCGGAGTTGGTATCAGAGTCGACGCCCATGCGCGGCGCCATCCCCGAAGGCATCGGTCGGGCCGTTCGCATCGAGGACGCCGGGGGACGGTACGTCCAATTTTTGAAGAACGTATTCCCCAAGGAACGGACCCTGGACGGAATCAAGATCGTGGTGGATTGCGCCAACGGCGCCGCCTACCAGGTCGCGCCGCAGGTTTTCGAGGAACTGGGAGCCGACGTGGTGGCCATCGGTGTCGACCCGAACGGTCGCAACATCAACGACCGCTGCGGCGCGATGCACCCGGAAATCATGGCCGATGAGGTGCGCCGATCGGGGGCTGCGTTGGGCATCGCCCTTGATGGGGACGCTGATCGCGTGATCTTGGTCGACGAGAAGGGGCAGATCGTCGACGGTGATCAGATCATGGCGATCCTGGGAACGCGGATGCTGGCTGCCGACAGGCTTCCCGGCCGTACGGTCGTGGCGACCGTCATGTCGAACCTAGGCCTGGAACGGGCGCTGTCGGATCGGGGGGGCACCTTGATGCGCACGGCGGTGGGGGACCGGTACGTGGTCGAGGCGATGCGCGAACACGGCCTGATACTGGGAGGCGAACAATCGGGGCATATCGTGTTTCTGGACCACGCGACGACGGGCGACGGGACCGTCGCCGCCCTGCGGGTCTTGGCCGTGATGATTGAAGAGGGCCGGCCCCTGTCCGAATTGGCGGGCACGGCGATGGTCCGCTATCCGCAGGTGCTGGTGAACTTCGCGGTGACCCGGAAACGCCCCCTTGAAGACCTACCTGCCGTGTGCAAGGTGATCAGCCAGGTCGAGAACGCGCTGGGCGTCGAGGGGCGCGTGGTCGTTCGTTATTCGGGCACCGAGGCAAAAGCGCGCGTGATGATCGAGGGCACGGACGAAACCACAATCCGCGCTCACGCCGACGAGATTGCGCGCGTCATCCAGCAGTCCCTCGCTTAGCCCGTCGCGCCTGCAACCTCGCGTTCCCGAGGTGCCCCGGCGCGAATCGCGGCGGCTGCTTGCAGTTGCGGAGCGACACGCGTGGCCCAGGAGGGACGGCTGACGTTATACTGCCGCGCGCATGACTCCTCGGCTTTATGTGAACGTCGACCATATCGCCACCTTGCGGCAGCAACGGGACACCCGACATCCGGATCCGGTGGCCGCGGCGGTCCTGTGTGAATTGGCGGGCGCCGACGGGATCACGGTTCACCTGCGGGAGGATCGCCGCCACATCCAGGAGCGGGACGTGCGCGTGTTGCGGCAGACCGTCCGCGGCGTCTTCAACCTGGAAATGGCCGCGACCGACGAGATGCTGGCCATTGCTTTGGATGTTCGTCCGGATTTTTGCACTTTGGTACCCGAGAAACGCGCGGAGCGGACGACCGAAGGGGGGCTGGACGTGGGTCCGGAGGCGAGTGCGGGCGGTGCCGCCACGGCCGTCGGATCGGGCGGGCGCCCCGGAGGGGTCCTGGAGCGGGTGATCACCGGGCTGCGGCGCGCGGGCATCGGGGTCAGCCTGTTCATCGATCCGGAAGCCGATGTGGTGGTCCGGGCTCACAAGCTTGGTGCTGGGACCGTCGAACTGCACACGGGATACTATTGCGACGCCGCTCCGCGCTCGCCGGACGCCGCGCGCCAACTGACGCGTCTGGAGGCCGCCGCCAGAGCAGCCGGTAACCTGGGTCTGCGTTTGGGGGCGGGGCACGGCCTGGACCACGCCAACGTGGCGCCGGTTGCCGCTTTGCCGCACCTGGAGGAATTGAACATCGGACATGGCTTGGTGGCGCGGGCGGTGATGCTGGGCCTGGATCGGGCCGTGACCGAGCTGCGTCTCGCGATCAGTGAGGGCGCCCGATCGGCGTGGGGTACGTGATCGTCGGCGTGGGGTTGGACGTGGTGCCGATCGCGCGCATGGCCACGATGCTGGCGCGGCACGGAGCGCGCGCGGTCGAGCGGCTGTTTTCGCCGGCCGAGCAGGCCGATTGCGAGAAGCGCGCCGATCCCGCGCAACACTATGCCGCACGTTTTGCCGCAAAAGAAGCGACCCTGAAGGCGCTGGGCGCTCCGCGGGGATTGCGGTGGGTCGAGATGGAGGTGCGGACGGAGGACTCGGGTCGTCCCACATTGTTTCTGTCTGGCGCGGCGGTGGCCGCCGCCGTTCAACGCGGCGTCAGTGGATATCACGTGTCGCTGACGCACGCGGGGGGCATCGCAGCCGCGGTTGTCGTCCTTGAGGCTGGATGATGAGACTGCCGTATGTTCTGTCGGCCGCGCAGATGCGCGCCGTGGATCGCGCAGCTGTCGAGGGTACGGGGCTACCTAGCCTGATCCTCATGGAGAATGCCGGCCGGGGTGTCGCCGAGGTGGTTCTGCGTCGGATGTCCAGGGTCGAAGGTCGGCGGTCCTTGGTCGGGATCGTGGTTGGGGGGGGCTACAACGGCGGTGACGGATTCGTGGCGGCGCGACACCTGTCCCTGGGCGGAGCGGAGGTCAGGGTGTTGCTGGCTGTGTCACCCGGCAAGGTCACCGGCGATGGCGCGGCGATGTTGCGGGCGCTGGATGGTCTACCGAAGATCTCCGTCGTCGATCTTTCGACCGAGGAAGACCCGGATGCCTGGACGCGGGCCCTGGCGGACGTAGATGTCGTGGTCGACGCCCTTTTCGGTACCGGCCTGCGCGCGGAGATCACCGGCATTCCGGCCGTCGCCATCGCCGCGATGAACGCCGCGTCGTCGACAAAAGTGGCGGTCGACATTCCCTCCGGCCTTGACGCGGATACCGGACGTTCCCATGGTCCGGTTGTGCGCGCGGATGTGACCGTGACCATGGGCGCGCGCAAACTGGGCCTGGTGATTACACCGGACGCCCCCGTTGGGGATGTCGAGGTGGTTGGTTTGGGCGTTCCCATCGACCCGCCTCCGTCGCTGGGCCCGTATTGTTTCTGGCTGCTGGAAGACGACGTACGCGGTTCGTTGCCGCGCCGGGAGGCAGGCGCGCACAAGGGGACGGGAGGACACCTGGTCGTCGTCGCGGGATCGGCGGGAAAGACCGGGGCGGCGCTGCTGACGGGGCGCGCGGCGTTGCGTGTGGGGACGGGGTTGGTGACGATCGCGTCGACGGCCGCCGGTCAGGTTGCGCTGGACGCGAAGGTCGTCGAGGCGATGACAGCCGTGTTCTGTCAGGGAGACGACGCCGATCTCGAAAGCTTCCAGGTGATTGCGGCGCTGTGCGCCCGTCCTCATGTGCGCGCGGTAGCAATGGGCCCCGGCATCCCGCTTGGACCTGGGATGCGGGCGCTGGTCGAACGGCTGACCCGTGAGATCTCCGTGCCGATGGTTCTGGACGCCGACGGGCTAAACCACTTGGGCGGACACGCGGAGAAGATTCTGGCCGCCGCCGTCGCGCCACGCGTGGTGACACCACATCCGGGGGAGATGGCGCGCCTCACGGGCCGCACGACCGCCGAGGTCGAGGCCGATCGTCTGGGAATCGCGCGGAAGTTCGCGGCCGCCAGTCGCGCCATCGTCGTGCTGAAAGGGCCGCGGACGTTGGTGGTCGCGCCGGACGGCAGCGCGTTCGTCAATCCCGCCGTTGAACCGGCGTTGGCGACGGCCGGCAGTGGCGACGTTTTGACCGGCGTTTTGGGTGGACTGCTGGCGCAGGGGATGGAACCGGTCGCGGCGGCGCAGGCCGCGGTCTTCATTCATGGTTGCGCGGGGCATCGGGCCGCTCGCGAACACGGCACGAACGGAGTGATCGCCGGGGATTTGCCGGAGATGCTCGCCTCGGTGCGGGTCGCGTGGGCCTCGGGATTCGTCGACAGCCGATAGGGACCAGCAGGAAGATCCCGTACCAGGGCTTCGCCGCGATCGTCGGTCAGCGCCCAGACGGCAAGCGTAGGGGTGTGGATTCTGATCCAGCGAAGTGATGCTGGGTTCCGGTCAGGTAGCAGCAAGCGCACGCGCACCCAGCCGTCGGTTCCGGCGATCCCGGCGCCGGCCTTCGGGAGGGGGGCGACCGATGGGGTTGGCACCGCGGGGCGGGGGTGGGTGCCGGTAAGAGCCGCGCTCGCGTTGTCGGCAACGGCCACGACCGATGACATGCGGGCGCGCTCGATCGCGGCGGCAATCGACGGAACCCCGCGTCGCTCCGCCGCCGCCCAGGCCGCCGAAGCGCGAACTCCGTCGTCGGGATCGTGGTCCAGGAGCCGGGTCAGCGCTTCGTCGGCCACCGCGGATCCGGCGTGGGCCAACAGGGGGCAAAGCCGCGCGCGTGTCGGAGCTTCCAGCTCGGGTAGCCCGGCCAGCAACCTCCGCAGCGACGCCTCCCGAAGGCTTCCCATCGCGACGACCTCGGCCGCGGCCCGGCTCCCGGGACTTGACGCGGCGAGCATGTCGACAAAAAACGTCTCCACGTCGGGCGGCTGCGACGCCGGAGGGGGCAGGGTAGCAAGCGCCCGAAGGACCGGTACGCGGCGAGGCCCCACCAAGCGGGTCAGCGTATCCAACAAGAATGGCCTGTCAGTCTCGGTGACCAGTGACTCCATCGCGTCGCCAATCGCGGCGAGTTCCTCCGTTCGCGTATCGGCCAGTGCGCCCAGCGCGTTCAGGAAAAGCAGGACGGAACGCAACGCAGGCAACGCCGCGCTGGCCTCGATCGCGGCCCGTCGCACGGCGGGATCGCCGTCGGCAAACCGCGCCGCCAGCGTCGAGATCGAAACGCCGCCGTGGACGACCGCCGCCAATCGCAAGGCGGCAACACGAATGTCCGGATCCGCGTCCTTGGTCGCGCCTTCGACGACCCCGGCGGCGTGCGCGTCACCGATCAACGACAGAGCGTGAAGACAGGCCAGACGAACAGCGGGGGCACCCGTGTACTTCGGGTCCGCGATCGCGTGCATCAATACGGGAACGGCGGTGGGATCGCGCAAACTTCCCAATGCCCGAGCAGCCGCCATCGCAACCGCGGGTCGATTCTTCAGGACCAGGCCCAGGGCCGATGTTGCCGTGCGATCTCCTATTGCCGCCAGGATCTCCGATGCGGCTGCCGCACTGGTGGGAGGAGCGTCGGGCAGGATTGCCGCCACATCCTTGACCGCGGCGGGGCCCGCCTGCCGTAGGGCCTCCCGCGTCTCCTCGGCGGGAGCGGGTTCTCGCAGGAGATCCACCAGCACGTCGATCGCTCTGTCATCACCGATCGCCCCCAGCGCCAGCGTCGCGCGCCGGGAAGAAATGTCGCGCGAACGCCGAGTCGCGATTGTCGCCAGCGAGGGAACCGCCGCCACCGCGCGCAGTCGACCCAGGGCATCGATGGCGGCAAGGCGCACGTCTTCGTTGGGATCTTCCAGTTGACGAATCAATGCGGGTCCCGCATCCAGGCGGGGGTTCCTTCCGATCGAACCAAGCGCCGCAATGACCGCGACCCGCTCGACCCGATCCTGTCCGTCGATCCGGTGCAGCAAAGGCAGAACGGCCCTTGGATCCCGCGACAAGCCCAGCAGTCGGGCGGCGCTGAGCCTGACATCCCGGTTGGTGTCGCCAAGCAATCCGGCGACGGTCGGAACCGATGGGGCGGTGGGGTGCGCGCTCAGCAGGTCCAGTGCCAGGAGGCGGAATGTCGCGTCCGCGTCGCCCAGCGCCCTTTCGGCGGCCTGCCGGCCGGGCGCGGGAAGGAAAGCAGCCTCGCGCAACATGGTCAGGGACTCAAGGCGGACAGCCGCGCTTTTGTCGGCCGCGTGGGCGGCGAGACGATCGATCGTATTTGGGTCGCCGGCTCGCGCCAGGGCCCGTGTGGCCCCAAGGCGCAGCGATACGTCGTCCCGATCAAGAAGGGGCCTGAGCAACCGCAGGTCATCAGGCCGGCCCAGGGTACCGAGGCGGACGACGGCCGCGAGGCGCCGACTCGGATCCGCCGACACGAGGTCCTGCGCTGCGACATCCCGCGGGTGGTCGGACTTTACCCCCGGCCACAGACTGGCCGCCGACAGGACCAAGGCCACCAGGGAAGTCACGGTCTCAGTATATCGGCGCCGGGAACCAGAGGGTCCCCGAACTGGGTGCGGGGTGGTATTGCCGGCCGCGGTCGTCCAAGTCCTGTGTTTGTCGCCGTGCGGCTGATGGACTACTCTTCGCCACGATGACTCGTGAGACGATCGTTCAAATCTGGGAAGGCGAAGGCGCGAAACTGGCCGGTCACGCCATCAGCGTTCGGGAAGAACGTGAAGCGACCTGTTTCGTACAAACCCATGGCGAGGTGATGTCCATCGGCCGGGTCACGAAACTGGAACTGGGCGCCGGCTTCATCTCGCTGCAGACCGCCAAAGACGAGCGGTACATCTTCGCGTACGAAGACGTGCTGGGTTTCAAGCTCGCGACCGTCGCGACCCCCAAAGATCGTCCCGCAGGTTTCGGCCGCTGACCGCGCGGGGTCGTCCCGCAGCCTTCGGCCGCGCAGGCTTCGGCCGCTGACCGCGCGGGGTCGTTCAACGACCCATCGACATCGACCAACTGGCGATGGTCTTCCCGCCATTGAACTTGGGGAAGTTGAAGCTCTGCATCCGTCCCAGAATGCACCCTGGCAGGCTTCCACTTCGCTGTCCGTTCACCTTGACGGCACTGACCTTGCCGGTGCCACGAACGACGAACTCCATGGCGATCTCCCGCGCACCGCTGCTGATAATGCAGGGGACCAGCTTGCGGTAGTTCGACATCATCGTGCTCTGAATCTGATCGTCGTCCAACGTTTCGTCCCCAAGGTTAGGTCCCTTGGACGCGTCGCCGAAGTTCGAGTCGTTGTTGAAATCCTCGGCGGAGCCACCACTGCTACTGCCACCGCCCGGGCCACGATGACCGGCGCGTTTTACCGCGGCTTTCATGCCGCCGATCTTGACGCCCTTCAGGAAGCTCTCGATCTCGGCCTCCTCTTCTCGCGAAGCCAGTCGCCCGCCCGCGGAATCCCGGCGCGACATCACGTAGAGGCCAACCCCGCTTGCCACCGTGGCCAGAACGACGACGATGATGATGGTGGTGACGAAGGACTTCTTCTTCTCGGATTTCTGTGAACGGTGCTCGGCCTGCGCACGGCGGGCCTGCTCCAGGCGTCGGTGGGCGCTCTTCACCAGATCTCCCAACCCTGGATACTCCCTGACCTTGCAGCTTGTTCCTGAATCACTGTCCAGCATCACGTGATCGGGCAGAATCTCGCCCCGCTCGATCTGGGCACGGATTTGCACCAAGGAAAACGGGCCGAAATCCAGGCGATCCTTCTGAATCAGCCACCGTTCGAGGTTGTCCTCGGGTCCGCCCACGGGCGCCGCAACCGGGTTATGCGCTTGCCGCTGGGATGGTGCAGAATCAGAAGCGCGTTGCTCCGGCTGCTCCGCTTTGGCCGACCGCGACCTTCGTCCGGACGGTTCGGGAACCGGGAATGGCGCCATAGCCACTGCCTGACGCGCGGGGCTGGTCTGCCGTTCCACAGAACCGGTGCCGCGTGCGGTGGCGGCGGCGTCTCCGCCGAAGCCCGCGGCCGTTTGCAGCGCATCCTTGAGGGCCGTGACTGACGGCCAGCGCGCATCCGGATCGCGCGCCAGAGCGCGCTCGATGACCGCGTCAACGGCGGTCGGAACCTCGGCGACGATCGAGCCTGCCGATCGGAACGGATTTCCCGGAGCGTTCCCGGTGAGTAGTTCGTACAAGATAATTCCCAGCGAATAAACATCGGAGGTCGGCATGGGATCGCCGCCCGCCTGGATCTCGGGCGCCATGTACAGGGTGTCGGGGGCTCCCGTCGGCGCTCCGTGTCGCGCCAGGCTGGGCACGCCCACGGCAAGGCCCAAGCCCGATACCTTGACCCGTCCGGAACGGTTCACCCAGATGATTGCTGGGTTCAGCGCGCCGTGTAGCGTGACCCGCTTTGCATAGTCCAGCGCATTCGCCACGTGCGCCACCAAGTTGCTGGCGCCCTTCAGTGAGACGCCCCGGCCCTCGGCGCGCTTGCCGTCGATGAACTCGCGCAGGCTTTGTCCGTCGACGAATTCGGCGGCCATGAACAGGAAATCGCCCTCGCGCCCCACCGCCTCCACCTCGACCAGGTTCTTGTGACGCAGCGCCTGGGTCCGTTCGATTTCGGCCAGCAGATCACCAGGACCATGCGCGATCACCGAGAACGGAATGATTCGCAACGCCCAGGGGGTGCCCGACTGGCTATCCGTGGCCCGATAGACGACCGTTCCGCCTTCGCGTGACAGCAGGGATTCAATACGGAAACGGCCGCCGATGATGGTGCCCGTGAGGATCCGGGCGGGGCCAGCAGCGGTCTCAATCGATTCGCTTGCCTGCATTACGAATTTTCGGTTGGGCGGTGACGCGGCGACCTGGGTGAAATGCCTGCGCTCGGCCTATTTGGTCTCAAGGACCGTCGGCAGTTGTTTGGCCTGATCGATCCAGTCCTGGAACTGTGGCTCCGTCGGAGGCTTTTCGGTGATCTTCTTTGCCTTGTTTGCTTGATCGGCCGCCGTGGTCAGCGCCGCCGCCTCCTTCTTCGACAATTCCGCGGCGGTCTTGACGCCTGACGCCTCCAGCAAGAGGACCATCTCGGGACCGATGCCCTTGATACGCAGCAAATCGCAGCGTCGGGCCAGATCCATGATGACCCCGGCTGAAAGGCCGGATGCCTTGGCCAGCGCCTTGCGATCTTTGGACTTGGCGGCCTTCTGCAACAACTCCTCGGTCGTGGCGACGCCTGCTTTCGCCAGTTTGGCGACATCGGGCGCGGTGATCAGGCCTGGGACGTCGGCGACCGCATAGTGGCTGGCGAAGGCTGTGCCCGAGAAGGACACCAGCGCCAGTCCGGCCAGCAGGGTAAGTACGGATCCGTGTCGCATTGAGGTCTCCTTTTGATGCGTCTGCGGAATCTGAGGCGTCTACCGCACGGGGACCTTCTGTCGTGCCGCCATGGTCCCCGTCGTGGTCTTCTTAAATTACCGTCATGTTCCCATCGTCTTGCGGTCCTGGCCAGTCATCGTTGGGTGGACTTGTTCACGAACTAAAACGCCTTGAATCGGCGGACAAGCTCCCTGAGCCGCCTCGATCCGCCACCCTCCCGGTAAAGAAACTTCACCCCTGTCTGGTTCGGACCCGCATGATAGACCACCCGACCCGACAGGTCGAACGGAGCCTCGCTTCCCGGGGGAACCAGTTCCATGACGATGTCGGTGCCCACCGGGGGCTGAATCGGACCAGTCAGCAGGCCGCCGCTGACGCTGATTTCGCGTAACTCGGCCTCGGTCGCTTCCAGTTGGTTGGCCTCACGCACCCGAACCGGCACGCCAATGGGAATCCGGGTGTGTTTCCGTTTGCGGGTGGGCGCCCGGTCGCCGTGCATCGTCTGGATGACAAAGTCCCGCTTGGGGATCTCGTCGGTCTCGAACTCGACGGTCGCCCCGGCACGGACCCGCATGCGTGGCAAGGCCGGGCGCCATGAGACGACGGTGCCCCGGATGAGCACCTTGTTGGGCAGGCCGTCGCAGGCCAGTTCGACCACGACGGACACGCCTGCGGAAAGCTCGGTGGTCGTCGGACAGAAGACACCACCATTGGGCAGGTCGGGTAGGTAGTGTTCCTCGAACTCGTCGAGGTTGCGACAACGGACACGTAGGATGATCACTAGTGGGAGTCTCCGAGGGGGGGGAGAATAGCCGACGCGCGTGAACTGTACTAGGTTCTGCGCCGCTCATGTCCATTCGCGTCCACATTGGCGGTCGTGTGTGCCTGCCCGAAGAGGCCAAAATTTCAATCTTCGACCGGGGATTCCTGTACGGCGACAGTGTTTATGAAACGATAGGCACAGCCTATGGCCGGCTGTTCGCGCTCTCCGACCATTTGGTGCGCCTTGAGCGATCCGCCCAGCGGATTGGGCTTCGGGTACCACCGCGGGCGGAGATCGAACGGGCCGTGGCTGAAACCGTGGCTGCGGCGGGAAATTCCGAATCGCGGGTCCGGGTCATTCTGACCCGAGGCGCTGGAAAACTGGATCTGGATCCCGCGGCTGTCGACGACACGCAGCTGGTGGTGATCGTTTTTCCGCTGGGACCACCCAGCTCCGAGATGTACGCGAAAGGAGTCTCGGTCGCGATCGTATCGGTACACCGCAACAGCCCACGCGCGATCGATCCCGCCGTCAAGTCGGGGAACTACCTGAACAACGTGCTGGCGCTGGGCGAGGCACGCCGAAAGTCCGGGGCCTACGAGGCCATCTTGTGCGCGGCGGACGGGAGCGTTGCGGAGGGATCGACCAGCAACATCTTCATCGTGGTGGCAGGGGAGGTACGAACACCGGGCCTGGACGTGGGGATTCTGGATGGCATCACGCGGGCGAAGGTGCTGGACGTTTGTAGACAGAACGAAATTCCGCTGCGGGAAACCAGAATCACGCCCGAAGAACTGCGTGGTGCCGACGAGGTTTTCATAACCAGCGCAACGCGCGGCGCACTGCCGGTCACGACCGTCGACGAGAATGCGGTGGGCGACGGGAAACCGGGGCCGGTCACGCGGCGGGTGATGGCATTGTACGACGCGGTCGCGCGAGCGGGGGTGCCCTAGGTTTCGGGGCGGCGATCATGAATCCCGCCTTTGCGTTCATGCCCAAGTTCTTCGTCATCTCGGGCATCATTTTGGTGTTGTCGGGATTGGCGCAAGCCTTTGTCCGCCCGCGCAAACCGGGCGAGACAGTGGCCCAGAAACTGTTGAATGGCGCCGTGCTGAGGGCTCTGATCTTCGTGATCTGCGGAATCTTGGGCGTCCTGCTGGGCCTGGGCATTGTTCCGATGGCGCGCCTGGGTTGACGCACGGGGCGAGCGAAGGGGGGGCCCCGACGTTTTTTGGAATAGACTGGGGCTGGTAGCCGTCGGAGCGGCGCAAAGGGGAATCGCCATGAGAGTCAGCGTGAACGCCAGGGTCATGTTCGCTTTGTTCGTTTGCGGTTTGGTGGCGGTTTTGCCCCGTGAGGGCCAGTCGGGGCCGAGCGGGTTCCGTTGCCCCACAACGGGCCGCTTGGTCTCAATCGGACAGTCTCCGATGGAGGTCAGAAACCGGTGTCGGGAACCAGATGACGCGCGCACGACCGTCGAGTTTCGAACCATCCGTGAGAAGGTGCGCAGGTGGGTGGATGGGATCGCCCAAGAGGTGACCGTGGAGCGAACCGTCGAGGTCCCGATCGAAGAGTGGACCTACGACTTCGGACGGAATCGCTTCGTCCATTTCCTTCACTTCGAGCAGGGCCGTCTGATCTCGGTTCGGGAAGGCGGCAAAGGAACGGGCGAACCCGAGTGAAGGGGCGGCGCGGGTCCCGGCCCCGGCTGCCCAGAACGCGCTCTTCGCGTTAGGTCGACTTCTTCAACTTCGGCGAGATGACGACGTGTTCCTTCGGTAGGAAGGACAGCGCGTTTGTGTACGTCTTGCTCTTGTGGGCTTCCTGTTCCTTCATGGCGGCCTTGTCACTTAACTTGTGCATGCCGATTTTCGCGAAGGTGATCGCCGCGAAACTGGCGATGGTCTCCTGCACGGTGGTCAGCTTGGAATCGTATTCCTGACGGGTGACCGTGATCTTCAGGACCGGCTCTTCTTCCAGCAGGCCGACATAGGTGATTTGCTGCAAATCGGGCGCTTTCTGAAACATCGTGCTCATGAATTCGGCCCAGTAGGTCATGGCGGCGTTGAAGGACAACGTCTTCACGAATTCATCCTTGCCGGTTTCAAGGTACGGGTACTGCACCTCGACGGCCTTCGCGGCCGGGTCGACCTTGTAGGTCGGTTTGTGTGTGAACTTGTCGTCGAACCTGGCGATCACTTTCTTCTCGTTTAGGTGACAGGTGTCTTCCAGATCCTCGACCTGGCCGCGGTTCAGGCTGTGCGCGAAGGCCCGTTCGACCTGCTCCGGAAGCTCCAGTTTGATTGCGTTCTCGCACTTCGGTCCCTTGTCGGTCTGCTCGCGCCAGACCTTGGCCGCGAAGCCCGATCCCGACGAAGCCTCGGAGTCCGAATTGTAGAACTCACCGATGAAGCTGCGCGGCTCCATCACGTTACGTGTCATCGCGTAACGGTAAAGGAAATGCAGGGCCGGGTAGACCTGATCCCGTTTTGTTTTCTGTTTCAGTACAACCCGGATGATCACGTCCTGGCCGTCGGAAGGCCCCGTCGCAACATCCTTGACGACCTGGAAAGCGGGGACACCGGGGGGCATCTTGGGCTGGTCGCAGTCAGGGGGACATGCCTTCGGGGCGGCCGCTTTCTCGGTGGTGCAGCCGGAGATCAGCATGGCGGCGTAGGCGACAACCGGCACGAAGCCCAGCGCCCTGGGGCGGAATCTGGAGAAAGAATCGGGGCGACAGGGTGGGCAAGATCGACTGCTGGATCGCATGGGACCTCCTAACCAGGCCGAGAGCGGCCACCTTACTACAACGGACGCCGCCGTCTGACCACCTGATTTCGACCCGCTCAAGGCCGTCTTTCCAGAGGGGACCAGGTACGTTAATGTACGTGCGAGTGTCGGCCACCACGGATTCGCTTCCTCGTATTCCTTTTTTGGGGCGGGCGCCGGCGACAGTTAATTAGAGGACTAAATGATCTCAAGTTTGATGCGGTCTGTTGGTTGCGGGCGGAAGTGCTCGCGTATTGCGGGCTCGCGTATTGCGGGATGGATGACGGGCGCCGCGATGGTTCTGGCGGTGGTGTTGTCCAGCCCCCGCGCACAGGCGATGCAGCTGACCTCCACCCAGAAGCAGGAGATGAAGCAGCACTACGAGAAGGCGACGCGCGCCTACGACGTGCAGAAGTACGCCGAGGCCGTGGACGAGTATCAGAAGGCGTACGAGATCGGTGGCGATCCAGCCATGCTCTACAACGTCGCTCAGTCCTACCGGCTCAACGATCAGTTGGGGGAAGCGCTGCGGTTCTACCGGCGGTACCTGCAGCGTTCGCCGAACGCGCGAAATCGGGAGGACGTCGAGCGCAAGATCGCGGACCTCGATAAGGTCGTGGAGGAACGGCGAAAGGTAGCCGCCGCCGCCGCCGCTGCCGCCCCCCCGGCGGTGGTAGCGCCTGTGGCGCCTGTCCCGCCTCCATCCTCCGAAACCCCTGCGCCCGTTGAGGGCGGCGGTGGGGGACAGCGCATCGCCGGTATCGTGCTGGCCTCGGTGGGGGCGGCTGGTCTGATTGCGGCCGCTGTCACCGGAAAGATGGCCGGCGACAAAGCCGATGAACTGACCAAGGCATCGATGAACGGTGGGACGTTCGACCCCGCGGTGGAATCGAGCGGAAAGACGCTGAACACCGTTGCCATCGTTTCGGCTGTCGTGGGCGGCGCGGCCGCGATCACGGGCGCCGTGCTGATCGTTCTGTCCGGCGGTTCCCCCGCCGAAGAACGGCGGGCTCTCGTCTCACCCCTGATCGGCGGCGGAATTACTGGCGCGACGGCCGTGATCCGGTTTTGATCGCTGGCCAATTAGCGATGGCGAACTGGGACATGGAAAAAATCGCGGTGCTTCTGGCTTCGGCGCTGGTCGCTGCGGGCTGCTACAACCCGAATGTATCGTCCAGCGGCCTGATGTGCGCGGCCGCGCCGGCCAAGCAATGTCCGGACGGCTTTGAGTGCGCGGGGGGTTTTTGCTTGAAGGTAGGTGCGGTCGGCGGAGGTGGGACCGGTGGCGCGGCACGATCCGGTGGCGCTCCTGGTTCAGGTGGGACCATCGGCTCCGGTGGCAGGATGGGGACGGGCGGTGGCGCTCCGTCGACCCAACCGCTCGGCGCGAATTGTTTGATCACGAATCAGGGCCAGGCCACGCAGTCCCACAACTGCGACCCCGGCCTTCTGTGCGTGGATGACTGCGGTGGATCAAGCTCGCGCTGCTACAAAATTTGCCAAGGCGACGCGGACTGCGCGCAGTCATCGTGTACGCGCGCCGCGCCGGGCGGGGCACCGCTCCTTTGCGAGGTGCCCTATACGATGTGCAATCCCCAGAACACGGCTACCAGCGGTTGCGGCACGGGCATCGGTTGTTACCTCCTGGCGTCGGCGGCAAGTCCGTCGGGGGGGGATCGCACCGTCTGCGATTGTTCGATGAGCGCCGGGGGAATGGGCGATCCTTGTTTTGATTCGCGTGGATGTTTCCCAGGTCTGGTTTGTCCGCCAGCGGGCAGTGGCGCAGGGGCGGGATCCTGTTGGCTCATTTGTGATCCAACCGCGATGCCCAGCGGCTGCCCGGCGGCCCACCCCATGTGCCGGCCGTTCGGCGCCAAGTGGGGCTACTGTTTCTGAGGTTGGATTAATGGCTACACCAATGACCTGGACGATCCGTATGGGCTGCGCTTCGGTCCGCCGATCAGCTGTTGTGCAAGTGATGGGGGCGGTTGCCTTGGCGTGCGCCATGGTGATCGGCAGCGCCTGTTACAGCCCCACGGTGTCACCTGGGTTGCTGAAATGTGCTCCCCTTCCCGCGAAACAGTGTCCCGATGGATTTTCCTGCGCGAACGGCGTCTGCGTGACGGAGGGCGGTCGCACGGGTGGCGCCGGCGCCGTGGGGGGGCGGGGCGGCAACGGTGGAGGTGGCGGCATGGTCGGCACGGGGGGCGCGGGGGGGACGTGTGCCAGTCCCATCACGCCGTTGTGCCAGGCCAATCCCGTCGCGCCAGCGGTTTGCGATACCGTCTGTCAGACAGGTTGCGGTTGCGGATTGCGTTGCAGCGTCACGACGGCCGGCGTTGGCTGCGCGTCGCCAATAGGGGCCCGGTTGACGGGCGAGCTCTGTGATCCGAACGCGGACCAGTGCGCGCCTGGATTCGTCTGTCTGCAGGAGGCCTGCGGAACGAACCTGGGGCGTTGTTATCGATACTGCCGCGACGCCAGCGTCTGCGGCGCAAGTGGTGTGTGCGGGACGCCTGTCGACCTGCCGAACGGCGGGACCTCGGGCCAGAAGGCCTGCAATATGGGTGACTATTCCTGTGACGCGTTTCTTCGCACGGGCTGTTCCGATCCCGCCTTCAATTGCTACGTGACCGGACCGGGGCACACAACGTGTGATTGCCCGAGAATGAATCTACAGGAGGGCGATACCTGTGCGAACTACAACGACTGCGCTCCCGGTCTGGCCTGCCTCCAGGTGGGTGGGGCGACGCGCTGTTTCCGCGTGTGCAGAAACACCACCGACTGTGCAGGGTGTATGCCGCTGGGCACGGCCGGTGGCTTCTGCCCTTGATCCTTGTCGTGCTTGATTCGTCGGATATCCTGAGCGCGTGCAACCGAACCAGACGCTGCCGCGGTTTCGCTTTCTGACACCGCGCACGCTGCCTCCGGCCGCCCAGCTTGATGGTCGGGTCGCCGTGCTGGATATCGCGTTTGCGTCGGAAGGAGGAGGATCGTCGTTCGAGAAGGTCACGCTGCGGTTTATCCGGGGTTTGGGATCGCGACTGGCGGCATGGGTTGATCACCACGATCATGAAAGACACGTCGACTACGTGGACGATCCTCGATTTGTGTTGTCTACCAAGGCCGAACACGGAGCCTGTCCCGAAATGGTGACGCCCGAGGTGGTGGCCGCCGCGGGGCCCGTGGATACCGTGGCGGTGCACCTCGACCTGGACGGCCTTTACGCGGGGGCCAAGTGGGTTCGCGCTGGCATCGAACCCTACGAAGGGGCGGACGCCGATGCCCGCGCGGTGGACACGCGCCGGGGTACGCCGGGCCCCATCGCCCAGCGAATCGATCGGGCTTTGCGCGCCCGTTTTCGTGACGAGAGCCTGAAACACCTGGTGGTTCAGTTTCTGGCCGCCGGCGCGGATCGCCGCCGGTCGGCGGTTTATTGGGACGAGATCGAGGCCGCCGCCAGAGAGATCGATCCGCTGCTGGAGGGGTCGCGGCGCTTGGCGGGCGGCTATCAGATTCGTGATGGCGTGGCGTTCGTGGACATCGCCGGTGCCCGCGGATTCGATAAAACCGAACTCTTGCTGCTGGGCCAGGAACGCGCGGCGGTTTCGGTGATTCGCGACTCGGGCGCGCTGACCATCGCGGCGGATTTCGAGTCGGGGCTGGATTTCGTGAAGATGTTCGACCTGGGTGGTGGCATGCCCACGCGGGTCACGGTGCCGGATGCCCGTCTGACCGAGGTGATGGAAAAATTGGTCGGGGCCGTCGCCGCGCGTTCCGCCTGAACGCTTGAGACAGGCGATCGACGACGGTTTCAGGTAACGTTTTGGCCATGGCATCGCGATCGTCGAATCTCAAATCGAAGGGGGCGCGTCCGAAGCGCGAAAAGGGGGGGGACGAGTCGTTGCACCTTGAACTGGCCGATCAGGTGCTGTCCGCCGCCGCGGGAATGCAAGAGGGGTTGGCGTCGGAGGGGCCACTGCCGTCGCGGCAAGACATTCGGCAGTTGGTCGATGAACTGGTCGAGGTCCTGTTTCCCGAGTCGCATCGCCTGGGGACCTATCCCGGCAGCCTGCGCCAACATGTCGCCACGACCATTGGGGTTGTGGATGCGCAACTGGCGGCGGCGATCTATCTGGGACTTCACCGTCGGTGCCCTCCGGGCGGGGCGCCCGCGGACGCCTGCCGCAAACGCGCGCGCGCGATCTCCGGGCGACTGCTGCGCGCGCTGCCTGGCATCCGCGCCCAACTGGGCCGCGATGTCCTGGCCGCGTTCGAATCCGATCCCGCGGCCAGTGGTATCGACGAGATCGTTGCCTGTTATCCCGGTCTGTACGCGATAGCCATCTACCGCGTGGCCAACAGGTTGCGACGATATGGCGCCGAGGTTGTTCCACGCATGTTGACCGAGCATGCCCATTCCCGCACGGGGATCGACATTCATCCGGGCGCCACCATCGGCGAATCGTTCTTCATCGATCACGGGACCGGCATCGTGGTCGGCGAAACGACTCTGATCGGGAATCGTGTTCGCGTCTATCAGGGTGTGACGTTGGGAGCGCTGTCGGTACGCGATCGCGGTCGCACGGACAAACCAAATCCGAAGAAACGTCATCCGACGCTGGAAGACGATGTGATTATCTACGCCAACGCCACAATTCTGGGTGGGGACACGGTGATTGGTCGCGGGGCCGTGGTCGGAGGCAACGCCTGGATCACATATTCGGTGCCGCCCGGAATTCGGGTGGGGGTGGGAACGTGACGTCGCCAGCGACGGCGTCAGCAGGGGACTGGATGTGAGGCTCAGGCCTTCGCTTCGTGCTCGGCCGCGGTGGGCGATGACGCGGGTTCCGGGGGCGGTGGCCCGGTGAACTCCAGCACCGGGCTTGGGCGCCTCAGCAGCCAAAACCCAAGAGCGAACGCACCCATACACGCCCACTGCGCGGGTGTCAGCCCGGCGTAGCGTTCGTCGGGCCGCGTGACGTCGGTGGCGCGCAGAAAATCCAGACCGAAGCGAACCGGCGTGTAGAGCAAGGCGAATAGGCCAATCAGGCGTCCCGCAGGGCGGGGTTTCTTCGCATAGCGGAACAGGACCAACGTCAAGACGATTGTGAACAGAAATTCGTACAGGCCCAGATCGTGGCGCGCGCCGTCGGGATAACGAACCGCCAGGAAGAAGTCGCTGTGCCGCCCCGGGTGATCGTGCGCCGTCGTGCAGCCGAGGCGCCCGAAGATCCATCCGACGGCCAGTCCCAGCGCGACGGCGTCGGCGTAGGGTAGGGTAGGGATCTTCTCCTTGCGCGACAGATACAGAAACGTCAGCGCCGCGCCCAGAAAGCCTCCGAATGACGACAGCCCCGACCAGATGTTCAACAACACCAGTGGGTTTTCCTTGATGCGCTCGGGAAAGTATAAAAGCACCGAGACCAGGTGCGCCATGATGAACCCGCCAATCACCATGCGCGCGTTCAGATAGCGGACGTCGCGCGGGTCGAGGCCGCGCTTGGCCCCCTCACGGACCGTGATTCGATCGCCGATGATCACGCCGATGGCGACCAGAACGCCGAAGAGGTGAATCGGCAGGCCGAGAAAATCGAACAGCTTGAAGTCGAGGTAGGGAATCATGACAAGGGCCCGTCTAACCGGCGGCGATCCGGCGCGCCGCCAGGTCACGCACGATATCGCGCTGTCCGTCGGCGTGATAGCTGGATCGGACCATCGGTCCGGATTCGACGTGGGGGAAGCCCATGGCCAGGCCTTCGGTTTTCAGTGCGGCGAATTCCTCGGGCGGCGCGAAGCGCGCGACAGCCAGATGGCCGGTTGACGGCCGCAGATACTGCCCCAGCGTCAGGATGTCGACGCCGATCTCGCGCAGTTCCGCCATCACCTGGCGAATTTCGTTCGGCTCCTCGCCGAGACCCAGCATCAAACCGGTTTTCGTAATCGCGCCGCGCGCTTTTGCGTGGCGCAGAATCGCGTACGATCGGGCATAGCTGGCCTGGACGCGCACCTGTCGCGACAGCCGGGGAACGGTCTCCAGGTTGTGCGCGAACACGTCGGGTCCGGCGCCCAGCACCACGTCGACGGCGCCGGTGTCGCCCTTGAAGTCGCCCGTCAGAACCTCCAGCACCAACGCGGGTGCGGCCGCCTTCACGGCGCGGATGGTGGCCGCCCAGTGTGCCGCTCCACCGTCGGGCAGATCGTCTCGATCGACGCAGGTGATCACGGTGTGGCGCAGTCCCAGCTCTCCCAGGATCGTTCCGACCCGCCGCGGTTCATCGGGATCGGGAGGCAACGGTCGCCCGGTCGGAACGTCGCAGAACTGGCAAGAGCGCGTGCAGGTCCCGCCCAAGATCATGATGGTCAGCGACTTGCGATTCCAGCATTCGCCGATGTTGGGACACGAAGCGCTTTCGCACACCGTGTGTAGACCCAACTCCGCGACGCGTTTTCGAAGATCGAAGAACACCTCTCCGCCCGGCATCTTGGCGCGGATCCAGGGCGGCTTGGGCGGCAGCTTCTCGCGTGCCGGGCGTTCGGGGGTTGGCGTTTCGGACACGGGCGGCGCGGGCAGTTCCTGATCCTCCAAATCTTGCAGGATCCGAAGCTTGCGGGATCGGGTCTCGACGACGCGTTCTGACATGTTGGCGACGCGGACTATAGATCGTCTGCGGGCCCTCGGCCCGTCGGAAGCGCGCATCTCCGGTCCAGTCCCTGCACCGCCAATTACCTACTGATTCCCATCACCTCCAATCGGTCAGCGCCCGCGTCGACGATCCAGAGCAGGCGGCTGGAACTTGCGGCGATGTCGGTGACGAGCCTTTCGATACTGCCCGGGACCAGGCGTCGGGGTCGCGCGTCGGCTTGCAGTTCGAAGATCCCTTCGACCTGGGCGCAATAGACACGTTCGGCCACCGCCAGCGGCGAGCAAACGAAACCGCTGGCCAGCGTCCGCTCGTGTTGCAGGTCGATCGAGAGACGGTGCACCTCGAAGCGGCTGCCTTCATAGAACGTGAGGTCCCGGCGTCCCGCGAGCATCGCCGGCGCGCGTCCGTTTCGTAGCGCCGTGAACGTGGGACCGCCGCCCGTGACGCCCACCCGGCCAATGCGCCAATCCGTGCCGGCCGGCCTTTCGACGAAGAAGACCCAATCGCCCATCATCGTGACCGCGTCGATGGTCCCGGGCGACGTGTACGCGGTGGTCGGTTTCTTGTCGATCAGCGTGTGCAGACTGAAGCGGTCGTCGTCGGACCGACGCAGCCAGGCGATCCGGGCCTCCGACGCGACGAGAAGCCGCGGGCGCTCGGCGAGCGCGACGAGGCGGCGCGCCGGGCCGCCCAGCTTGGGGGTTTCGAACACGCCCCCGCGCGACCAATAGACGAATGAGGAGCGGGTGGTCGTGGCGCCGAAGCCAAGATCGAGCGAGATCTCCGCCGGCGCTTGGTCGGGCGCCAATCGATAGGCGGCACTGCTGGTCAGCAGATAGGCGACGTCACCGTCGTCGGTCGCGATCGATGCGTGATACGCCGAAACCGGCAACGAGAGCAGTACGCGCGCGCCCGCGGCAACGTTCGCATCCGATCGCACCGCCGCTTGCGGAACGTGCTGCTCCCGCGATGATTGCCGTCCGCACGAGGGGCCGATCGCGAGGATGACCAGGCCAACAGTGGTGGCCACGCTCATGCCCCTACATGTCATGATGACGGACCGATCGCATCGAAAATGACAGTGTTTCGGAGAATGAGAAGCTTGTTCTCGCGAGATTTCTTAGTAAACCAGACACACGTTCGGCCATCCCGGGAATGTAAGAACATGCATCGAACTTTGTCCGCGAGCAGCCTGGCGGTGGCGGGAGGGTTCCTTCTGGTCCTTGGTTGCGCCGGTAGCGCGGGCAGCGGCCCGCCGGATTCGGCGGGAGCAGCCGGTTCGGGCGGTTCGGGCGGTTCGGGCGGTTCCGGCAACTCGGCACCGGACGGCGCGGCCGGAGCGAGCGGCGGCGCTTCGGGACAAGCGGGATCGACTTCGACGGGCGGCGCGGGGGCCGGCAGCGGCTCGGGTGGACAGGGCAACACCGCGGGCCAGGGTACCGCGGGTGGGCCTGTCGGCACAGGCGGGCAGAACACCGCTGGCACAGTTGGCAGTGGGGGAAGGGGCGGCGCGGTGGGGGGGAGGGGCGGCACGAGCGCTGGCGGAATCGGTGGCGCCACGGCGGGACGGGGCGGCGCGAACACCGGCGGACGGGGTGGAGGCCCGGGTGGAACCGGCGGCCGCGGTGGCACGACCGGCACCGGCGGCGCCGGAACGGCCGGGCGCGGGCCTTTCACGCTCGATTTCGTAGGCAACACAACGACGACCAATGCCGTCGACACCGATGGAAAGACGTTCTCCCTCCACTGGAACCAGATCTCGCCCGAGAACGCGGGCAAGTGGGGATCGGTTCAGTCGAGCGCGGGCGCGGCCTTCAACTGGGGCACTCTCGACGCGATCTACGACTACGCCCAGCGGAACAATGTCATCTTCAAGGAACATACGTTCATCTGGGGCAGCCAGCAGCCGAGCGGCAGCATCACCGAAAGCAACGTAAGGACATGGATGACGGAGTTCTGCAAGCGTTACCCGAACACGAAGCTCATCGACGTTGTCAACGAGCCCCCGCCGCACACGACCCCGTCGTATGCGAACGCGATCGGCGGCGGCACCAACGGCACCTGGCAATGGATCACGAACGCGTTCAAATGGGCGCGCGAGGCGTGCCCGAACGCGACGCTCATCTTCAACGACTACAACAACATCGAGTGGAGCACCGACCAGGCGCACTTCCTCGACATCGTCAAAACGATCAAGGCGGCCGGCGCCCCCGTCGACGCGATCGGCGCGCAGGCTCACGATCTGGACTACGGAGGTCAGGTGACCCTCGCGGCCGTGACGAACCTCCTGGCCCGCCTGTACACGGAGGGGCAGCTGCCGATCTACATCACCGAGATGGACATCAGCACCACCGACGACAACCAGCAACTTCAGATGTATCAGCAATTTTTTCCGCTGTTCAGGGACTCGGGCTACGTCAAGGGCATCACGATTTGGGGTTGGATCTACGGTAAGACGTGGAGCCAGGCGCCGAGCAGCGGTCTCGTCCGCAACGGCACGGCGCGCCCGGCGATGACATGGCTGATGCAGCAACTCGGGCGCCCCGCGCCCTAAGATGGTCCGCGTCTGGTCGGCGTACTCAGTGCCCCGGCCGGGGAGGCGAGCAAGATCGACAGGCGCGCCCAGTTCATTCGCGCGGTCACGTCGTCGCCCAGAGCCCTTTTGCTAGCCCGGACGCTGGCCGGTACCATCGCGCCGTGCAACGGTTCGGGTTGGCTTTCGGATGTTCGGCTTGCGCGTTCCTGGTGCTGTCGGCGTGCGCTTTCGGGCAGGTGACCTCGCCGTCGTCGCCCACGCCTTCGGCCGCCCTCAGGCGCATGGAGGAATGGCGCAAAGCGAGGACATCGATCTACCTGAATGACTTCGGAGAACAGGCGCGCTACCGCAAGGCAAACGCGCGCTTGAAGGCGCCGGCCGCCGGCGAGGACCGTGTCGTGTTTCTGGGTGATTCGATCACCGATACCTGGCGCCTGGATCAGTACTTCCCAGGCAAGCCGTACATCAACCGCGGCATCGGCGGCCAGACCACGGCCCAAATGCTGGTGCGTTTTCGGCAGGATGTGATCGACCTGAAACCGAAGGTCGTTGTCATTCTGGCCGGCACGAACGACATCGCCGGCAACACGGGCCCCATGTCACTGGAAGACATCCAGGGTCATTTCGCGACCATCGCCGAACTGGCGCGCGTGCACGGCATCGCCGTCGTGTTCTCGTCGATCATTCCCGTTCACAACTACACGCCCCCGTCGGAGTTGACGTTTCCCCTGCGCCCGCCGGAGAAGATCCTGGAGTTAAACCGCTGGTTGAAAGACACCAGCGCTGCCGGCGGTCATGTGTACCTTGACTACTTCGCGGCGATGGTGGACGACAAGGGCTTCCTGAAACGAGAGCTCGCCGAGGATGGATTGCATCCCAACAAGGCCGGCCTGGCTATCATGGCGCGGCTTGCGGAAGCCGCGATCGCGGGGGCGCTCGGACGGCCCCGCTAAAGGCGAAATCGCGGGGGCGCTGGGACGCCTCGTTAGAAGTGAAAGCCCTCGCCCAACGCTTCGGCGGCGGCTTCCAGCACCACCTCGGACAGCGTCGGGTGCGGATGGATCGCCGTCATGATGTCGTGCACGGTCGCTTCCGACGTCATGGCCAGTGACATCTCGGCGATCAGATCGGTGACCCCGTGGCCGATCGCATGAACGCCGATGATCTCGCCGCGTGCCTTGTTCGTGATGATCTTGACGAACCCCTCGGTGTGCCCGGCGCCCAGCGCCTTGCCGTTGATCGAGAACGGAAATTTTCCAACCTTGATATCCAGACCGACTTCCAGCGCCTGGGCCTCGGTCTTTCCGATCGACGCGATCTCTGGCTGGCAGTAGGTGCACCCGGGAATCGCGTCGTAGTTGACCAACTGGGGCTTCTTGCCGGCCATCCATTCGACGCAGCGGGCGCCTTCTTGCATCGCCACGTGCGCCAGCAACGGAGGTCCCGCGCAGTCGCCCACCGCCCAGATCCCGGGGCTGGTGGTCTGATAGTGGTCGTCGACCTGGATGAACCCACGATCGAGTTTCACGCCCATTCCTTCTAGCCCGATACCCTCGACGTTCGCCTGCACACCGACCGCCAGCAACACGCGATCCGTCGTGATCTGGCCGTCCTTGCCGTCGGGCGTCGTGTACGAAGTCGTGACGGTCTTCCCATTGACCTTCACACCCGTGGTCTTGGTGCCGACCAGAATCTTGATGCCCTTCTTTTGAAAACTGCGCGCCAGAAGCTTCGATACCTCTTCGTCCTCGATCGGAACCAGGCGGGGCATGAACTCGATGATCGTGACCTCGACGCCGAACGCGTTCCAGAAGTCCGCGAATTCGACACCGATGGCGCCGGCGCCAATGACAACGATGGATTTTGGCGCCTCGGGCAGCACCATCGCGTCGCGGTACGTGATGACGCGATCACCGTCGGCTTCGATACCGGGCAGGAACTTCGCCCGCGCGCCGGTTGCGATGATGATCCGTGGCGCCTCCAACTTGTTCACGCCGGTCGCGGTCTTGACCTCGACCTTGCCTCGTCCGGTCAGGGTCGCGGTGCCCTTGATCGGCGTGACGCCGTACTTTCGGAACAGCGAATCGACGCCGCTGGCCAGCTTCTCCGAGACGCCGCGGCTGCGCGAAATCACCTTGGTCCAGTCGAACCCGATCTCGCCCTTGATGGTGATGCCAAAGTCGGCGGCATGTTGAACGGTTCGCATCGCGTCGGCTGATTTCAACAACGCCTTGGTCGGAATGCAGCCCCAGTTCAGGCAGATTCCCCCGGCGCGCTCGCGCTCGATACAAGCGACCTTGAAACCAAGCTGGGATCCGCGGATGGCGGCAGGGTATCCACCGGGGCCCGCCCCGACGACGATCAGATCGAATTTGTCAGCCATGATTCCTCGGTGCTTACCAAGTTTCGACATCTGGCGCGAGTCTCAAGGTCCGACGAAAACCGTCGCCGGTAGCCTCGCTATCCGTGCCCCTTCGCGCCCACGGCATACCGTCGGGATACGTATCGACGACAGGCAGTGGATACGTATCGATGCCGATTGGGATACCTCGCAAAAGAGGAATTTCGAAAGTCGGAAAAGTCGGAATGGAACGACGCGACCGGCCGAGCTTGCGATAAGCCGCAATGAAATGGTGGTTTTTGTCATCTCCCAGGTCACGAGTGAATGCTGGCTTACAGCCGGTGACGGGGGGTTGGTGTGGGCCCAAGGGTTGCTTATGGGGCTGGTGCTTGCTGGGGAAATGCCATGGCCGCGCATCAATGGTCTTGCGAGAGACCGTGCCAGTCGCGGCGTGCCTGGTCGTCCGGCAGGAGAAGACAAACAGCCCTGAACGCACTTGGAGGAATCAATGAAGAAAGCAACACTGGCCCTGGCATTTTTAGTCCCGTTACCGCTGATCTCGGCATGTGGGACGGAAGCCCAAGACCAAGGAACCACCGAGATCACCCAGGCCGCCGCATTGGGCGACGCGATCGCGGGGACCGATCCCGCGCACTTCGCCGAGGCCAAGGATGCGTTCAACGCATCCGAGAACGCCGCGGATGGTCTGGGACCGATTTTCAACGAACGTGGCTGCGGGACGTGCCATCAGAACGGCGCGATCGGCGGCGCGGGACAGCAGGTTGAAGCCCGTTACGGCAAGCTGACCAACGGATTGTTCGACGGCATGGAGAGCACCGGTGGATCGCTGCGCCAGTTGTTCGGCATCGGCGGCTTCAACGTCGGTGGCTTGAACTGCAATTCCGGCACGGACGCGAACCCGGCACCGGGCGCGACGATTTTCGCGGGCCGCTTGACGACCCCGCTGTTCGGGCTGGGCCTGGTCGACTCCCTGCCGGATTCGCGATTCGATACCCTGGCCAGCCGGCAGCCGGCCGCCATTCGGGGCATTGTCAATCGGGTCTCGACGGCGCTTCCGAACGCGGTGGACAATTCACAGAACGCTGGCGCCACGCGTGTCGGTCGCTTCGGCTGGAAGGCCGGCGTGCCGAACCTGGGCCAGTTCTCGGCTGATGCCTATTTGAACGAGATGGGCATCACCACCGATTCTTGCGTCCGCGGAACGGTGAGCAACGTCTTCGCGCTCGAGAACCGGGCCAATCGTCCCGGCACCAACGCCGTCATCAACGGTTGCCCGGACGACGTATTGCCGGGCACCGACGACAGCCTGGCGTCGGAGACCAACAACTGCGCGGGTGGCCTGCACGAGCTTCAGGACGACGTGGCCTTGTTCACGTTCTTCATGGCACAACTGGCGCCGCCGGCGCGCGTTGCGATTGCTCCGAACACGGCGCAGTCCCGGGGACAGACGTTGTTCAACTCGGCCACGGTGGCTTGCTCGGGTTGCCACAGGACGGACACGGACATCTTCGTGTCCACATCGGCGGGGGGCGTGCCTTCCGGGATCGTCTTCGCGCCGTTCTCGGACTTCCTGTTGCATGACATGGGCGCCCTGGGCGACCGAATCGGCAACACGGGCGATTCCGTGGCGGTCACCCGTCGCATGAGGACGGCGCCGTTGTGGGGCCTCCGTTCGCGGAACAAGCTCCTGCACGACGGCCGGACCACCGATCGCGGCGCGGCCATCCTGGCGCACGACGGCCAGGCCTTGGCGTCGCGGAACGCGTACAACGCGCTGACCTCGGCCCAGAAGAACGATCTCCTGTCGTTCCTCGGCACGTTGTAAGAACCAGGTACTCGTAAGACAAAAAGAGCGGCGTCGAAAGACGCTGCTCTTTTTTTTGTGCGCCCGTCAGTCGCACTGGTCGCACGTCTCGTCCAACCTCGCACCGACGACCAACCGACGATTGGCCCCAACATCCTCGTCGACAAGTTTGGGATATAGTCTTCGGCCAGATGGTCCACGGATGAGCTTCACGCCCCGACTGGCATGTGTGGGCGTTCTTGTATGGGCCCTGGCATTCGGCGGCGGGCCCGCCCGGGCCGGTGATCCACAGCGGGCAAAGCAGCTCTTCCAGCAGGGATCGGTCCACTTCGATCTCGGCCAGTTCGATAAGGCGATCGAGAACTGGCAAAGCGCCTACGAGGAGAAGCAGGATCCTGGGTTCCTGTACAACATTGGTCAGGCGTACCGACTGTCGGGCGACGCGAAGAAGGCGGTCTTCTTCTACAAGTCGTTCCTGCGAAACGCGCCGGGCGATTCGAAGCGCCGCGAGGTTGAGCAGAAGGTCGTGGATCTGCAGAAACAGATTGCCGAGACCGAGAGGAAGCTGGAACCAACGCCGTCGCCTCCCCAGTCGGAGTCGCTTTTTTCCCCAACAACCCCAACGAACCCAACGACCTCGACGGACCCGCCGCTAACCGTGCCAACCGGGACGCCCCCTTTCGGCCCGCCAACCTCGACCACCGCGACACAGGGCGTTCGAGGTGGACCGCCCAAGATGCCGCTGGAGACTGAGACTGCCCCCGCCCCACGGATCGACGTTGGCGTGGCGCCAGGGGTTACCTTCTGGCTGACCGGAATCGCGGGCGACGCCAGACCGGCGTTCACACTCGCCCTCAGCGGTGGTCATACCTTCGATGGCAACGGACGTGTGCGATTCCGGCTGGGGGCTGCCTTCACGGGAACGTTTCTGAAGGAAACCAGCTCTCGAGAGACATTCCTGTCAATCCTGGTCAATCCGGGAGTGCGCATCCACGGGACGGGCGGCATCGTCCTGGGCGCGGATCTGGGACTGGGCATTCTGGCCCTGACCGGCCTTCGGTCTACGTCCGCGTTGCTCGCGCAAGACGGCCTGTACGACATCAGCGGCGTGCAGTCCTTTCTCGAGGTTAGGCCGGCACTTAGCCTCGCATACCGATTTTCCCCGTTGCTGGCCGTCTCGGTCGACCCAGCGCTGGCGTACAGCCCCAAGAAGGCCCACTTCCACGCGCCCCTGGTCCGACTGGAGTTGCTGGCAAGTCTCGGGTTCCGATTCTGATGTCGCCCGCTTGATTGGCGTGGCCGCCCCTCGGCGTATGCGACCCGCAACGGCCCCCCTGTGACCACCAGCCTGGAACTGGGATACGATTGGCGTGGGCGACTTGTGGACGGGGCCTCCTGCCGTGTCCAAGTCCTGGAAGGGACCATCCATGAACAGCTTTCAAGTGCACCTTGTTTCCGCGTTTCTGTTGGTGGCTGCCTGTGGCAGCGTCACGCCTTCCAACAGGGATGGCAGCGCCGGGACTGGAGGCAGCGGCGGCGGCTCTGACGCGGGCACGGGTGATCTGGCGCCCGACGTGCCGCTTACGGTTGAGAAGGCATGTGACAAAATGGCGGCCGAGATCTGCGACGCTTTGGACGCTTGTGCCGCGCCCGTCGTTCAGGTCTTCTACGGCGACAAGAAGACTTGTGTCGAACGCCAGACGTTGGGCTGCAACTTGGACCAGTCGGTGGCCGGAATCACACGTTCGGCCGCTGATATCTCGGCCTGCGGGGATGCCGTCAAATCGGCGTCGTGTCCCGATCTGGTGGCGTCGAGATTTCCCGAGGCCTGCGCGGTCAAACCCGGACCCCGCGTCAACGGGATGGGGTGCGGTTCCGATTGGCAGTGTGACAGCACGTACTGCCGAAGGGCGGATATGGCGTGCGGCGTCTGCGGGCCCAGGATGGCGGAAGGGCAGGCGTGCACGGTACCCACCGGTTGCCAGGCCGGGATGGTTTGCGCCGCGAGTATGCAGTGCGCGACGCCACGGGAGCTCGGCGCCGCGTGCGGTGACAACCTGCCGTGTCGGAGCGATCTGTACTGCACGAAAGCGATAGCGGGAACGTGCGCGCCCAAAGTCGGGCAGGAGGGAGGAGCCTGCGTCGACAGCACGAACGCATGCGACATCATTCAGGGCGTGGCCTGCAACATCTTCGCTGCACCCGCCAACCGGACCTGCGAAAAGCTGGGCGTCGCAAAGGGTGGAGACGCGTGCGGGATCGTGAACGGTGGCTTGACAGTCTGCGTGGCGCTCAGCCCCTGCTCGGGACTGCTGGGTCTCTCGGGTGCTTGCCCGAACCCGGCCGGGGACGGCGCGCCCTGCGGAGCTGGTACCCCGAACAATGCCAACTGCCTGGCTCCCGCCCAGTGCGTGGCGGGTATATGCCGGCTGCCCAGCGCGCCGTCGTGCAACTGACCAACAGGGTCCGCTAAAACGCCAGCGTGATCGGTCGTTCCAGAATCGCGACGATCGCTTGCAACAGGCGTGCGCCCAGGGCGCCGTCGACGACCCGGTGATCACACGACAGCGTCAACGACATGCGCTGGCCCACGACGATCTTGTCGCCCTTGACGACCGGCTCCTTGCGAACCTTGCCGACCGCCAAGATGGCGGCCTCCGGCGGATTGATAATCGCCGAGAAGGTCGTAATGCCCAGCATGCCGAGGTTCGAGACGGAAAACGTCCCGCCGCTCATTTCTTCGGGGCGCAACTTGCGATCGCGCGCGCGGGTAGCTAACTCGCGCGCGTCATTGGCGATCTGTCCCAGCGTCTTCTTGTCGGCGTCGCGGATAACGGGTGTGACCAGTCCGTCCTCGATCGCGACCGCCATGCTGATGTCAACGCGCGCGTGTTGAACAATCGCTTCGTCCCCGAAGGATGCATTGGCTTCAGGAATCTTGCGCAGCGCCAGGGCGGCGGCCTTCAGCACCAGGTCGTTGACGGACACCTTGGTGCCGTGAACTTGGCTGACCTGCTCGCGGAATTCCATGGCCGGATCCATGTCCACTTCGGTGGTCAGATAGAAGTGCGGGATGGTGGTCTTCGATTCCAGCAGCCGCCTGGCGATGGTCTTGCGCATCAACGACAACGGTTTTTCCACATCGGCGGACGGCGCCGGGGAGGCCGGACGCGTCTCGTTGCGCCGGTCGGGAACAAGTTGCGCCGGCAGGGGTGCGGACGGGATCGCGGCACGCGTCTGAGGAGCTTCCTCGGCCGCATGCCAGTCGATGGCGGCGGCTGCGACGGCCCCGGTTCCATGGGTCGCGGCCTTCACATCCCGCTCGACAATCCGGCCGCCGGGACCGGTCCCTGATAACGCGCGCAGATCGATTCCCAGATCCGTCGCCAGGCGACGCGCCAGGGGCGACGCCAGAATTTTCGTCGCGTTCTGAACCGCAACCACAGGTGCGACGGCCGCGGCAGGTCGAGGCGGGGCGGGGCGGGGCGGGGCGGCAGGTGCCGCGTTGGGGGCGGCAGCCGGTGCGGGAGCGGCGGCAGCGGGAACGGCGGCAGCTGCTTTCGCGGGTGAGGCGCCTCCCCCCTTCTTCGCCGCGCTGCGGGCGGCGGCTTCGGCGACCAACGCCGTGATGTCTTCTCCTGGATTACCGAGGATGGCGATCGGCGATCCCACCGGAACCGTCGTGCCGTCGGCGATCAGTTTCTTCAGCAGCGTACCTTCGTCGTATGCCTCCCAGTCCATCGTGGCCTTGTCGGTCTCGACCTCCGCGAACAGCTCGCCCGGTACAATCTTCTCTCCCTCGTTCTTTCGCCACTTGCGCAGGACTCCCTCGCGCATCGTGTCAGAAAGCTGAGGCATATCAACTATTTGTGCCATGTTCCTTAAAGTCCTTACTCGAGGTACAGAAGCTTCTTGACGGCGGCCACCGCACGCGCCGTGGTGGGGACGCACAGCTCCTCAAGATTGTGGTTGTACGGCATCGGCATGTCGGAGCCGGTGAGGCGCTCGACGGGCGCGTCCAGATCGTCGAAGCAGCGCCGGGCAATCCGATAGGCGATCTCGGCTCCCACACCGTTGAACGGCCAGCCTTCTTCCAGAATCAACGCCCGGCCGGTCTTCTTGACCGACGAGACGATCAACTCCTCGTCCAGTGGTCGCAGTGTGCGTGGATCGACGACCTCGGCTTGAATGCCATCCTTGGCCAGGGCCTCGGCGGTCTGCAACGCGATTCGCACCATTTTGGACCAGGCGACGATCGTGATATCGGTGCCTGCCCTCTTGATGTCCCCCACGCCCAGCGGAATCAGGTACTCGCCATCGGGAACCTCGCCCACGTCCGCGTAGGTGATCTCGCCTTCGATGAAGACGATCGGGTTGTCGTCGCGGATCGCGCTCTTCAACAGCCCCTTGGCGTCGTAAGCGGTGGACGGCATGACGACCTTCAGGCCGGGGATGTGCGTCCACAACGCCTCGGTCGACTGGCTGTGCTGGGCGGCAAGCATGTGCGCGGATCCGCCCGGGCCCCGAAAAACGATGGGCAGTGTGAACTGCCCGGCCGACATTTGCCGAATCTTGGCGGCGTTGTTGATCAGCTGATCCGCGGCGACCAGCGAAAAATTCCAGGTCATGAACTCGATGATGGGGCGCAACCCGACCATCGCGGCGCCGATCCCGACCCCGGCGAAACCACTCTCGGCAATCGGCGTGTCGATGACCCGCCGCTCGCCGAACTTGTCCAGCATGCCCTTGGAAACCTTGTAGGCCCCGTTGTAGTGACCGACTTCCTCACCCATCAGGAAGATACGGTCGTCACGTTCCATTTCCTCGACCATGGCCTGGTTGAGGGCTTCGCGAATAGCGATCTGCGCCATCTTCTGTCCTTAATCCTTGTACGTAAACTGTTCGAGCTCTTCGTAGGTGAGCTCGCCGCTTTCATCCGCGAACTTCACCGCCTCTTCGATCTCGGCTTTGACGCCTTCTTCGATGGCCAGGATCTCCTTCGCATCGACCGAGGCCTTTTCACACAACTCGCGCCCGATCGTCACCGGATCGCGCTTCTTCCACTCGTCGACCTCGTCCTTGGTCCGATACAACCCCGCGTCGGACATCGAATGGCCTCGATAGCGGTAGGTGATGATCTCGATCAAGGTCGGCAGGGATTCGTTGCGGGCACGGCGAATCGCCTCGCCGACCCGATCCCGCACCTTGATGACGTTCTCGCCCTCGAACCGGTCCCGTGCGATTCCGTATCCCAGGGCTTTTTGCGACACGTCCAGGACCGACAACGACCGGTGCAGCGGTGTCCCCATCGAATACAGGTTGTTCTCGCAGATGAAAACCACGGGCAACTTCCACAGGGACGCCAGGCTCAATGCCTCGTGGAACGCACCCTGTGCGACCGAGCCGTCTCCGAAGTAACACAGGGTCACGCGGCCATCATTGCGGTATTTCGAGGCAAAAGCGGTTCCGGCCGCCAGGGGGATGTGACCGCCGACGATGCCATAGCCCCCCAGAAAATTCCGACTGGCGTCGAACAGGTGCATCGAGCCGCCAAGGCCCTTGGACGCCCCGGTCCGTTTGCCGAACAGTTCGGCGATGATTTCCTTGGCACCCATGCCCTTCGCGTACGCGTGGGCGTGCTCGCGGTAGGTGGCCAAGACGTAGTCGTCCGGCCGAAGCGCCGCGATCGATCCGACCGCCACGGATTCCTGCCCTATGTACAGGTGCAGGAAACCGCCGAACTTTCTCATCGAGTAGGCCTTGGCCAGCGCCTCCTCCATTCGCCGGATAGCCAACATTTGGCGGTAGTACTCCAGCAGCTGGGCCTTCTCTACACTTCGTGTCTTTTCGCGAGGTTCCATGACCTCCCGTTCAATGGCGCTCATCTTTAGCGTGCTCTCCTGCTGGGCTTTTTTGCGATCGGTTGGCGGGTGGACCGAAGATATAACAGAGTTTGCCGCCCCCCCTCAATCAATCGCCGCGAGCCGCCGATGAGAGGGGGAAGCGAATGGCACTCCCGGCGCGTTTGGAGGCGAACATGGTGGCAGATCCAGGCGATCAAGCGGCCCCGGTGCCGGGATCGCGTGGTGTCGTCCTGTTGGTGGACGATGAGCCGACCATCACGCGCGGCTATGCGCGAAGTCTGACCGCGGCCGGCTATACGGTCGAGGTGGCCAACGACGGTCTCCAGGCCACCGCGCGGTTTCGCGAGCGGGCGTTCGACGTGATCATCAGCGATATCTCGATGCCCGGCATGAGCGGCTTGCAGTTGCTGCGCGCGGTTCGCGAGCAGGATCTGGATGTACCCGTAATCATCATGACGGGTTTGCCGGCGGTTCAAAGCGCGGTCGAAGCGATGGAATACGGGGCACTCCGCTACCTGATCAAGCCGATCGATCCGACGCAACTTGAGGAAGTGGTGGCGCGGGCCGTGCGGATGCATCAGATGGCGCGGGTCCGTCGGGAAGCCGTCGAACAGTTTCGTGCCGGGGGCCGGCAACTGGGCGACCGGGCCAGCCTGGAGGCACGGTTCGCCCGCGCCCTGTCCAGCGTGTGGATCGCCTATCAGCCGATCATCTCGTGGTCCAGCCGATCGCTGTTCGCCTACGAGGCTTTGGTTCGCAACGAGGAACCCGCGCTTGCCAGCCCGGGGGATCTGTTCGATGCCGCCGAGCGGCTGAACCGTTTGCACGAACTGGGGCGGGTTATCCGGAAAGGCGTCGCGGAGACCATCAGGGATATCCCCTCGACGGGCCTGGTTTTCGTGAACGTTCACACCGCCGATCTTCAGGATGAATCCCTGTTCCATGCTGACTCCCCCCTGTCGGCGTACGCATCGCGCGTGGTCCTGGAGATCACCGAACGCGCCGCGCTGGATCAAATCAAGGATCTGATGTCGCGCATGGCCCAGTTGCGGGCGATGGGTTATCGCATCGCCGTCGACGATCTGGGCGCCGGGTATGCCGGACTGACCAGCTTCGCCCAGCTTGAGCCCGAGGTCGTGAAAGTCGACATGTCGCTGGTCCGCGGCGTCGACAGCTCCCCGACGAAACAGAAGCTGCTGGGATCGATCATCGGTCTTTGCCGTGACCTGCAGATCCAGATAATCGCAGAGGGAATCGAGACCGAGCCCGAACGCGATACGTTGGTACGTCTGGGGGGCGACCTGTGTCAGGGGTATCTGTTCGCCCACCCTGGCAGGCCGTTTCCGATTCCGAACATGGGCTGATCGATTCCGCGGGGTGGACAGCGATCGCGAGGCGCGCCTGGGGGAACCGCGAAATCCGAACCCGTACGCGCCCGGTTTGGCATCAGGATCCCCAGCCCAGCGCCACGCAGCCGGATACCCACTGTCCAGAGATCGAGATGGGCGTTCCGTCATCGACCAGGCCCGCGACCCCACGCAGAACGTGGCCTGCCTCGACGCCGATCGCCATCAACACGGGACCAAGACGGAGGCCTGCACCCACGTAACCGGTGGGACCCGCCCAGGTGGCGGCCAGTGTTCCTCCGCGCGTACCCAGCGGATCCAGGGGCGCGGCGACCAGGCGCGCCAATCCAAATCGACCCCCGCCCCCCAGGTCGAACCAGGCTCTGCCGCGACGGAGGCGGAAGGACAGGCGTGGTGACGCGCTCCACATCGATACATGAACGGTTCCCAAAGAACTGCCGACTTCCGTCCACGACCCTGTCAGATCCAGGTCGATGGCCGGGTGTCCGGTGATGTCACTTGGGCCCGCATTCACCCACGATCGGCCGGATGCCCATCCGATGCGAAAACCTCCACCCCATCCCAAGCCCACCCCCGAAAACGGTCCTGTCGCCTGGGCCAGAACCAGCACGTAGCTGGTACTGGGTTCGGCCGCCAGTTGACGGTCAGTTGCCTCCGGGGTGGCTCGCCGCGGATCGAGCGCCCGGGTGTTGCCACCCTTCGTTGGGGCTGATGCCTCGCCGGGTGTCAGTTCCACCCAACTTGCGATCACCAACTCGGATATGGCCAGCGCGACCATGCGGGCGGTGACGTTCTCCGTACGGGCGGTCAAGGCCATCGATCGCTTCAGGTCCTTGGCCGTCTGCGGATCCGAAATCGTCAACACGATCCGGGAGCCGTCGCAGACGACACCCACCCGTGTGGCTTGCGGTCCGGCCGAGTCCGGAGGCAAGACGGGGGCGCCCAAATCCAGAGCAACCAGTCGCACGATCTCGTCGCGCGGCAGGGACGGACAGGTATCGATCGAAAGGCTGACCTCGGCAGCGTGCCTACCGGCAACGGAATTTACAGCAAGCAGCGTGACCAGCAGGGCCACGGCCGGAATCATGGATCGGCCCGCAGGCCCCCGAATCGCATGACAGTCCGCAGCCGAGGGCCACTGGGGAAGAGCTGAACGTAAAGTTCCGCCCGCTGGCGCGCCGCGGACGAATCACCAGTCATGTGCAGGGCCTCGACCTCGCGGGCCAGGGCATCCTCGACCAGCGGCCCCCCATGCGCCAGCGCCCGTGCCTGTCCGAACGCCTGGGCCGCCTGGCGTGATTTTCCCTGGGTTTCCAGCAAAAGACGCCCCATGGTGAAGGCCGCCACGGGGGCGTGTGGATCGCCAGGATACCGCTCCACGATCTCGCGCAGATTGACTATGGCCGCATCGGACCGACCTTCCGTTCGGGCCCGGTCGGCGCGCTGGAACAATGCCTCCGGACCCGAGGGGGATCCCGATCGTTCGGGCATCGGTCCGGTGACGGCCGCGGTTGGCTTGGCGGCAGGCTCGACGGGCGAGCCGGGCGGAACGTGCGAGACGGGCGGCGTGCGTGACGCGGACGCCGCGTGTGACGCGGACGAACCGCGTGACGCTCCCGGGGCGTGCCACCCGGACGAAACCCTTGGCGAGAACGGTATGCCCAGGGGGGCGGACGCTTTGGGAGTCTCGTCGGTCGGCGGGAAGATTCCCTCTTCACCGGCTGTCAGTTCGCGGGAACCGCCCCACCACGACACCAACACCCTGCCGCGATCGACGGTGATATGAGAACGGTTTTTTTGTCGCTGCACGTGAAAGCGCGTGCCAATCACTTGCACCGTCACCGGTCCCGCATGCACGCGGAAGACGCGAGAGGGACGCGGGGCGACCTCGAAATGGGCGCCGCCCGCTTCCAACTGGAACGCGACTTCGTCGGCGGTTTCGACGGTCTTCTTCAGAATGGCCGACGGTCCGTCAAGGACGATGCTGGAGCCATCGGCAAGTTTGGGCAGCGGCCGCTCGGTTCCCGACGCTGCCAGCGGTGCTGGCAAGCCGGTCGATCCGGTGCGTCTCGTAACCTCGGTTCCCCTGGAAGCCAGCGTTCGCCAGCCCACAACTCCGATCATGGCCGTTGCGGCGCATCCGATCGCCAGCACGAAGAAGGGGCTCCGCCGTCGCGGTTGGTCCAAGCGCGACATGAGTGCCCACTTGACCTGCTGCTGGCGGCCCGCATTCCACCCCGGCCCGGCGCGGCGCGCGGAGTCCAACCTGCGTTCCAGATCGGACTCAGTCATCTGAAAGTGCTCGTTTCACGATGTGGTGCGCGTCCGCGATGCGGCGTTTTGCTGTCGACTTCGAGCAGCCACACAACCGGGCGACATCGTCGACGCTTTCCTGCTCGAGGTATCGAAACACCCAGGCGATCCGTGCGTTCACTGAGACCCTCTCCAATGCCAGATGGATACTCCAAAGCGCCGCCCGATCCTCGCCCGACACACCCGAACCCTTCAGCTCGGACGAATCGACTCGATCCGATCCGCGCAGCAAGAATCCAATACGTCTTACCCGGAGCCGCCGGCGCACCATGCGGACAGTGGTGGTGGCCAGCCAGGCCCGGAGGGCTTCGGTTTGGCGAATCCCGTCCAGATGCCGAAAAAGCGTAATGAACACATCCTGGACGATGTCGTCGACTTCGTCTTGCCGGCCCAGCAGGCGGAAGGCCAAGCGAGCAACGTAGCCCGCGTGTTCTTTGAAGAGATCATCAATGCGCCGGCGCAGGATCGCTGCGTGGGTTTCCGGGGCCCTGGCGGTGGCAATCCGGTGGGGCTTTTCAGGCGCTACGTCCACTCTTTCATGAGAGCAGACTCGCAGGGCCACCGCAACCATCCGTTTCCCCGAGGGGGCGTCGTCTTGGGGGACGGGGAACACGTGAACATCCCTTGTCCCATGTGACGTCGCGTTGCTCAACGTGGACTTCAAGTCCTCTCCTCCCTGCTTAGAGGCACCATCGGTCCAATGTGGCTCAGTGCGCCGCCAGGCCGCGATGATGAGGTTGCGGGGACCTCTATACGGCGACAGCGGCTGGACGCGTCCTTCTGTAGAGGAATGCCGCCGCGATTCCGCAGAGGGCCAGCAAGGGCCAGGTCAGGCGGTCGGGCAGGACGTCCAGCAGCGACGTTCCCAGCAGCGGGCCCAGGGATTGGCCGGCAGCCTGCGCAAGGCCGAAAAGGCCCGCATAGGCGCCGACGCGATCGGCGGGAGCCATACCGGTCGCCGCCGTCTGTTGCGCGGGGGCGCTGATGATTTCCGCGATGGTGATCAGTGCGACGCAGGCCAGCAGTTGCGGCTCGGCCGTGGCCAGTCCACACAGCGCGTAACTGGCGGAGTACGCGAAGGCGCCGATCACCAACACGCGATGCGTGCCGACGCGCCGGATGTAATAGAAGGCTGGCAACTGCAGCAGGACGACCATGGCCCCGTTCAGGGTGTAGAGGTGGGAAATCTGAACCAGACCCAGGTGCAGACGATCGGCGGCGAACAGGGACAGCGTCGCGTAAAGTTGCGCTTGAAGTAGGAAAAAAAAGAAGGTCGCCAGCAAGAACACCATGAACCGACGGTCGTGACGGTAGGCGCCCAGGTCCGTGAGCTTGAAAGGGGGCCGCGCATGGGTTTGTGATGTCGCTCGCGTCTCGGAGATGGCGGACGCCGCCAACGCGGCCAGCAAGGTGACGAAGGCGCTGGCATAGAACAGATCTCCGTAGTTGATGTGCAATACGGCCGTGAACCCGATGGTGCTGGTTCCCAGTACCCAACCGATGTTGACGCCGATACGCTGGAGCGAAAAGGCGGCGATTCGCCGTTCGCCCGGCGCCAAATCGGCAACCATCGCCGAGGCAACTGGATCGAAGAACGCGCGCAGTATGCCGTTCAAAACGCACAGCGCGGCGATGGCCGGAATTGGTCCATGGTGCAGCACCTCGTAGCCGAGGGCGGCGAGGTTTACGGTTCGCACCAGCATGCCGGTCAACAAGACGGGGCGTCGGCCCACGCGATCGGCGATTTCGCCCGCCAGCCACTGGGTCGCCGCGCCGGATAGGCCGGCGGCCGTCCATATAAGGCCCACCACCGTCGCGGAAACGCCGCGCTCCTGGTGCAACGTCACGCCCAGGTACGGCAAAACCGCGGCGAATCCCAGCGTCACCACCATGCGGGCGCCGGCCAGAATGAATACGCGGCGATCCAGCGCGCGAAAATCCGAGAACAACGCTGGCGAGGCAGGCACGGGGGCAGCCAGCATATACGCCACCCCATTCGCCGTCTTTATGACGCTCGTGCGTCTTGTCTCGGATCTCGCGCTGCAGTCTGGGTCTTCGCCCGCCGGGGGGCGGCCTGGTAGGCTGCGCGCACGATGATCGTCGAGTTGATCAAGGAGTATCGGTTCGAGGCCGCGCACCGCCTGCCAAACGTGCCCGAGGGTCACAAGTGCGCGCGCGTGCACGGGCACAGCTACAAGATCGACCTGCAGGTGACGGGTCCCGTGGATCCCTCCACCGGGTGGTTGATCGACTTCGGAGTGATCGACGACTGCTGGGCCGAATTGTATGGCCGGTTGGATCACCGGTATCTGAACGACGTCGCCGGATTGGAAAATTCGACGTGCGAAAATCTGTGCGTCTACATATGGCGCGAAATCGCGCCGCGGATCCCGGGGCTGTCCGCCGTGACGGTTTCGGAAACGGCTGACAGCACGTGCACGTATAGGGGGCCATGAGCGCGCCTTCGCCTGACGCGATCCCCCGATCGCCGGGAGACTTGCGTTTCGTGACGCTGAACCTGTGGGGCGAAAACGGCCCGCATCCAAGACGGTTGGATTTGGTTGGCGCTGAATTGGAACGCCTGGCGCCCGACGTGGTTGCGCTGCAAGAGGTTCGTGACGTACCGGGACGGTTGCCGAATCAAGCCGAGACGCTGGCGCGCCGGTTGCGACACACCCACCTCTTTGCTCCCTCCACCGAATGGGGCGGGGGTGTCGAGGGACTGGCCATCGTGTCGCGGTTTGCCGTGTTGGACAGCGCGCACCGGCGTTTGCCCCATGCGACCGCCACGGAAGGGCGCGTTGTGTTTTCGGTGCTGCTCGACGCGCCAGGCGGGGAATTGTGGGTTCACACCACCCACCTCAGCTACCGGCAGCATGAGGGCCGTCAGCGTGAGGATCAGGTGCTGGTGCTGGACGACGAAATCACCGCACGCGCGCTGGGCAACGATCGACCGCAAGTCCTGATGGGTGATTTCAACACCGTCCCCGACTCCGACGAGATTCGATGGTTGTGCGGGCTGACGACCCTGGGTGGGCGACGTGTCTTTTATCAGGACGCATGGGCGACCGTGCGGGGGGGAAAGCCGGGGATCACCTGGGCCCTCGAAAATCCGTTTCGCGCGCGGATGAACTGGCTGCGCCCGGATCGCCGCCTGGACTATGTCTTCGTGACGGCACCGCGCCGGGACGGGCGCGGCACGATCCGCGATGCGCGCGTCGTGTTCGACCAGGTGGACAGCGAGGGGGTGTATCCGTCGGATCACTTCGGCGTGTTGGCCGACGTCCAGATTGCGCCCGATGCGGTTGCGTCGGGTGAAGGGTGACCATGTTTCGCCTGGCTCACGTGACCGATCCGCACTTTCGTTCCTTCGACGGCGCGCGGCTGGCGGACTTCTGGGGCAAGCGCGCGGTCGGGGCGCTGAATCTGGTCGTGAACCGGCGGCGCAAACACAAGATGGAACTGCTGGCGGCATTGGGCGACGACGTGCGACGTGAACGACCGGATCACGTGGCGATAACCGGCGACCTATCAAACGTGTCGTTGGAAGCCGAATGGCGCGCGGCATTGTCGTGGATCGAGAAACTGGGTACGTCGCCCGACGCGGTGACGGTGATTCCGGGGAACCACGACGCGTACGTTCCGGAGGTCGTGGACAAGCGAAGGTTCGAGATGTTGTTCGCCCGGTATCAAACGGCCGATCTGCGCGCGGCCGATCGCGCTTCCGGCAACGACAGTTACCCGTTTCTGCGCCTGCGCGGCCCGCTGGCGATTGTGTCCGTGAACAGCTGCGTCGCGACGGGTGATCTGGGCGCCTGGGGCGAGATTGGCGGTGCGCAGTTGACGCGCCTGGAGGCGATTCTGGCTTCCCCCGACGTGCGTGACCGCATACGTGTGTTGTTGATTCACCATCCTCCGGTTCGGCAGAAGGGCGGGGAGGATCGCAACCTGAAAGACCGCGACTCGTTTTCGAATCTGCTTAGTCGGGTCGGCGCCGATCTGGTGCTGCATGGTCACGATCACCTTGACGAAAGGGTGACGCTGCCGGGCCCCCGGGAGGCGTCGATTCCCGTCATCGGGGCCGGCTCCGCCTCATACGCCGGCGCCCCGGATCGCCGCGCGCGCTACAACATCTACGAATTCGACGAGCGGGCGATAACCCTGGTGATTCGCGCGCACGACGAGGAGAGCGACGCGTTCCGGGAGGTTCGGCGCGAGCGGATCGCCTGATTCGTTTTGCGCGCCAGCGAGGAGGCTATTCGGTCGCGTCGATCGCTTTTTGCAGCAGCGCTTCCGCCTGGGCTTCGCTGCAGACGGATTTAGAGGCGTGCAAGCCGATGATGCGCCGGCCGCGCCCCGCCCACAGGATGGTTTGATGTTCCAGCAGTCCGGCTTCCTTGCCGGTCGCGGTGGCTTTCCAGCCAAGGGCATCGCGCAACGCGACCTTCTTCCAGGTCCAAACCAGCATCGGATCCGGCATGGTGGGGGCAGCCGCACCGGGGGGAATCGGCAGTCGGGTGACCATGACATAGGTCTGTTTCGGATCGGAGGCCGGCGTTTTCTCATCGGCCGGCCCCGTTCCTTTGAAGTGGAATCGGCAGGCGGTTCCGTCGCGGGTCTCGCCCAGGTAGCCGCCCGCGGACGCGCCACACGCGGCAACGATGTCGGCGGTCTTCAGAATCTTGGCGGCGGGCTCGGCGCAGCAGGCCGACCCGCCGCGGACCTTGGAATCGCGGAAGATTTTTCCGCACGGGGGCGCCTCGGCCTGTTTCGGCTCGTTTTCGGGCTGGGGGGGCAGGTCGCGCCCGCTCTGACAACCAAAGAACAACACCAACGACGCCGCGAAACGGATGCGAGGCATGCCCCCTTTACACAGCAATCGCCGGAAAATTTCAACCGGTGAGTTGCACCAAGAGCTACTTGGGTTGATTCGGCGCGGTTTCGGGCAGCAGGTCGGCGATGGTCAATCCCTGGGTTCGCTTCCTGCGCGTGTCTTCCAGATCGGCAACCAGGGCCCGCAATGTCGGGGACGTGGTTCCATCGGCCAGTTCGATATCGCTGGAACGAAAAGCGCCCAGCACATCCTCCAGCGAAATGGTGGTGGCCGCGCGCCCGGGAATGTAGCCGTTCATGTCGCCGTGGACCTCGGCGATCAGTCCGCGCTTTTTAAGACGGTCGACGATTCGTTCAACCACGTCCGGGGTCAGTTTAAAATCGGTCACCAACCGTTCCTTGGGAACGCCGGCGCCCAAGGTCTGATGTGAAGCCGCGACGACGGACAACAGTTGCGCGGCCAGCAGCCCGTTGATCGGTTCGTCGCCGCGCTGGCGCCGGTCCTCCGCCTCCAGAACGCGCAGGTTCTGAACGGCGAACGCGATCTCGGCCCCCAGCAGAACCAACAGCCAGGAGACATAAATCCAGATCAGCAACAACGGGATCAGGCCCAGGGATCCGTAGACGCCGCTGTAACTTTCCAGCAGCATTTTCTTCGCGAAGCGGACGAACATCAGTTTGCTGAATTCGAGGGTGATGGCTGTCAGCAGCGCACCAATCAGGGCGGCTTTCCAGCGGACATCCGTGCGTGGGAGCAGCTTGTTCATCAGCACCAGGCCCCCGACCTGAATCGCCAGCGGCACCAGGAACCGTGACGCGCCACCGGAGCCGATCAGCCGGCCGGACCAGTACAACGACACCGACGCCATGGCCGGAAGCAAGGTGACCATGGCGTAGAAGGTCAGGAACTTCCCGATCAGAGTGCGCCGCTGGCCGACGCGCCAGATGTCGTTGAAAATCTTTTCGACGTAGCTGTACAGCAGGTAACAGGTGACAAGCGTGAAGAAGAGCCCAATCCCACCCAGAGCCCCGACGCTGATGTTCTTCGACAACCCCTCGATGCGATCCGTGATGTCTTCCATCCCGGGAAGCAGACGGTTGGCGACGAAATCGGACAGACGCGACTGTGCGTCCAGCGAGCCGACGCTGCGCAAGATGGTGAATGCGATCGCCGTGACCGGCACCAGCGAAAGAGCGGTGTTGAATGCCAGGGCGGCCGCCTGCTGGGGGCATTTGTCGCGCGCCCACTGCTTCAGGATTCGGATCGCCAGCCTGGTCAGGTAGAACGCCGCGCGCGCGCGCCGCGACAGCTGATCGGTGGCGGCAGCCGTGTACGTGTTCGAACCCAGATAGGCCCGAATCTGTCCCATGGTGCGCCGCACGCCGGTCAAGTACGCCCGAGGTGGGCCGTTCGCGCAAGAGACGGGCCGCGAAAGTGGGAAGTTTTTTGACGTGCCCGCTGGCTCCGCTAGCGTCGGTGCATGGGTATGGAAGCGGTTTCGCAGGCGCAGCGGATGTTCGAGTCGATGCAGCCGGATCTGGTACGCAGTGATCCGGGTCGGTTCGCTGTTGTGTGTGGTGATGGGTTGCTGGGGGTTTATTCGTCGATCGACGAGGCGCTGCTGGCCTGTTCGGTGGCGTTCGACGCCCGGACGTTGCCCGAGGGCGCGCCGGTGCTGATCACCGAGATCGCCGAACGGGTTTCCGTGCGCGTGATGGCGCGGCCGTATCGGCGTGCCGGGAACGCCGACGGCGCGGTTTCGGGCGAGATCTGATCCGAGTCTCGGGCCGTGTCTGCGAGACCTGCGGCGGCCGTTCGCCCGTGGCGCGCGTTGCAAATCCCCGGACCCTCCGATAGAAACGGCGGCCGACCGGGGTGGTGGTGAATTGATTTTGGAATCGTGCCGGTCCCGGTCCCGCGTTCGAGATTGTGACTTCTCTTTCTGCTTGGGGGAACCCTGATGCGATCTGTGATGTGTTCGAGTCGGATCCGAAGAACCGGTGGAGTAACCGCGACCGTCGCGACGTTGTTTCTGTTCGCCACGTGTGTCGAGCAAGACGACGACAAGCCGACCGAGGACGACATGAAGACGGTCAAGGCCCACCTCTTGACCGCCGCGCCGACGCCCAAGTTCGCGTCGATCGCCGATATGGAAGGGAAGGTGACCTATCTGGGAATGGATGCCGAGCCCGCGACCGCCACGCCCGGCAAGGAACTGAAGCTGACCCACTACTGGAAGTTGGTCGCGTCACCCGGCGAGGGATGGCGCGTGTTCACGCACATCGAGGGTCCGAACCACCAGGGATTCATCAACTCGGACCACGGTCCGGTCGGGGGGAAATATCCCGTGGGGCAGTGGAAGCCGGGGCAGATCATTCGTGACGAACACTCGATCACGTTGCCCGCGACCTGGACCCACGCGTCCGTGATGGTGTACACGGGGCTGTGGCGGGGGCCCACGCGTCTGGCGATCAAGACCGGCCCGAATGACGGGCAAAACCGGGTGCTGGCGGCGACGATTCCGGTGACGGTAGCCGCCAAGCCGGAAGCCCCGCGCAAGCGGTACGTCGCCCGCCGCGTGGACAAACCCATCAAGGTCGACGGCAAGCTGGACGAGACCGCGTGGAAGGATGCCCCGTCGACAGGACCGTTCGTCAACACGCTGAATGGTGGGCCGGTGGAGCAGAGCACGCAGGCCAAGATGTTGTGGGACGACAAATTTTTGTATGTCGCCTTCGAGAACACCGACGTCGATGTCTGGTCGAACCTGGGCAAACGCGACGACAAGTTGTGGACCCAGGAAGCCGTCGAGTTGATGATCGACGCCGACAAGAACGGAAAGACGTACGTTGAATTTCAGGTCGCGCCGAACGGAGCCGTGTTCGACACGTATTTGCCCCAGTACCGGAAGTACGAAGACACCATCGATCCCAAGAAGCAGCCGTACTCGTGGAATTCGAAGATCAACGCCAAGGTTGCCGTCGACGGAACGTTGAACAAACACCAGGACCAAGACAAGGGCTGGACCGTCGAACTGGCGCTGCCGCTGATCGACGTCAAGGGCATGGATCCCAAGACCGAGAGTTCGCGATTGCCGCCGGGGTTAGGCGACACCTGGCGCATCAACATGTTCCGCATGGACATGCCCCAGGGCAAACCGCAGCAGGCGTCCGGTTGGTCGCCTCCTCTGGTGGGTGACTTCCATGCGATCGACAAGTTCGGCGATTTGGCATTCGGCGACGACAAGGGAAATCTGGTGGCGCCACCCGCGCCGCCGTCGTCGACTTCGCCGGGCGCCGGTGGCAAATCCGGCACCGAGGATAAGGTCGCGGCGCGCGTCCGGCGCAAGGCGGAGAAGGCAGCCGCGAAGGCCGCCGCCGCAGAGAAGCCGGCCGGGAAGGCCGCCGAATAGAGCGTCCACCGATCTTCCTGCGGATCAGTGCGCGGTTGGCGCTCGCCGTGCTAGCGGGTTCCTCCTGCGCGCCAAGCGTTGGACCTTCCGGCGTCACCAACGCGGCCGGCGCGGCAGTTCCGTCAGAGATCGTCGAACCTATCGGAACGGTTCCGGCCGGAGCGATTGCGACCCCCGCACGGACCGTTGCCGAGCCACTGCGGCCGACGTATCCCGCCGCCAGCAAATATGGAGGGAACGCGGCCGCGGAACTGCGCAAGCGCCTGCGACCAGATCCGCTGCGCGCGGTGGTGGTCGACGAGATCCGGCGACTGGCACGGGAGGCGCGTCTACCCGAGCCGACTGGAGATGCACGGCTGGACGCGGTCGCGGACGATCTGGCTCGGATCCCACGAGGGACCGACCTGCCCCCCTTCGAGATCGTGGATTTTCTGCTGAGCCACTACGGACTGGTGGAAGCCGCGCCGCACCTGTTGCTGGCCCGGGCTTCTCCCGACGCCGATCGCGAGGTGCGCGATCAGATCGGCGCTCAAATGCCAGCGTTGTTGAAAACCAGCCGGATCGCTCAGATCGGACTCGGCGTTCACCGGACGGCGACGGGGATATCGATTGTCGTCGCGCTTCAAGAAAAAAATGTCCAGATGGCGCCCGTGCCGCGGAAGCTGGCGATCGGGAGTTCAGTCGCGGTCGCGGGCAAGTTGCTGGGTGGGTACCGGCGACCGGAGATCATCGTGACGTCGCCCGATGGGCAGACGCGTACATTGGCGGCCGGACCGGATCCCGCGGGTGTTGGATTTCGCGCGGACGTGCGCTGCGATCGCGGCACAGGGAGATATCAGATCGAAGTGACTGGAATCGAAACGCAGGGCACGGCGGTAGCCGCGAATTTTCCCGTGTTTTGCGGGGTACCGCCGCCGACCGAGGCTCCCCGTTCGTCCGCGCCCGCGCGGTCGGGTCCCTGGACGGTGGCCGAGGCGGAAGCCCGCATGCTGGAGATCGTGAATCGCGATCGCCGGACCGCGCGGTTGGGGCCGGTTTCGCTGGACCGGAAACTATCGGACGTGGCGCGTGCCCACAGCCAGGACATGGTCGAACACGATTTCGTCGGACACGTTTCGCCGTCGACGGGCGATGCGATGGATCGCGCGCGTCGTGCTGGGCTGGCGCCGTTGTTGCTGCTCGAAAATATCGGGCGGGCTTATGCGCCCGACGAGGTGCAAGCCGGCCTGATGCAGAGCCCCGGTCACCGGGCCAACATTCTCGACCCGCGCGTGACCCGGATTGGAATCGGTATCGCTATCGGAACGCAGGTGACGGGCACCAGCCCGTTGCTGGTCACGCAGCTGTTTATCTGAATCACGGCGCGCGCGATCAAATAGTGCGCGGCGCCAGACGTGTCGTCGCGCCGTTACGCGCAGTTGATCGTGACGGCGTGCGTGTGCCCACCGCCGGTGGTGGACGTCATCATGTACATGGTTCCAGCCCTCAACATGGTGAACTGAGCCGCCGTAATCGTGATCATGTGGTCGTGCGCGGACGTGCCCATGATGCTGTACGTCTTCGTGGTGCCGGTCGTGATATCCGCGAGCGGGACCGTCAGGGAGTGACCATGGTTCGTTCCGACGGTTGCCGTGGGGGCAGCCATACAGGCGTTGGTACCGCCGCCACCTCCTGTACCCTGACCGCCGGTGCCCTGGCCGCCTGTACCGCGACCGCCGGTGCCCTGGCCGCCGGTGCCCTGGCCGCCGGTGCCGCTACCGCCTGTCCCCGTTCCGGAGCCTCCGGTTCCCGTGGTGGCTCCATCGCTGCCGCAGCCGAAACCCTCGGTCAGGCCGAAGCCAGATCCAGCGATAACCAAGGCTGATTTCAGAAAATCCTTGCGATCGATCTTCATAGGGGGCCTCCGGGTTTTGCGACTCAAGCGAGCCGCTAGGCATTCAGGATGGCGACCATAAGCACCGTTCGCCTCTCGATGTCAAGGGTCGCCCCCAGTGCTTCCGGTGGGGGCGGGGTATCGCGGCGGTTTCGCCCGGAAGCGCGATCGGTCAACCGGGCGGCTGATCAGCCTTGACGATCAGAAGGACGGGGCCCCCCGCCATCATCGCGACCCGTCGCGGTGATGCTGACGCCGGAACCCCCGCGGCACGCAGGGCAGCCTCGGCTTGGGCGGCAGCACCCGCTTCGCTCCCGCTGAGATCCGACAGTGCAACCACGACTCCGTCGCATGGCTCGTAGGTCACCGTTCGTCCGTCGTCGGAGAGAGCCAGCACGCGTTGCACATGCGGACCTCCGGCGGCGGCCAGAGCTTGAAGTGCGGTAAGCGCCTCGCCTTCCACGGACTCCTCGCGGATTTCGACCAGAACCGGTCTACCCAGGTGGGGATCGTCGCGTCTGAACAGCATGCCGTACCGGGTTCGACCAAGCAGCACATCGAGTGCCGGCGCCGGTGGGGTGACACGGGATACCGGGTCGGTGGTTGGGGTATCGCCTGACGCCGGCAAGGACGGGGACATGTCGATCGGGTCGGTCGGCCAATTCCGGATCGCGTTGGCCATTTGGGTTGCGGATCGCCAGCGCTCCGACGGTGCCTTGCGCATCGCGCGCAACAGGACGGCGTCGTGTGCCGGCGACAGCCCGGGGCGGCAGTCGCTGGGGCGCGGCGGCTCGTCGCCCAGATGCTGGGCCACGATGTCCGGCCCCGGAAAGGGAAGACGTCCGGTCAACGCCTCGAACAGCGTTACCGCCAATGCGTACAGATCCGCCGCCGGTCCGATCGAGCCGCCGCTGATTTGTTCTGGGGACATGTAAGCCACCGTTCCCAGCAGCCCGCCGGTTTGGGTTTGTCCGAAATCGACCAGGTGGGCCGCGCCGAAATCGGCGAGCTTTGCGTTTCCCACGGCGTCGAACAAGACGTTCGCGGGCTTCAGGTCGCGGTGAACGATGCCGCCGTCGTGCGCGGCGCCGAGCGCGGAAAGCAGATCCAACGCCAGACGGCGCGCGGAGGCGGGCGACAGCGCGATCTTGCCCGCCAGGCAATCGGTCAGGGTGCCCCCGGGCATCAGCTCAAGCACGAACAGGCCCATGCCAGGATCAGCGTCGTGAAGCGCGACGATGTTGGGGTGGCGCAACCGGCCCGCCGCCTCGGCCTCCCGCGCGAACCGCAGGTAGGCTTGTCGTTCGGCCCCCTGCGCGCCCGCGCCGACGGAAAGCAGCTTCAGCGCGACCGGGTGGCCCAGCAGCGTGTCTTCGGCCAGATACACCTGACTGGTCGCGCCCGCCCCCAGCGATCGCACGATCTTGAAGCGGCTGCGCAGCAGGCCAGGCTCGGCCGTCAGTTGTCCCAGCGTCGATGTGGAGGCGGCAACTTCCGCGGCATCCAGGGCAGCAATCTGTTCGGGTGATTCCGGCAGCTCGGGTGATTCACGGCGCAGGCGATTCACGATTTCGGCGGCCGCGATCCGAAAGCCAAGCGCGCCAAGTTCGGCGATCAACGCGCGCCCGGCCGACAGTCGCAGTGGCGGGTCCCGCATCGCCTGTTGCAGCGATCGGGCGGCGTCCTGGTGACGCCCCAGCCGTGCCAGCAGGCGGCCGAGGGCCAGGTGCGCGAGGGCGGCCTCGTGATCATTGGTGGCGGCGGCCAGCGCCTGCTCGTAGGCGACGCCCGCCTGGTGTGGTCGGCCCGCGCTCTCCTCCATGCGGCCAAGGTCGACCAGGCTTCCAGCGCGACGAAAGTAGCCGGCGGCCAGCGTGGCGTCTCCGGCGCGTTCCGAAATGCGGGCAGCCTCCCAGCTGTCCCCCCGCGCGGCGAACGCCGCCGCGGCCGCGCGCAGTTCGGGTATGGCATCGCGCGGGATCTCGTCGGTGATGCGCACGGCCATCGCGGTATCGCGCGCGTCCAACGCCAACCTGATGGCCAGGGGCCGATCGCCGAGTTTCAGCGCCAGTGGGAGCGCGTCGGCGAACCGCCAGGTTTTTTCGTAAAGCGCGATGGCGCGCGGCAGTTCACCGCGATCCACGGCCAGGCGCGCGGCGCCCATGTGATCCCCCGCTGCCACCAGGGCGGCAACGGGATCCGGGGCCGCGGCGGCGGCGGGATTGCCTGTCGGGGGCGTTCCGCCGTTCTTGGTGTCATCGTCGGTGCCTGCCATCCCCAGGGTCCAGGTTTCATGGTAGCAAGGACGCCGATCACAATGGGAAGCACGGGAAATCCCGACCAGGCCGCCGTCGACACCGTCGTCGACACCGTCGACGCACCGGTGCTCGGCGTACTCGGAGGCAGCGGCCTGTACGATCTTGACGGCCTGTCGGATGTTACTGAACGGCTATGCGATACGCCCTTCGGTCGCCCATCGGGGCCCCTGGTGTTCGGTCGCCTGGCGGGCGTGCGGGTGGCATTTTTGTCGCGGCATGGGCGCGGTCACCACCTGTCCCCGTCGGAGATCAACTACCGCGCGAACATCTTCGCCCTACGGCAGGTCGGTGTGCGGCGGCTGCTGTCGATTTCGGCGGTCGGATCGTTGCGTGAGGGAATGTTGCCCGGCGATCTGGTCTTGCCGGATCAGTTCATCGACAAGACCCACCGCCGCAACGCGACCTTCTTCTGTGACGGGATCGTCGGGCACGTCAGCTTCGCGGATCCGGTTTGCGCGGATCTGGCCGCGTTGACGGCGATCGCGGCCCTTACAACCGGTTGTACGCTGGCGGCTGCCAGTGATCGCGCGGCCACGCCGATCGGCGACCATCGGGCACCCCATTTGCACCGCGGGGGCACGTACGTATGCATGGAGGGGCCGCAGTTTTCGACGCGCGCGGAATCGCTGCTGCACCGGAGCTGGGGCGCGGACGTGATCGGCATGACCGCGGTCACCGAGGCCAAGTTGGCACGCGAGGCGGAGATGTGTTTCGCCCTGCTGGCCCTGTCCACGGATTTTGACTGTTGGCATCCGGGACACGCCGCGGTGACGGCCGGGTCGGTCCTTGAGGTGCTGCGCGCGAACATCGCGCGGGCGCGGGACGTGGTGATGGCCCTGGCGCCGCAGGTCGCGGCGGCATCACGATCTTGCGGCTGCGGACGCGCGGCCGCGCATGCGATTTTGACGGCCACCGAGGCCGTTGCCCCGGAGGCGCGCGAGCGCTTGCGGCTTTTATACGGGAGGTACCTGTGACCCTTGATTCCAAATCCCATTCTTTGTTGGTCGTCGGTTCGGTGGGTCTTGACGATGTCGAGACACGCGTCGGAAAACGCACAAGCGTTCTGGGCGGCGCCGCATCGTACTTCTCCGTCGCGGCGTCCTTCCTGGCGCCGCCGCGCATGGTTGCCGTTGTCGGAACGGATTTTCCGGCGGAGCACACGGCGCTGTTCGAACGGCACGGCGTCGATCTGGCCGGCCTTGAACGCGTCCCCGGCGAGACCTTTCGTTGGTCAGGGGTCTATTCGGCCGACTTCATGAGCCGGACGACGCTGGATACCCGGCTGAATGTCTTTTCGGATTTTCGACCGAAGTTGGCCCCGGGGTGGGGCGGTTCCGAACTGGTCTTCCTGGCCAACATCGATCCGCAGTTGCAGCTGGGCGTGTTGCAGCAGGTCGACAAACCCAAGTTCGTCGCGTGCGACACGATGAACTTCTGGATCACGGGCAGGCGTCCGGATCTGTTGGCGTTGCTGAAACGCGTGGACATGTTGCTGCTGAACGACGAGGAAGCACGCGAACTGTCCGGCGAGGCGAATCTGCCCGCGGCGGCGCGCGCCATTCGGGCGCTGGGTCCCAACGCCGTCATCATCAAGCGGGGAGACGCGGGCGCGCTTTTGTTTCATGAGGCTGGCGTGTTCGCCGCCCCCGCGTTTCCCATCGAAAACGTCGTTGATCCCACCGGTGCCGGCGATTCGTTCGCGGGCGGTTTCATGGGCTGGTTGGCCCGTTCGGGGTCGACCACGCCGCAGAGCGTCCGAACAGCGATGATTTTGGGATCCGTACTGGCCTCCTTCGCCGTCGAGGATTTCAGTCTGGACCGGTTCCGCTCGCTGGATCTGTCGCAGATCCGCGAACGCTTCGCGGCCTTCGCCGATCTGGTTCACTTCGAGAAGATCCGCCTCTAGGCGTTTGGAATTGGATATGCTGCGCGTGATCGTGCGCAACAGGCAGACGAAAGTCCTGGTTTTCGGTGGGGCATTCGTTGTCGCGTGGGCGGCGGGCGAGGGCAGGGGCGTGGGCATCCGTGCGGCCTCCGCGAAATCGAACGGCCCGACGTGCGGCAACGGGCGTGAGGGGCGCGCCGGGGATGCTGTGCAAATCTGGATCGCGCCGCAGGTGCCGTCGGTCGGGCGATCGCTACGGGTGCTGGCGGTGTCCGAGGAGTCCCAGGGCGCCGCCGAGGTGGTCATCACGGGGCCGGGTGGCCGCAAGGAGACCGTCCGGACGGCACGGCGCGGGGGGGCACCGTGGAGCTACGACGCGGCCGTCCCCAGCCCGGATACGGGGCGGTACGTGGTCGAGCTTCAGCGTGATGGCAAAACGATTGCCTGCCGAAACGTGGATGTCGCGGGGCGGGGCCGCCCGTCATCGCCCGCCCGCGTGGCCCCCACGGGGATCTGGACGTCGACACGGGCGTGGGACCGCGCCACCGAGAACCTATATTCCGCCTGGATCGAATCGCTGTTCGATGCTCCCGCCAGTGAGAGTCTGGCCTTTCGACCGTTGGCGCAGGCGCTGCGTGAGCACGACCGCAATTTTTTCTTCGACTATCTGGGCCTCGGCGAGGACGCGCCAAAGGGCAAAACGGCGCTTGTGGCCGCGCCCGACTGCGCCGACCTCCCTTATTTTTCGCGCGCCTACTTCAGTTGGAAGGTGGGCTTGCCGTTCGGCATGCGTGACTGCGATCGGGGAACCGACGCGCGTCCCCCCCGTTGCGGCGAGCTGATCACCAGTGAGATGCCGATGGAGGGGGCGCCGAAGGATGCGCTGGGCGCCGCGAAAAAATTCTTCCGGCTGTTGGCGAACAAGGTTCATTCGGGCAGCGCGCGCACCGCGCTTACCGATGACAACACCGACTACTATCCGGTCAAGCTGACCCGCGATGCGCTGCGCCCGGGTACGGTCTACGCCGATCCGTATGGTCACGTGTTGATGGTGGTGAAATGGATCGAGCAGGCCGGTGACGCGGGAGGAATCCTGCTGGCGGTCGACGGCCAGCCCGACGGTTCAATCGGGCGTAAACGCTTCTGGGAAGGAACCTTCCTGTACGCGAACGACGTCGCCGGCGCGGGTCCCGGGTTCAAGATGTTTCGGCCGTTGGTGCGCACCGATGGAAAATTGGCGACGCTGGCGAATACCGCACTGCGCACGGAGCGTCGTTTTGCGTCGTTCTCGACGGAGCAAACCGACCTGGCGCGGGACGCGTTTTACGCGCGCATGGGAAAGCTGATCAACCCCAAAGGGCTTGACGCCGCCGCGGCCCATCGCGAAACGTTGGATGCCTTGCTCGAGCAGATTCAAACGCGGGTCGGCTCGGTCGACAACGGCGAGAAATACATGCGCGAAAACAACAATCCGGTCGTCCCCATGCCCGTGGGGCCGAAGATTTTCGAGACCATCGGTCCCTGGGAGGACTACGCGACGCCGTCGCGTGATATGCGGCTTCAGATCGCGATTCGGGCGCTGGAAACCTTGCCCGAACGTATCGTCGCGCATCCTGAACTTTTCAACCTGGGTACGCGCAAACCAGCAGTCGTGCGCGCCGAGATCGAGAAGTTGCACGCCGCGCGTGTCAAAGAGAAGAGCATCGAGTACCGGCGCAGCGACGGGACACCGTTCAAATTGACGGTCGCCGACGTGCTGGCCCGCAAGTTGGGCTTCGAAATCGCGTACAACCCGAACGATTGCGTGGAGGTCCGTTGGGCGGCCCCGGACGGATCTCCCGAGGCGGCAACGTGCAAGCGACGTGCGCCCGACGATCAACGCGCGCGCATGGCCGAGGTGCGTGCCTGGTTCCACGACATGCGCCGCCCCGCTCGGTGACACGCGGTATCCGAAGCAACGGTCCCTCGGCGCGGAGCGAGTCCTCATTCGTGCGTGGGCGAGGTCGCACTCAGCGCCGACACCAGTTCGGCGCTCCGAGGACCGCAAGGCGCGATGGTCAGCGTCCGGGCGTCGTCGGAAGTGGCGGAGATGCTGATTCGAAGGAAATCCGCGGGAACGGCCGCCGGGAACAGGTCGACCCATTCGATGACCACCGCGGCCCGGTCGAAGATCTCGTCCAGGCCCAGTTCAGCCAACTCGGCCACGTCGCGTAGGCGATACAGATCAGCGTGGACGAACGGAACCCGCGCCGGATGTTCGTTGACCAGGGCGAACGTGGGGCTGGCGACATGGCGATCGCGCGCGACCCCCAATCCGTTGGCGATGCCTTGGGCCAGCGTGGTTTTTCCCGCGCCCAGCGTCCCGACCAACCCGACGACGTCGCCCACGCGCATGACACGACCAAGGCGACGCCCCAGCGCCTTCATGGCGTCGGCCGTGGTGGCCTGAAGCACGATAGCGGGGTCGGTCAGCAACGGCGTCAGCCGACGAAGGCGCGGGCGACCTCGGCGATTCCGGCCGCGTCCAGTTTGAAGTGGCGGTACAGCGCCTCGGGAGTCCCCGACTCGCCGAAGGTATCCAGAATCCCGTGCCGCCGCACGCGCACCGGTTCGCGGTCCGCCAGCGCCTCGACCACCGCGCCGCCCAGCCCCCCGGTCACCTGGTGGTCCTCGACGGTCAGGATGCGTTTGGTTTCGCGCGCGGCCTTTGCCAGCAATTCGACGTCGATTGGCTTGATCGTATGGATGTTGATGACGCGCACGCTGATGCGATCCGCGGCCAGCATTTCGGCCGCCTTCACGGCGGGACCCACCGTGCCGCCCGATGCGACGATGGTCAGGTCCTTCCCGTCGACGACGGTGACGCCCTTGCCGAATTGGAACTTGTAGCCGTCGGGATTGTTCACGCGATCCAATTTCTGGCGCGTGGTGCGCAGGAACGCCGGCCCCTTGTGCGACATCAGGTACTCGACCGCACCGTCGGTCTCCAGATCATCACCAGGCTGGATCACGGCCATGCCGGGCAACGTTCGCATCAGGGCGATGTCCTCCAGCCCCTGCTGCGAATACCCGTCCTCGCCGATGCCGACTCCCGCGTGGCTGCCGACCAAGCGAACGTTCGCCGCCGAATAGGCCATCGACATGCGGATTTGATCGAAGCGTCCGGTGATGAACGCCGCGAACGAACACGCGAACGGGACCTTGCCACACAAGGCCAGTCCGGCGGCGGCCCCGATCATGTTGGCTTCCGATATGCCCATCTGGAAGAACCGCTCGGGGAACTTCTTGGCGAATTTTCCCGAGCGCGTGCTCTCGGACAAATCGGCGTCCAGAACCACCAATTCGGGATGGGTTTCACCCAGGCGTACCAGGGCTTCACCGAACGCGTCGCGACTGGCCTTGCTGGTTCCGGTGGACGGTTGCGCGGCGGCACCCATGTCAGTTCCCTTCCTTCGACGGGGCCAGCGACAACGCCGCCTTCGCGGCTTCCAGTTCCTTGATCGCCTGCGCCAACTGCTCCGGGGACGGGGCGATGCCGTGCCAGCCAATCTTTCCCTCCATGAACGAAACTCCCTTGCCCTTGACGGTGTCGGCCAGAATGAACGTCGGCTTACCCTTGGTCGCGCGCGCCTGGTCCAACGCCTCGCCAATCTTCTGATAGTCGTGCCCGTCGACGGTCAACACGTTCCAGTTGAACGCGCGCCATTTGTCGGCGATCGGTTCCAGATCCATCACGTCCTTCACCGGACCGTCGATCTGGCCCTTGTTGTGGTCAAGGATCACGCACAGGTTGTCCAGCTTGTACTTGGGGGCGCAAAGCGCCGCCTCCCAGATTTGTCCTTCCTGCGATTCACCGTCGCCGATGACGCAGTAGACGCGAAAAGCGTTGCCATCCAGCCGCGACGCCAGCGCCATTCCCAGTGCCACCGATAGTCCTTGTCCCAGTGAGCCCGTCGACGCTTCGATGCCCGGGACCAGGAAGTTCGCCGGGTGGCCCTGCAGCGGGCTGCCCAGTTGGCGCAGGGTATTCAGGCGCTCACGCGGAAAATATCCCGCGTGCGCCATGACGGCGTACAGCGCCGGCACCGCGTGCCCCTTCGACAGTACCAGTCGATCACGACCTGGCCATTGCGGCTCGGAGGGGCGGTGTTTCATCTCGGCAAAGAACAGCGTTTGCAGAATATCCATCGCCGACAGCGTTCCTCCGGGATGTCCGTTGCCGGCGGTGGCGATCATGGTCAGGTTGTCGATGCGCAGGTCGCAGGCACGTTTGCGCAAGGTATTGATGGTTGCAGGGTCAAGCATGGGGACGCAGTCTTGCCCGAGCCGCCCACCGTTTCAACTGTTTCCTGCTATCTTGTTTCCCGATTGCGACGCCGTTGGTGTTCTAACTCGATTGTCTTCGCGCTGTTGCTGGCAATTGCGGGGAGCCCCGCGCGGGCACAGGCGCTGGTCTCCCATGTTTTCGCGCGGACGTACCACGCCATGGGCACGGATGTGGTCCTCACGGCCTATACGCTGAACGACGCGCTGGCCGAAACAGCCTTTGTCGCGGCGTTCGATGAATTGCGCCGAATCGAGCGCCTGATGACCGACTGGGAATGGCCGGGGCAGCCGCCGTCCGACGTGTTGCGCGTGAACGCCGCCGCCGGACGTGACGCGGTCAAGGTCGCGGACGAGACGTTCGAGGTGATCGCCAAGGCACAGGAGATGTCGCGGTTGTCGGACGGCGCGTTCGATATCACGTACGCGGCCATGCGCGGGCTGTGGAAGTTCGACGAGGATCTGGAGAAGCGCGTTCCCGCGGCGACCGAGATTGCTCGGCGCCGTCGCCTGATTGGCTGGCGGCACGTGCTTCTGAATCCGGCGGCGAAGACCGTCAAGCTGCGGCGTCCCGGCATGCGCCTGGGGCTGGGCGGCATCGCGAAAGGTTATGCCGTGGATCGGGCGGCGGCGATCCTGCGCGCGCGCGGTCTTGCCGATTTCATGGTGCAGGCGGGCGGCGATCTGTTCGTCTCTGGTCAGAAGGGATCTGCGAATTGGATGGTCGGCGTGCGCGATCCGCGCGGCGGCCCTCGCGACGTGATCGCCACAATGCCCATCAAGGATCAGGCGTTTTCGACGGCCGGCGATTATGAACGGGCCTTCGTCCTTGATGGCAAACGGTATCACCACATCATCGATCCCAAGACCGGCTATCCGGCGACGGCGTCGCGCGGGGTGACGATCCTGGCGCCGAACGCGTTTCTGGCTGATGCTCTCGACGACGCTGTGTTCATCCTGGGACCGAAGAAGGGCTTGGCGCTGTGCGCGCGGTTTCCCGACACGGCGGTGGTTGTCGTCGACGCCCAGAACAAGGTTTGGAAGTCCGCGTCGCTTGAAGGCAAGCTAAAGGTGACGGGGGTGCCGCAGGATGGGATCTGACACCGGCACGATGCAGATCCAGCGGGACGGGGCGCGGGACGGGGCAGGGCAGGGGGTAGGGCAAAGCCCGCGGAATACCGGTCAGGACGTCGTGATCATCGGCGGTGGCGTGATGGGTTGTGCGATCGCGCTGCGCCTGGCCCAACGCGGTGTCGGGGTCACCGTCATCGAACGCGGGATTCCCGGCGCGGAGGCGTCCAGCGCCGCGGCGGGAATGTTGGCGCCTCAGATGGAGGTCTCCGGTCCGGGCCCCATGTTGGAACTGGGACTGCGCAGTCGCGCGCTGTACCCGTCGCTGGCGGTCGAACTTGCCGACGCGACCGGCATCGACATCGGCCACGTGAAATCCGGTGTGTTGGCGCTGGCGCTGACCGAGGACACGGAACGCGAACTGGGCACCCGGCGCGTGTGGCAGCAAGCCCGCGGGATGCGCGTCGAGGCGCTGACGGGCGCGGCGGCACGCGAAAGGGAGCCGGCCCTCGGCGAGGCCGTGCGGGCGGCGTTGCTGTTTCCCGACGACGCGCAGGTGAATCCGAAGTTCTTGGCCCGCGCCCTGTCGCAAGCCGCGGCGGCGGCGGGTGCGCGTTTTTTGCAGGGCCGGTATGTGCGTCGCGTGCGAATCGATGCCGGCGCCGCGACGGGCGTGGATCTGGACGGCGACACGTTGGCTGCGGGTGCGGTTGTGGTTGCCGCGGGAAGCTGGTCGGGTTTGGTCGAAGGCGCGGGCGTTCCGGCCTCCGTCGTGCGCCCGGCCCGCGGGCAGCTGGTCGCGATCGAGACCCGACCGCCGATGTTCCGTCACGTCTTGTCGGTCCAGGGCCGTGGCTATCTGGTCCCGCGCCGCGACGGGACGGTGGTGGCCGGCAGCACCACCGAAATGGTGGGCTTTCGCAAGGAGGTCACCGTCGGTGGATTGGCCGAGATCCTGGGCTTGGCCCGTACTGTGGTTCCCGCGCTCTCCGATGCACCGGTGATCGACACCTGGTCGAACTTTCGCCCCTACACGGAAGACCATCTGCCGGTGCTGGGGCCGACACCCATCCGTCACCTGTTCCTGGCGACCGGGCACCACCGCAACGGAATCCTGCTGTGCCCGATCACCGCCCAGGCCATCGCCGATCTGGTGGCGACGGGAAACGCCGGCGTTGACCTGGCCCCGTTTTCCGTCGCCCGCTTCACGCGCTGATCGCTACAGATCGATTTCGTCCGCGGCCGACTTTTTCTTCTTCTTGGCCGGCTTCTCTTCGTCGGCGCTTGCTTCGCCGTCGGATCCTTCATCGTCGGCCTTCTTCGCTTTCTCATCCTTCTTCGGGGCATCGGATTCCTCGTCGTCCCCCGAACTCGCTTTGCCGCCGCCACCCCCGCCTTCCGGTTCGGCGCCTCCCAGGACCACGGACAGCGCGGCCCAGCCCATCAGATACTGGTCTACGGCGCCGCCCGCGATGCGCTGGGCGTTGTCGGCCGGCAGAACGTGGAACGCAAGGCCGTACCGCCGGACGTCGACGCCAACTTGCGCTTCCAGGAATGAATTGATCCGGTACCCGACCGCCGCGCCCGCATCCAGGGCGCCACAGGTCGCCTTGGGAAAGAAGCTCCTGGAGCTGATCTGCCCCATGGCTCCCAGACAGTGAAGGTAGGCACCGTGTGCCATCAACACGAATTCCGGCGTCACCCGGATCCGGGCGCCTCCCCCCGCCCGGAAGGATCGATAGTCGACCATCGGGACGTCGACGCCCGCCGCTTGCCCCTGCGCGATTAGCTGATATCGGTGCGCGCCGTAGCCGAGCATCCCGTACAGGCCCATCGGCAGCCGGACCTTGGCGCCCACGGCCCAGTCCAACGAATAGGTGGCGTATTTACCCATGCCGTTGGTGCTGGCCGACGACACCACCGGCAACATGTAGGCCACGTCCACCGTCAATCCGATGTTGGCCGCGAACCCACCACCACCGCCAAACGCCGCTGGAAACAGATCGATGTGGAAATCGGCCTCCGGGGCGGCGGCCAGGTTGTACTTCGAATTGCGCGTGGGGCCGATGTCTTGAACATAGCTAAGCGATCGGCTCACGATCCGTGTTCCCACGCTGACCATCAGCGCTTCCTGAGACGGTCCCCCCTCGTCCTCTTCG